>JACSRF010000068.1 GCA_014879875.1 Anaerolinea sp.
GCTAATTTGTCTCGCGCCATGTTGCGTTAACAATCGCTGGCGACGGACAACCTCCTGATTGAAGTTGTCCAGGATGTCGGGAAGCATTTCCGCCCACCGCTCCATGGCTGACTTAGGGTCAAGACGACCGTCAATGTATGTGTGCAGGTGAATGTTCGCCATCTCATTGGCGATCAACTGATAATCCTTGCCGCTGAGGGCCGCAATAGCGACCTGGTAACGGCCGCTCATGCCCGCCGCTACCAAAACCTGGTTGACCAACACGCTCTTACCCGTGCCGGTGATGCCGCTCACGAGCAAATGACTTTCCGGCCCCTGCATGGATACCTCTACGAAACGGCCGTGTTCGTCCACCCCCACCGGCAGCGCCAACGAGTCCCGTACCGGGCGGTACGCATTGGTAAAGTTAGAGAACCAACTATCTGTTCCTTCCTCAATTTGCGTGCGGCGCAGCTTCTGCATCAACTGCGCCCAGGGAATATTCTTAATGCCTTTCCATGCACCTGGAAGGACACGGGTCGCCACAACCTTGCCACCAACCACCACGACAACTGCCACGATGCCAAAGCCAACCAGGTCTTCGGTGTCATAAAATTGGCGCAGCCGCATCCAGCCCAATGTCCCCCCGGCTGTTACCACCAGGCCAAAGGTGACAATATTGCTGACTGTCTTGCCCATCGCTTCCAGTATCTCGCCCACAGCCGTTTTTTGGATCATCATTGCCCCACGTAGAAGCTGTACCCGGTATCATCCTTCCCGGCAATTTTCCGGATCATGTACCGCTGCACAGAGATCTCTTGCCCCTTCATCCATCCATCAGATGTGCAGCGCAGCTGCACAGATTCGCCAAAATAACCGCGCATCCAGGCGCGCTCTACCTCAATGATCTGGAAGGAATGGCCGTACATCATACGCGCCACATATTCCTGCGCTTTCACATCACGGCCGTCCAGTCCCACCATATCATCCCATCCATACACAAAACCTCCGTTCAGTTGGTCGCCCAACTGTGCCCACAACTGCGCCAGTTCCCCGGCCGCATTGATTTCCTGCTGGTACGCCAGTGCGCGGACATTGCCCGGATCGTGGTTGAGGATGTGTATCACCCGCGCTTGTCCTGTTTTCAGGTCGCCATCGCGCTTGGCCTGCTCAATCTCGGCAAACACGGCCGTAAAATCTGCCGTTGCTGTGGGCGAGGGCGAAGGAGATGGCGTCACGTTTGCCTCCGTCACGTTTGCCTCCGCGTCCGGCGCGCCACCACCAGACGCAGGCGCTATATCCGGTTGACTGCCTGGAATAGTTAGAACCTGACCAACGGCGATGCGGTTGGGATCGGCAATGCCATTTGTGGCAACGATTTCATCAACCGCGACGCTGTAATTCCGGGCAATGACAGCCAGTGTTTCCCCCGCCTTGACCGTGTGCTGCCGGACCCCCGACCCGACAGCAGGAGTCGGATCAGCAGACTCGGGTGTAGAGATTGCTCCCGGCGTGACAGTGGGCGTAGCGGTGGCGATGGGCGCAATAAGATCAGCGCCGACGCCACTCCCAGAGAGCAAATCAGTCAGCTTCACGCCCCCACCCCCAACAGCCCATCCCCAGCTGCTTTGCATATACGCGGGAGTGCTGCGCACCAGCCATGCCGCAGGCATACCCATTAGGGCAAAGATCATCAAAAACGTTACGACAAAACCCGTAACCCGAACCGCCCCGTCTATGGGGTTTTTCGGGTTCAGCCGGTACACCACTGTACCGGCCACCAGGATGAGGATTATTCCAAGCACCAACCATCCGTTCATGATCGTCTCCTAAAATCTGCTGGCCTGGGCCAGTCGTAAAACAGAATGAGAATCCAGTCCAATACCATTTGCCACCGGCGCAATGTCCGCTTAGGGTTCCACAAACGCGCCCCAATACGTTGATTACACTCAGCGCAGATCAGCGCCAGATTGCCCCAATTTCGCCCGCCATGAGCGACCGGAACCATGTGCCCCATCTGCCACCCGCCCCACCCTGGCGATTCCCTGCGGCCGCATTCCCGACACGTACACAAATCGCGGAGTTTGATCCGAATCCGTGTGCTTTTGCGGATGTGCGCTCGTTTTGCCATACAAAAAGCCCTACCTGACCACCAGATAGGGCTTTTGCAAATAGATGTTCTATTGCCGCAGCACGGCTGTCGCCATAAACTACAACCGTCTGCACCAGCCCGTCTGGTGTGACCGCGCCCTCCGGCTGCTGCAACAGCGCGGAGGGCAATCTCTTATTTAATTCGCTTGACCATTCTCTCCAAACATGGCTTTCGCAACGCGGCTGATGGTGGCCGCACTGGTTCCGTGTGCTTCCGCCAATTGCCGCATGGAACCGTCTCCATTTCTGTACAGTACCGCCGCTTGATAGGTTGACGGGAGGCTGCTCCACCGCGTTTCTAACTGTTTCGCAGACGTTTCAGCGCGACTTGCGCGCTCCTCAGCCTGTTTCACCGCCGTTTCCAACTGTTTCATCGTTGTTTCTGCTGTATTTGCGCGCTCATCAGCCTGTTTCACGGCCGTTTCCAGTTGTTTCGCCTGTGTTGCCAACACCACCAGCCTGTCACGTTCTGTTTCGGCATGTTTCACAGCCGTTTCTAACCGTTCAGCCCGTGTTTCGGCCTGTTTTGCAGCCGTTTCTAACTGTTTTACGCGCTGTGTGGCCTGTTTCAGTTCCTCGCGCTCCTGTTTCATGCGTTCTACCGCCTGGCGCAGGCGGCCTAACTCTGCCGCTTGGCTGCGTATTGTGCTGTCACGCCGTTGTTTCTCAATGCGCCGCGCATGTTGCGCGCGCAGCGCCAGCACAAATGCCGCCACAATGGAAAGAGTGGAGAGAAGCGCCTTCGCCACGATGCTGGCAATAGCGGCTGTCGAAGGTGACGTGTTGGCGGCTTCCAGGATCACATTGACTGTGATCACCACCAGCAAGTACACGCCGCCGGCCAACGCCGCCGGCACAAAAGGGGCGGCGCTTTCGCTCTCGCGCTTTTCGTCGTTGTACTGCCATAATTGGAAGGCAGTATGCACCGCAGAAAGGCCAAGCAGCTCTACCACGCCTGCGCCTACAAGCGCCATAGGCGTACTGAACTGCAAATAATCTTTCAGATGATGGTAGGCAATGGAAGCTGGCAGCAAGGGGGCAAGCCAGGGTGTGGTAGCGGCTACGTTGTCCAGGACGGCCGTCTCTGCCGCCTGGGTCATCTTGG
>JACSRF010000293.1 GCA_014879875.1 Anaerolinea sp.
GGGCAGGGGCGTGGGCGTGCTGGATGGCGTCACGGCCGTTGGTGGAACCGGCGTCATGCTGCTTGTTGGTGGGGGCACGGCCGTTTCCGTGTTCATCACCGTTGGCGTGGCTGTATCCGCAAATTGGCCCCAGGTTGGCGGCTCCAACTGCGTCGCCCCCCAGCCCAACACGCCTACCGCCAGCCCCACCGCCAGCCAGCTTTGCAGCGCCCGCCAATTCACAAACGACACCTGGCGCAAATCCGCCAACATCTCCTCAGCGCGTTGATAGCGGCGCGACACATCACGCGCCAGCGCCCGCTGCGTAATGTAATCCAACCCGACCGGCAAACCGGGCACAAGCTGCGCAGGCGGCGGTGGTTGAAAACTGGCATCCACAATTTGTATCAGATCGGCAAATGGGGGCGCGCCGGTCAACATCTCATACAACACCATGCCCAAGAGGAAGAGATCGGCCGTTGTCGTGACCGCATTCTTCTTTGCCTGATTGCCGCTCTCATACGCCTGCTCTGGCGACACATAGGGAATGGAGGCGGCCGTAATGCCAAACCCCGGTTCCCCCAACGCGCGCGCAATGCCAAAATCACACAACACCACCTGCGGCGACTGCCAGCGGAAGGACTCGCCCCAGCGGTGACGCAGCAGCACATTCTCCGGTTTGATGTCCAGGTTGATGACACGGCGGCTGTGAATGTGAACCAGCGCGTCGGCAAGCTGGCAGGCAATGGCGATGGCCTGATAGGGGGGTAAGCGCCCCCGGTCTAAACGACGGCGCAGATTACCGCCATTGATATACTCCATGGCGTAATAAAACACCGGCCCCAGGCGCGCGTCGGTGTGCCCCAGAAAATGACCGGGGTAACGCGGCAAAGCATACAGGCGGGGCACATGCGGATGGGCAAAACGGCGCAGCATCTCCGCTTCGTGTTTGATGAAGCTTTGGTGTTCGCTGCGGCTGATTTTCAGGGCCACACGCGGCGGCAGGTCGCTGTCGGCATGGCGCGGCCGCGCGATGTACACCGTCGCCATGCCCCCTTTGCCCTGGGGCAGCGGCTTCTCGATGATGAAGTCGCCGATGCGCTCATCTGGTTGCAGGAAAACGGCCGTGTTTGTAAAAGACATGACGATTTACGATTTGCGATTGACGATTGACGATTGGCGGTGGGTATGCCGTTACTCCAATGTCGCCAGCTTTTGCGTCGCGCTGCCGATTGGCTGGAACAGCAGCTCAATTTGCCCGGTGTTGCCTACCGCGATCACGCTGCCAAAGGGGAGCGGCACGTGTTGGTTGGGCGGTATTTGCTGCCGGTTGAGGAAGGTACCGTTGGTGCTGCCGTTGTCCACAATGAAAAAGGCGTGCTGCGCTTCATTGTAGATGATCGAGAAGTGCAGTTTGGAGACAATGTTGCTGGGGATCACTTCGTCGCACACGTCCGACTCCCGGCCAAATTTGGTCAGATGCTCCATAATGCGGTACTCCACGTTCGGGTTGGGGCCGCGCGTGACGACCAATTTGCCCAACATCGGCTTGGGCGGGCCGAGGCGACGGGTGAAGTTCGCTTTCGTCGTGCGCATTGCCTGCCCGACGCGGGACATAGCCGTTTGCGCTTTGCGGTTGGTGCACCAGAGGAAAAAGGCGAGGACGACCAGGGCGACGAGCAGCGCCGGAACCAGCCAGAGCAGCAAGTTGGTAAAACTATCGTTGTCACCAATGGCAGGGGCGCTGATGAGGGGCGTAGGGGTGGGCGTGGGCGTCGGTTCAGGGATAGGTGTGGGAGTGGGCGCAGTTGTCACTTGCAGCAGCCGCTCATCGGTCAGCACCACGCCCAGTTGGGAATCGGTGGCGCGGGTGGTGAGGGTGTGGCTGCCCACGCCCAGCCCCGCCAGCGCCCAGTCATATTGGTAAGGGGCGTTTTCCACCACAGCCAGCGGCGCGCCATCGAGCAAAAATTCAACGCTCATGGGGCGGGTGATGGCGTCGGGGAATTCGACGACGGCCGTTACCGGCAGCATCGTTCCCGCCAACTCTGTCTCCACCACGCTGTAACCGGCGGCGACCCCTTCCACACGCAGCGTCGGCGGCTGCAACTGGCTGATAAAGGTGGCGCTGGCCTGGGCGGCGCCCTGCGGCGTCGTCACCTGCACGCGCAGTTGGTGCGGGCCGCTGCTCAAGCCGGAAGGAAAGCGCAGTCGGTATTGGTTGGCATAGGCGGTGAGCGCGTTCATGCCCGCCTGCGCCAGATTATGCGTTTCCGGGGTGCTGTGCAGCCAATATTGCCCATTGCTCTGCCGCGCCAGTCGCCCCAGGCGATCTGTGTCTACGACGGCCGCATTGCCGGTCTGCGTACAACTCATGCGCGCGGCATGGATAATGACGTCCTGTTGATCCGCCAGGCGCAAAATGTCCGATTCTACCGCCTCATTGCTGTAGCCGTCGTCAATGCCGTCGGAGAAGAGGAGGATCAGCTTGGGACGGTTGAGTAAAGCGGCCTGGATGTCGGCGTTGGGGTTTTTGGTCAACAAATCCAGCGCGTAATACAGCCCTTCATAGAGCGGCGTGGTTGCTTTGGGGTCTAATAAATTTTCGGGCGCGTCTAATGGTTCCAGCACGTTGAGCGCCAGGTTGCGGTCGGCCGGGTTGTAGGAGAAGTTCTCGTTGGGGTTGAACTGGAGATTACCGGCGGCGTCTTTGGGGCCAATGCCGACGACAGCGACCAGATCATCAGGACGGCCGTCGCCCATGCTCAGGTTGTTGACGAAATCCGTTGCCAACTGCTTGGCCTCGGTGATGCGCGCGACGCCGGTGGGTCCATTGCAGCCGCCAACAGCGGCAATGCCGCCCCGGTCTACAACAATGACAACCGCCAGCCCGGTAACGGCCGTTTCCACCAATAACTTGTCGGGAGCAATGGGACGGCCGTCTTCGCTGACCACAAAGGCGTCGGCCGGTAAATCCAAGAAAGGCTGCCCTGGCTGCTGCACGGCGACATATGCCTCAACCTGGCCGTCCACCATGCGCGGCTCCCCTGTAATGACAACATCAACGCCCGTTGGCGTCTGCGCCGCCAGGCCATGAGGGAACAAAAATAGGAGCAATAACCACAAAACAAATCGGTGCAGGCGTGATCGTGTCATCGTTTACCTCTGTTAAGGAACGGGAATCAAACAATTTGCCCATTTAGATTGGTTCAATCTTCGGAGATTGAACCAATCTTGACCAACTTATTGAAGT
>JACSRF010000067.1 GCA_014879875.1 Anaerolinea sp.
CATCTCTTTATCTCTCTGTGAAGCTCCATCTTTAACTCTGTGAATCTCTGTGTTCCTGTTTTGCTTATTTCCGCTAATGTCTCGTCTACGGCTATCCATGTCGGCGCATGAATGATTCAATCCGGTTCAACGCCTCCTCAATTTTCTCATACGATTGGGCATAGGCGGCGCGCACGTAGCCTTCCCCGCTGGCGCCAAACGCCTCGCCGGGGATGACGGCTACCTCTTCCTCGACCAGTAATTTGTTGGCGAATTCATCGCTGCTCATGCCACTGCGGGCGACGGAGGGGAAGGCGTAGAAGGCCCCTTTCGGCTCGAAGCAGTCTAGCCCCAGGGTGTTGAAGCCATCCACGATCAGGCGGCGGCGGCGGTCGTATTTGGCGCGCATTTGGGCGACGTGGGCATCCCCTTGCTCCAGGGCGACGAGGGCGGCGGCCTGCCCGGTGGTGGGGGCGGACATGATGGTGTATTGGTGGACTTTGCGCATGGCGGCCAGCAGGTCGGGGGTGGCGCAGGCGTAGCCGATGCGCCAGCCGGTCATGGCGTAATCTTTGCTGAAGCCGCCGAGGAGGATGGTGCGATCTTTCATGCCGGGCAGGCTGGGTACGCAGGTGTGGGGCACGCCGTAGACGAGTTGGTCGTAGATTTCGTCGGAGAGGATGATCAGGTCGTGTTGTTCGGCGACAGAGGCAATTTCAGCCATTCGCTCCCGGCTCATCACCGCCCCGGTGGGGTTGTTGGGGTAGCCGAGCAGGATCGCTTTGGTGCGGTCGGTGATGCGCGCTTCAATGTCGGCGGCCGTTACCTGGAATTGGTTTTCGACGTAGGTGGGCACGGTGACGGGCACACCCCCGGCGAAGCTGACTTCGGGACCGTAGGCCACAAAGCAGGGTTCCGGGATGATCACCTCGTCGCCGGGGTCGAGTACGGCCGTCATCGCCAGATACACCGCCTCGCTCACCCCCACCGTGATCAAAATCTCCAACTCTGGGTCATATTGCACGCCATAGAGCCGGTTGAGGTGTTGGCTGAGGGCGCGGCGCAGTTCAATCGTGCCGCTGTTGGATGTGTAGCCGGTTTGCCCTTTTTCCAGCGAGGCGATGCCGGCGCGCAGGATGGGGTCTGGGGTGACGAAATCCGGCTCGCCAATGCCCAATGAAATCACGTCTTTCATGGTGGCTACGATGTCGAAAAATTTGCGAATGCCCGATGGGGGCGCGTTTTGGACTCGTTGCGAAATGTAGTTGCGCATGTTGTGTTATTCCTTTTCGATAGGTTGTTTACCTAATTCAATACAATCGAATTTTGTCTGTACCGCGATACACCGCATAGCTGTAGTTTTGAATTCGGCCTTTTTTGAAATCGAGGATTTCGAGAATACGTAATTTTAGGCCGTTGTGAAAGAGTAGTTCGCCTGCGACGACGGCCGTTAATGCGCTGGTACTGTAAAGGCGTAGAGTAGACGCGGCAATTTCCTGGTATCTATCCATCAGGCCATACACAAGGCTTTCGTATGCGGCGCGGGTTGGAATGGGCATGGGTGCGGTTAGTTCGTTAAGGTTAAAGCTGGTTCTTGCGGATTAATCGAGATGGTTTTGCCTCGCGCTTGCGATTTTAGTTGATGCAGTCGTTCATGGGATAAGGTTTGTAAATCTGCTTCGCGGTCCATTTTGATCTGGTAGAACCCGGCCCACATAGCAAAATCCTCCATGTGTTCGCCGTCATCTAATACGCCTTGTTGGTAGAGTTGATAAAAATCTGCGGAACTGAGCCAATAACGGCGTTCAAAGCGACGGGTTGTTTCATCCGCATTGCGCAAATCGTCTAATATTTCGGTAATCGTGATCTCACTCATTTCGTATCACTTTTTGTAATCTATCCAAGTTGTACGGTGGAATTGTCGCCTATGAATAGTGTAACATGTTTGCCCACCACGCGGGTATTTTCGCCGATGAGGCTGTCGGTGATGATGGCGTTTTCGATGTACGCCCCGGCGTCTATGATGCTGTTGCGGATGATGCTGTTTTTGATGGTGACGTTGGCGCCGATGCTGACGTAGGGGCCAAGGACGGAAGCGTCTATGACGGCCGTTTCATGCAAAAACAGCGGTGGCAGCGCCGTAAAATCCATGGCGTAGCTCATGTCTATGATGTCTTCGGTGACGCCGTAGCCCAGCCCCAGCAGCCGCTTGTTTGCTTCCAGCATGAAGTCCGGCTTGCCCGCGTCCAGCCAGATGACGGTGGGCTGCGTTTTGAAGCGCGCCCCTTGTTCTAGCATGACGTGGTAAGCGTCTACCAGGTAATATTCTCCTTTGGTTTGACGGCCGTTGGCAATCAGGGTGTCCAGGGCGGTGAGGAGGGAACGGCCGTCGCGGAACCAGTAAATGCCGGCGATCACATTCCGATGCTCAAACCCGGCCGGCTTCTCAATAAAGTCAGTGACCAGGCCAGCTTCATCCGTCACCACCACGCCAAAGGTGCGCGGGTCTTCCATCTCCTGCACCAGCAGCACGCCGTCCACGTTGTAGTCAGGAATGGTGTTGTAATGGGCGTCCACAATGCCATCGCCAAAGGCGATCAGCACATCTTCGTCGTTGTTGATATGCTGGCGCGCCACCCAAATGGCGTGCGCCTGCCCCAATGCCTGCTCCTGCACCACAAAGTGCATCGTCAGGCGCGGGTAGTTTTCGCGCAGCCACGCCTCAATCTCGTCCCCCTTGTAGCCGACGACGAAAATTACCTCGTTGCCCGGCGCTTCTGTCAGGTCAGACATTAAATTGAGCAAATGGCCGATGATGGTGTTGCCCGCCACGTGCAGCAGCGGCTTGGCGCGGCTCCAGGTGTGCGGTCTCATGCGTGTGCCGTGTCCGGCGAGGGGGATGATGATTTTCAAGATTGTTCTCCTGTGTTTCGTAATCCGTTCTTCCCTATCCTGGATAAACCAGAAAAGAATTTAATACAAAGACACAAAGATAGAAAGAGACAAAGACAAAGAAAAAGAAAACCCTTTGTGTCTTTGTTTCTTTGTCTCTTTGTGTTAAAAATTCTTGTACATCGTGCAAACATCTCATTGGAAAGGTACTACATCTTTTGCCAGGCGACGCTGGTAAAAGAAGGTGTAAACACAGATTAGGAGGAACACGGATAAAGCCCCCAAAAACCGTGTTTTTCCCATCCGTGTTTACAAGATCGACAATTTTTTGTCGATCTTGGCGCTGTT
>JACSRF010000183.1 GCA_014879875.1 Anaerolinea sp.
TGTTTTTCCCATCCGTGTTTACAAGATCGACAATTTTTTGTCGATCTTGGCGCTGTTAGCGCCTAAAAAGCCAAGCACATCATACAACGTCCTTCCGCTTTTGCACCCACACCGTCAATCCCGTATAGAGAACGGCAAACGCCCCCAACACGGCCCAACACAGCAGCAAATGAACGGCCGTACTGTCATAATTCACATTAAACGTAAACGCAGCGGGCAGCGTCGTTTGCCCTTCCTCACAGTAGCGCGTGGCCGGCTGTCTGGGCGCGCCAGCCGGCAATGGACGGTCTGGTTGCAAGCAGCCCCCACCTAATTCCGTCAAGTTTTCCATATTCACCGTGCTGCCCAACGCTTGCAACGCCCAGCGCGTCGTTGTCAGGTAAGAAATGGGACGAACGGCCGTCGGGATTTCAAATATCGCCCCGGCAAACAAAATCTGCACAAACAAAATCAACAAAATCATGTAAATAACTGTGTTGGCGCTGCGCGCGACTGCGGAAATGAGCAGCCCCAGGGCAATGCTCGCCAATGTCGCCAAAAAGAGCGTGATATACATTTCCAGCACGGCGGGCAACAACACGCCATCATCTGGAAACTCCAGCTTAAGGCGCAGCACCAGCAGCAGTAATGCCCCTTGAATGAGCGCAAATAAGGCGAGCACGGCCGTTTTCGACAACAAATAAGGCATGATACGCAAATTGACCATCCGCTCGCGCTGGTAAATGGCGTCCTCTTTGACAATTTCATAGGCGGCGGCAAATAAGCCAAGCAAGCTGCCCGCCAGCGCCACCATAAACAACACCCGCTGCGTCGCCGTCACCACCTGGTAAAGCCCTTGCTTTGGATCCTCTTGCGCATCCCCAGAACGCCCCTCGCCGGCCGTTTCCGCTTCCGCCTCGCACGCTGCTGCACTAGAGTCAATGGCGCATTGGATGTGCGTCCTAATGTCCGCCGCGCTCTTGCCCACCAGGTCATGTTTATCGGCCATCAGCAGCAGCAAAAAGCCGATCACCGGCATCACCGCCAGCAAAATGACCAGGCTCAACGTGTCGCGCCGGATCAGGTCAAAGTAGCGTCGGGTGAGCACGCCAAACTGCTGCCACGACGACACCTTTTGCCCTTGCTGCACAGATGGGGCGACGGGCGCGGCCGCAGCCAGGGGTGGCGCTTGCAAACGGCTGGCCACATAACGCTGATAATCAGTTGATGCGCGGTAACAATCGGCCCAAAAGTCAGCGGCCGTCACCTGAGGATTAACGGCCGTCATCTGCCGGTAATGTCCCTGCCACTGCGCCGGCAGCGTGGTCGAGTCTACCGTTTGTGACAGGCGGGTATAAATGTCGGCGAAGTCGGCCGCGCCAAAGAAGCTGAGCGCCTCCTGCGGCGGGCCGAAATAGGCCAATTTTCCATACGCCAAAAAGGCGACGTGTGTGCATTGGTCAATATTGGCCGTGGCGTGCGTCACCAGCACAATGGTCCGGCCGCCATCGGCCAACTGGCGCATGGTGTACATCATCTTCTTTTCCAGACCGGGGTCCAGCCCCGACGTCGGTTCGTCGAGGAAAAACAACCCCGGTTCGGCCAGCAATTCGACGGCAATACTCACCCGTTTGCGCTGCCCGCCGCTGAGCCGGTTCACCTGCTTCTCCACATGTTCCGCCATCTCCACATCTTGCAGCGCCTTGTTGATGCGGTTCGTGATCTCTTGTGGCGGCGCATCGGGCAGGCGCAGTTGCGCGGCGTAGGTCAGGGCGCTCTGCACCGTCAGATGCCCATGAATGATGTCATCTTGCGGCACGTAGCCCAAAATGCTGCGATAGGCGGCAAAGTTGCGGTACAGATCGTCGCCATTAACCAAGACGTTCCCCTGGTCGGCCGGGGTGAAGCCGCTCATCGCCTTCATCAACGTGCTCTTGCCGGCGCCGCTGCCCCCCACCAGGGCGACGAATTCGCGCGGCTGCACCGCCAGGCTCACGTCGTCTAAAATCACCTTCTTCGTCGCCCCGCCGCTAAACTGCGTCAGAAAGCCGCCCACCGTCACCTCGCGCCGCAGCCCTTGCGCGTCCAGGCGATAGTTGCCGGCAGGGGTGTACTGGGCAAAACCTTGCTGATCATACACCAGTTTGAACGGGCCAATTTGCACCACATCGCCGGCCTGCAACGGCCGTGCGCCGCGCGCCAGTTGCCCGTTGACAAAGACGCCATTGGCGCTGCCCAGGTCATGCAGTATGTGTCCCTGCGCCGTCTGGCGTACCTCAGCATGGCGGCGCGATACGGCCGGATGGTCTAAATGAATCTGGCTGGCAGGGTCGCGGCCAATGGTAATGAGGGGTTGGGTCAGGTTAAGCTGCCCCAGGTGAATGGTTCCGCTAAATTTGCTCACCTTGCCGGGAACGGCCGTTCCCTGAAAGGTCAACCCAATGGAATTCCCTTGCTGGTCGCCAATGCGGATGATGTCGCGGTCTTGCAGCCGTTGGGGTTGGCGTGGGGAGAGTGGACGGCCGTTGACCGTTGTCCCATTCGAGCTGCCCAGATCGGCAATCAAATAATTTTCCCCCTGCCGCGTGATGTGCGCATGTTGGCGCGAGACGAGCGGGCTGTTGATAACTAAATCGTTTTGCACGTCGCGGCCAATGGTGACAGACGGCCGTTCCAGACGAAACGTTTGCGGTGGCTGCCCTAACTGCTCAATGAACAGGCGCGCCTGGTTCGACAGGCGCGCCTCGTTCGCTGGAGACGGGCCAGGCGGGGGCGCGCCGGGCATGGGCGCCGCGCTTCCGGTTAAAGAACGGCCGCAAGCAGCGCAAAAAGCGACGCCCGGCCGGCTAAGCTGTGTGCCACAATAGGGGCAAAAACTGGTCATGATGCAACCTCATTCGGACTGAAAGAGAAACTCCTGGCTGCCCAGGCGCACGCGAAAACCAGGCTTGAGCATGTTGGGCGCGGTCAGGGCACGGCCGTTGACCCATGTCTGCCCCTGGCTAAAATCGTAGAGGATGTAACGGCCGTTTTCCAGCCGAATTTCCGCATGGCGCGCCGCCAGGCCGGGCAGCATGATCTGATTGCCCGGCGCGCTGCCAATGGTCGTGCTGCCGGGGGCCAACGGCAATTGGGAGCCAGCCTGCTGCGCGGGAATTAACCAGGCCCGGATGGCCGACGCGGCTATTGCCGCAGCCGCCGGAGTTGGCGACGCAGGCGGCGATGGTTCCAGGCGAAAGGTACTGCCGGGATGAACAGGCGGCGCAACAGCCTGCTCGGGGCTTTGCATATCCACCACCAGCCCACCGACAACGGCCGTGATCAAATTGTAGAGAACGGCCGTTGCCCACCAAAACAACCCATTCAGCAGCCCGCCCAATACCAGCGCCACCAACAGTACCAACACAACCAGCAGCACGCCGCGCTCATCAAACTGCTGCAAGCGATTGAGTAAATCTGTTAACTGCATGGCGTCCACCAGGCTAAAGCGAACTTCCGTTAAGGGAATGGTCAGCGCCACCCACGATTCCAGCCAGCCGCGCAGCGTGCCCACGCCCCAGCGCAGCAGCAGCCCCAACAAAAAACCGGGCAGCAGGCTGGCAACGCTGCCCACCAAAACCCCTATCTTCAATGCCGACAAAGCGCTAATCCGTCGTATTTCATAGTGCGTCATCAATGCTCTCCTCTGTAAATCGAACATCCTTGTTCGATATCCGAACAAGGATGTTCGGACTACAGGTTTTCATTCATCGTGGTGCGCTGCAGGCGCGTGTTGTCTCCTCCGAAAATGTAGGGCGATTTGTTAAATCGCCCTCCTGCACGATTTAACAAAGGGCGTGTTGTAACTGCGCTGAACGTTTGCCTGACCCGCCCGATGATCAATCATCGGGCTACAAAACAACGCCGGATAAATCCGGCTCAGAGCACAGCGCACAGCGCACACCGGTTCAGCCCGGTTTGCCAGGCGTCGTTCAACGGACCTGGCCAGCGACAAACTGAAATGAAACACACCCTTTAACAAATCGCGCTACAGAACACGGGCGTAAGGCATCATCCATCATCCCTCATCCTTCCCAACTCCACCTCTGCCCCGGCAAAATTGCCCTGATGCACCAACTGCCGCGCACGGTTCAGGCGCAGGTACGCATCCCAACTCATTGGCTCGCCAGCAGCAACGGCCGTCAAAAAAGTCTCATACGTCTGGACAACGGCCGTTTCCATCGCCGCCAACTGCGCCCCATCCACCGTCACGGGCATGGCCGCCAGCCAAACCTGCCATTCCTGATCCAGCGCGGCGAGGGAACGGCCGTACACCCCTTCATAATCGCCACTGCTGTACAGGCGGGCAAAGGCGTCGAACCCATACGTCTCCAGCAGGTAGGCGACAAAGCAGCCGCTGAGAGTGTAATGGAAAAAGCTGCGGATGTGTCCACCAAAACCGGCCGTATTGTACCCCATGGCGCTCATTTGTGTGGCCGTCTTGAACGCCGTTGTGGGCAAAATGGCGGCGCAAATTTGCGTGTGCGGCAGGTAGCCCGCCTGCTGCGTCAGATAGGGCTGCGGCAGGTGCAGCGCCAGCCCTTCGTGCAGCATCGTCGCCGCCGGCGCGCCCAGCAGGTGCGTGGCGGCGATGTGCGTCAATTCGTGGGCGATGATGTACAGCGTCTCGCCGTCGGCAAACGCGCCATTCACCAACACAAAGGAGCGGTATTCCCACGACTGCGTAAACCCTTGCAGCGCCGGATTCACGCCAAACCAGGTTCCCGCCAGGTACACGTCAATCGGCCGCCCCAAACTGCCCCCCAACGCCTGCTGCGTCTCCGCCCAAATCTGGTCAACGGCCGGCGCTAACCACGCCATTTGCCCCTGGGGGTAAGTGTCGGGCTGGTAATGGAGCCGCACCTGACCGGACGTTGTGGTGAACAGCAGCGGATAGTTGGCGTCGAGGTCGCCGCTGATCAACGAAGGGGGCCAGGCGGCGGGCGCGGCGGCCGTTGGTGGGCTGATGAGGGGAGCGACGGCCGTTGGTTCAACAACGGCCGTCATCGTCACGGTGATGGTGGCTGGCGCAGGAACGGCCGTCGCAGCGACGGCCGTCGCTTCTCCTGTCAGCGGGATCAGCAACGTTTGCCCTTCCCAAATAGCGTCGGCATTCGCCAGCCCATTTTGCGCCACAATCGCCTCCACCGACACGCCATAGCGCGCGGCGATGCCCAGCAGCACCTCGCCGGCGGCGACCCGGTGAGTGATGGGTTGGGGCGTGGGAATGAAGGTGGCGGTGGGGGGGACGGCCGTTGGCGCGGCGGCCGTTGGCGCGGCAGTTGTCGGCGCAGGCAGCGTAGGCGGAATGGTGGGCGTGCCGGATGGGGAGGGAACGGCCGTTGGCAGCACAGCAACCGCGACTAACGTAGGCTGGGAGGTTTGTACCTCTGGGGTGGTTGCCGGACGTAGATGGGTAACGGCCGTTAACAACAACGCCAGGGCAATGACGACGACGGCCAACAGCACAATAAGTTGATTGCCACGCGAATTGAGTTCAGAATTCATTCACCCTCATTGTTCTGCTCTACAGTTATCTATCCAGAATTTATTACAAAGGAACGAAGAAACAAAGAGGCAAAGAGCAGCTTTCCTTCTTTGTTCCTTTGTATCTTTGTAATAAAAAAAGGCGCTTTAACCATTTCTCTGTTTAGGAGCCACCCCAATCTGGGCGCTGGTCATCCCCTCTGGTCGTTAATGGTTCGCTGACGCCGCTGGCAATGTGCAGGCGGTAGATGAGCCATTTGCCGCCGATGTAGGTGTTGTAGAGCAAATATTGGCTGTCGGGTGACCAGGCGGGACGGCCGTTATGCTCCCCAGCAGTCACCGGCCACGCGTCCCCACCCGACGCCGCCATCACCCACACCTGGTCGGGCCAGTTGTCGGCCGTGCGCGTGTTGTAGGCGATCCAGCGCCCATCCGGCGACCAGGCGGGGAAGCGTTTGTCTATGCCGTCGCTGGTCAACTGCGTCTGGCGCAATGTGTTCACATTGAGCGCCACCAACTGCCACACATCGTTGATTTCCGCCATCATCACCAGCGTTTGCCCGTCGGGCGACCAACTGGGGGTGCGGTTTTCCCAGCGGTCGTTGGTCAACTGCCGCGTTTGCCCACTGCTCACCTCCACCAACCAGATTTGCTTCGGGCTGCCGTTGGTTTCGTAGGCAATGTAACGGCCGTCGGGCGACCAATCCGGCTGGCGGCCGCTGACCAGGGCGCGCCGGCCGCTGCCATCGGCACGCATCAGGTAGAGCATGTAGTTCCCCGCCTCATATGATTCATAGACAATCCATCCCCCATCAGGAGAGAGGTCTGGCTCGTCATCTTGCGCGCTGTTGTTGGTGAGGCGGCGCTGGTTACGGCCGTCGCTGTCCATGATATAAATTTCAGCCGCGCCCCCATCCCGCGTCGAGTCAAAGACGATGGGGCGATCATTGGCAATGACCGGGATGACAAACGGGATCGTTGGCGTTACGGTCGGCAGCGGTGGCGGCGTGGCCGTGTCGGTTGGCGGTGACAGTGGGGCTGCGGTGTCTGTCGGCACGGGTTCATCAACGACTAACTCCACTTCGGGCAGTGTGGCTGGCGTTGCGACAGTGGGCGATACGGCCGTTACCACCGGCGTCGGTTCCGGCGTCGTCGTAATCACCACCACCAGCGGCGTGGGCTGGGCCAGGACGACTGTGGGGGCGGGGGGCGGCTCTTCCCGCGCGCGCGCCAGCGCCAACAACAGCGCCATCCCGACCACGGCCACAATCCCCGCCACCAGCCAGGCCCACCGCCTGTCCAGCCCCGGCTGCACCGGCGGCGACGGGGGCGGCGCGGTATGGATCCCCAACGTCAGCGACAACGCCCCGGCAAAGGCGGCGACGTTGGCGAAACGGCGCGCCGGGTCTGGCTGTAACGCTTGCTGCATGGCGGCGGCCGTGCGCGGCGACACACGCGGGTTTAACGCCCTTACCTCCGGCAGCAGCAGCGGCGTCTGCGCTGGATCATGGCCGGTGAGCAGTTGATGGAGAATGACGGCCAGGCTGTAAATGTCGGAGCGGGCGTCGGTCTGCCCCTGCCCATACTGCTCTGGCGGGGCGTAGCCGGGCGTGCCCATGGCGTGGGTGTCGCGCGTTTGCCCCGACTTGAAGTAACGGGCGATGCCAAAATCAATGATCTTGAGCTGCCCGTTGGGCTGCACCATGATGTTGGCGGGTTTCAGGTCGCGGAAGATGATCGGTTGGGTACGGCCGTGCAGGTAATCGAGCGCCACGCACAACTCACGCGCCCACGCCAACACCTGCGCCTCGTCAAACTGCTGCCCGGCGTAGCGTTGGCACACCGCTTCCAGCGTCTCGCCGGCCACGTACTCCGTCACCAGGTATTGACGGCCGTGTTCCTGGAAAAAGTCCATGACGTTGGCGATACCGGGATGGTTGAGCTGCCCCAACACGCGCGCTTCCCGTTGAAACAGTTCGCGCGCCGCGGCCGCCTCGGCCGGGGGGATTTGCGCCAGGTTTAGCTCCTTCACCGCCACCGGCCGCCCCGCCAGGCGCGTATCCTGCGCCAGGTAGACAATGGCAAAGCCGCCCTGGCCTAAGATGTGTTGGATGTGGTAACGGTTGTATATCGTCTGCCCCGGCGCTAAGGCCATCGAAAAACCCTCCTTCGGCAATGCCTCGCCCCAACCCCAATTCTTAATCCGTTCATCCTGCCGATCCGCTGTTCAACCCATAGCAGAGGGCGAGGCAAGCGCAGAAAATGCCGTTTGCTGCATGAAAATTATACCCGCTTGCCTCGCCCCTACCGCACCCCCCACAACCGCACCGTTCCATCCAGTGACCCGGAAGCCAGGGTCGCGCCATCGGGGGAGAAGGCCACGTTGCTGACCGAACTCGTATGTCCCTCCAGGGTTTGCCGCAATACCCCATCGCTGACGCGCCACAGCCGGATGGTGTTATCATCTGACCTGGAGGCCAGGGTCGCGCCATCGGGGGAGAAGGCCACGCTGTAGACCGAATCCGGCCCCTCCAGGGTGTGCAACAACGCCCCGTCGCTGACGCGCCACAGCCGGATGGCGCCATCCCCTGACCCGGAAGCCACTGTCGCGCCATCGGGGGAGAAGGCCACGCTGTAGACTGAACTCGTACCCCACCTCCGCCCCCCCAGGACGCGCAACAACCCCCCGTCGCTGACACGCCACAGCCGGATGCTCTCATCCCCTGACCCAGAAGCCAGGGTCGCGCCATCGGGGGAGAAGGCCACGCTGTAGACCGAATCCGTATGCCTCTCCAGGGTGTGCAACAACGCCCCGTCGCTGACGCGCCACAGCCGGATGGTGTTATCCTGTGACCCGGAAGCCAGGGTCGCGCCATCAGGGGAGAAGGCCACGCTGTTGACCCCATCCGTATGTCCCTCCAGGGTGTGCAACAACGCCCCGTCGCTGACGCGCCACAGCCGGATAATGTTATCCCTTGACGCGGAAGCCAGGGTCGCGCTATCGGGAGAGAAGGCCACGCTGCTGACTCTATCCGTATGCCCCTCCAGGGTTTGCCGCAGCGCCCCATCGTTGATGCGCCGCAGCCGGATGGTATTATCCCATGACGCGGAAGCCAGGGTCGCGCCATCGGGGGAGAAGGCCACGCTGTCGACCCCATCCGTATGCCCCTCCAGGGTTTGCAACAACGCCCCGTCGCTGACGCGCCACAGCCGGATGGTATCATATGACCCGGAAGCCAGGGTCGCGCCATCGGGGGAGTAGATCACGCTATTGACCCAACCCGTATGCCCCTCCAGGGTTTGCAACAACGCCCTGTCGCTGACGCGCCACAGCCGGATGGTTCTATCAACTGACCCGGAAGCCAGGGTCGCGCCATCGGCGGCGAAGGCCACGCTGTTGACCCTACTCGTATGCCCCACCAGGGTTTGCAATCGCGCCCCATTGCTGACGCGCCACAGCCGGATGGTTCTATCCGATGACCCGGAAGCCAGGGTCGCGCCATCAGGGGCGAAGGCCACGCTGTTGACCCCACTCGTATGCCCTATCAGGGTTTGCCGCAACGCCCCGTCGCTGATGCGCCACAGTCGCACGGTGTCCCCTGACGCGGAAGCCAGGGTCGCGCCATCGGGGGAAAAGGTTACACTTCTGACCCCATCCGTATGCCCCCACAGGGTTTGCAGCAACGCCCCGTCGCTGACGCGCCACAGCCCGATGGTGCCATTATCTGACCCGGAAGCCAGGGTCGTGCCATCGGGGGAGAAGGCCACGCTACTGACCACACTCGTATGCCCCGCCAGGGTTTGCCGCAGTGCCCCGTCGCTGACGCGCGATAGCCGGATGGTGCCATCCCCTGACCCGGAAGCCAGGGTCGTGCCATCGGGGGAGAAGGCCACGCTCGTGACCCAGCTTACACTCTCGATGAAGCGTATCTCGACCAATGTATCCGCAACATAGAGGTAAATACCGATGCTGGAGGCCACGGCCAGCGTCGCGCCATCTGGCGCATAAGCGATCTCGTTAATTAATCCCTTACCCCAACGCGCCAACTGCGTTACCTGCTCCGCATTCTCTGGGCTGATCGCCTGGGACGACAAAAGTACGGGTGTCCCCATTATAGGCATCGGCGTGGGAGTGTTGGTGGGTTGGATGGTTGGTTCGGTGGCGGGGGCAACGGCCACGCTGTTGTCCTCATTGCCCTGCCCGCGCCCCAGGCTGAAGGCGAGGATGAGCAGCAGCAGGGCCACAACGCCGCCGGCCGCCCATAGCCAGGGAGTGCGGATTGTGGATGGCGGGTTGCGGAGTGGGGATTGTGGAGTGGCAGAGGGTGCGGATTGGGTTGGCGGTGGCGATGGTTGTGTTGGAGTGGGCGGTTGCAGGGCGGCGGATAGGGCGGCGGCGCTGGCGAAGCGGTCGGTGGGGCGGGTTTGCAGGGCTTGTTCGATGGCCTGGGCGACGTGGGCGGGGATGGCCGGGTTTGCCTGGCGCGGCGGGGTCAGCACGGCCATGCCGCCGGT
Source organism: Anaerolinea sp. (assembly GCA_014879875.1). Taxonomy (GTDB): domain Bacteria; phylum Chloroflexota; class Anaerolineae; order Promineifilales; family Promineifilaceae; genus JACSRF01. The sequence continues at coordinate 10,021 of JACSRF010000183.1, forward strand.
CAGGGCGATGCTTTCTGGCGGCTGCTGCCCGGTCAACAGGGCGTAGAGGGTTGCGCCCAGGGCGTAGATGTCGCTGCGGTTGTCGGTAACACCCTGCCCGTACTGCTCCCACGGTGAAAAGCCGGGGGTCACGGCGCGCGCGCCGACCGTCGTTTTCAGGTGTGCGTCATACACTTTGGAGATGCCAAAGTCCACCAGTATCGCCCGCCCTTGCGGCGTGATGATGATGTTCGCCGGTTTGATGTCGCGGTGGATCACCGGCGGCGTCTGGCTGTGCATGTAGGCCAGCGCGTCGCAAATTTGCTGTACCCAGGGCACGATTTCCGCGGCGGGCAGCGGGCCGCGCTGTTCCCACATCGTCTGCAAATCTTGCCCTTCGATGAAGTCCATCACCAGGTATTGCCCCGCGCCAACGAGGAAAAAGTAGTCGTAAATGCGCGGCAGGTTGCTGTGGTGCAGGCTGGCTAAAAGCTGCATTTCGTGGTCAAACTGTTTTCGCGCTTCGGCGCTGGCGTCCAGGTTTTCCTTCACGGCGCAGGCGCGCTTCAGGTTGAGGTCCCAGGCGCGGTAGACGGCGCCAAAGCCCCCTTGCCCGATGAGTTTGACGATGCGGTAACGGCCGTTGAGGATTTGTCCGGTGGTTAATGGCATAGTTGTCGTTTCCTGTTTCTGTAGCGTGAAGCGTCACTCCGTCTTGCGGCGCGCCTGCACCAGTGTTGTCAGACTGCCCCAGACCAGCATTTGCACCAGCAGCGCAATCCATGTGTTGCGCAAGTGCTCTGGATCATGCAGATAGTCCAGGCTCAAATCGCCTATCGCTGCCCCTTCACACCTGACTTCGCGCGTCATCCCACCCGCTTCGTTTGGTATCTCGACCACTGCACAGGCGCGGCTGGTATTGTCCAATTCGACCATGCCCACGCTGGAACCCATCGCATCCATGGTCCAATGGGAGATAACCGCTTTCGAGACCAGATCGCCGACCGCGCTGTCGGGCAGCGGAAAGAGCGCGCCGGAGAGGATGATTTGGGTGAACAACTGCACCAGGATGATGTACATAACCACATCGCTCCCCGGCACGACGGCGGAGATAAAGAGGCCAAAGGTGATGCTGGCAAGCACAGCCAGCAGCAGCGTGACGAACAGTTCCCACGCGCCGCTGGGGAAGAAGTCAAACACTGGCGCAAAGCCGAGGTCTACTTTGATGCTTAAAATGAGCAGGGCGCTGACGACCTGGACGATGGCAAAAAGACCCAGAACAGCCAACTTGGCGGCCACGTAAGCGCCAACGCGCAGATTGACCGCCCTTTCCCGCTTAAAAATAGCCCGCTCCTTGACGATCTCATACGCTGCGCCAAATGTGCCCGCCTGGGTCAACGCCAACCCCAACATGGTGACAAGCTGCTGCGCGGTAGCCGCAGGGGTGTAGTTGGCTTTGGCCCCAACATCTTCACCGACCAGTTCGGCGGTGAGGGCGGCGTCGGCGGCAACGGCCGTTGCATATTTACCCACCAAATCCCCTTCGTTGCTCACGGCCATGAACAACGCGGCGATGATGGGCATCATCAACAACAAAATAAAGAGCGTCGCCGGATTGTACCGGATCAGGTCCAACTGGCGACGAATGAGGATGAAAATCTGGCGCAGACTGGAATCGCGCGGCGCGGAGGGGCGCGATGTGGCGGGGGCGGCGGCACGGCCGTTGACGTGCTGTTGGCGGGCGGCGACATATTGCTGCCGCTGCGGTGAACGGCGGTAATGTTGCGCCCACAGTTTGCCGGCGGACACTTTGCCCGCGCCCGGCTGGTAATACGGCTGCAACACGGGCGGCGGCGGCTTTTGCTGTGATGGGTCTACCTCCTGCCCCAGTTGCAGGTAAATGTCGGCAAAGTCGCGCGCCTGGAAAAAGGGGGTCGCGTCACGCGGCGGCCCATAATACGCCAATTCCCCTTGCGCTAAGAAGGCGACATGGTCGCACTGCTCAATGTTGGACGTGGCGTGCGTCACCAGGATCACTGTCTTGCCCCGATCCGCCAGCCGGTTCAGGTCATACATCATCTTCTTTTCCAGGCCAGGGTCCAGGCCGGAGGTTGGCTCATCGAGGAACAGCAGGTCGGGCTGCGCCAACAGTTCCACAGCAATACTCACCCGTTTGCGCTGCCCGCCGCTGAGGACCTTCACCGGCTTTTGCGTGTGGTCTTTCATGTCTACCAGGTCGAGCGCTTCGGTGATGCGCTGCTGGATTTCGGCGGGGCCGGCGTCGGGCAGGCGCAGGCGGGCGGCGTACCACAACGCCTGGTAGACGGGCAGGTCGCGGTGGATGATGTCGTCCTGGGGCACGTAGCCCATGATGGCGCGATAGGCAGCCAGGTTGGGGTACAGGGGTTCGCCGTCAATGAGCATCTGGCCGTGCGTGGCCGGGTTGTAGCCGTTCATCGCTTTCATGAGGGTGCTTTTGCCGGCGCCGCTGCCGCCCACCAGGGAGATGAATTCGCCGGCCTGCACGGTGAGGGAGATGTCGTTGAGGATCATTTTGCCATTGGCGACTTGCATGCCCATGCCCACCACATCCAGGCGATGGCCGCGGCTCATGGAGGTGGCTAACCCTTGCAAACGGCCGTCGTACACCAGCTTAAATGGCCCAATTTGGATCACATCGCCGGGGTTGAGCGTGACCCAGCCGGTGATGCGACGGCCGTTGACGTACGTCCCATTGCCGCTGCCCAGGTCGCGCGCGGCGTACCCGTCCCCCTGCTGTACAATTTCCGCGTGTTGACGCGACACCGTAGGGTGTTCCAGACGCAAATGGCAGCTTGGGTCGCGGCCAATGATGAGCTGCGGATGCTGCGCCAGCATGTGCGTGCCCAGCCGCCGCGTGCGCATGGGCGGGGCCGCGCCAGGGGCGTCCCCTTCCAAAACCAGGCTGACGGAGTTGCCGTGCAGGTCGCCGATGCGCAGCACGTCCCCCGGTTGCAAGGGGGATGGGGTGTTGGGGGCCAGGAAACGGCCGTTGACCTGCGTGCCGTTCAAGCTGCCCAAATCCATCACTTGCAAGCGCCCGACGGCCGTTTCCAGGCGCAAATGGCGCGTGGAGACGGTGGGAAAATTGACAACGATGTCATTGTCCGGGCCGCGCCCCAGGTGCATGAGCGGCCGTGCCAGGGGGTGACCCTCCACGTGGCCGCCGGGGAAACGGGCCAACAGGACGGCCGTTCCGGGCGGCGCAGACGCGCCGGGCGGCGCAGACGCGGGTGACGGCGCAGGCGCGGGTGACGGCGCAGGCATCAACGCATACCCACAGGTTGAACAAAACCGCTTATCTGGCAGGTTCGGTGTCTGGCAACGCGGACAGATAAACATACAGACCTCCTCGTAAATCGAACATCCCTGTTCGATGTCCGAACAAGGATGTTCGGACTACAGATTTTCATTCATCACTTCACTGCGCTCGGTGCAGACTGTGGTGCGTCCCACGCATGTCGTCTCTGCATAAATGTAAGGCAATTTTGGAAAATCGCCCGTTCACGTCAACGTTTTGTAAAGCTGCCCCAAAATATGCCCCTGGAAAGCGACCATGTGGAAACTGGCGGCAAAGATCAGCGGGATGCCGCAAATGCCAATGCAAAAGACGATGGTCACATTGGTAATGAAGCTCAAAACCCCCAAAATGGTCAGCCCAATGATCAACATCAATCCCGCCAGCAGCCAGTTGCCCAGGTAACTGCCGAAGCGCCCCATGACCTGCGCCACAATCGCCTGCACTTGCAGCCCGGCCATAAAATTACCCGTCTCGGCATAGCGCCCCATGACGGCCGGCATAAAAAAGTAAGTCGCCAGGATTTGCAGCAAGACGCCCGCCCCCATAAAGACCACAGGCAGCCCCCTGCCTGTATACGTCAGCAAGATGAACGGCAGGCTAAAAATGAGAAACGGGATGAAAGACCAGATCAGCCCCAGGACAGACACCGCCAGGCCATCGCGGAATTTGGTCCCCCAATCATCCCAATCGGGCAGCGTGTCGGGGTGATCGTGGATGACACGGCGGGCGACTTCTACCGCGTAACCGTTGAGCAAAATCATGCCGATCAGCGGCAGCAACCATAACACACTGCCGATGATAAAGGTCATCACCCAGTTTGCTGCCTGGAACGGGAAGCCAAGCGCCTCGGAGAGGTTGAGTTTGCCGCTATTGCTGCCAGCGGCTTTATACGGCGTGGCGTACTGCGGTGGGACTGGCGGCGTGTATGGCTGCGGCGTGTACGCTTGTGGTTCATAGGGCTGCGGCGCGTAGGCTTGCGGCTCGTATGCCGGCGGCGTATAAGGCTGCGGTTCGTATGCCGGCGGCAGTTGATAGGGCGGTGGGGCTATATCTGGCATTTTCCAGGTGGCGCCGGGGTTGGACACGGCCGTTAACGCCTGCCCACATTTACCACAAAACCTGGCCCCAGGGCGCAACGCCGCGCCGCAATGGGGGCAATTGGGCGCAGCGGCCGTCGCGGGCGCCGCTGCGGCCTGGAAATAAAATTCGCTGTCGCCCACGCGAATCACGTCGCCAGGGGAAAGGGGGTGCAAACCGGCGAGGGAACGGCCGTTGACCAACGTGCCATTGCGACTTTGCAAATCCACCAGTACATAACCGCCCTGCTTCGGCCGAATTTCCGCATGATACCCAGAAACCAGCGCATCCATACAGACGATGGTGTTATCCCGCTGCCGCCCAATACGCAGCGGCGTATCAGTCAATGGGTATTGCAGGCCATCGTGAGCTAATAGTGTGTACATAATCATCCTTTTTGGCGTGAAGCGTGAGACGTGAGGCGTGATCGGAGAGGCTTCACACCCGCACCACCAGCGTCCCGGCCAGATAATCGTGCAGGGCGCGGCGCTCCTGGTTAAGGAAGGGGATGGCGTAGGGAATGATGCCTAAACAGATGACGATTCCCAATGTCGCCGTTATTTGCCACGCCAGCAGCCGCCAACACGCGCGCCCCCATCCCAGGCGCGAGCCATCGGCGCGCACCACACGAATACTCATCAACATCTTGCCGGGCGTCTGGCCGCGCCAGCCATGGAAGCCGCCATAGTACAGCAGCCCCATTACCGTGCCAAACAGGAATCCGAGCAAGGTTGTGAACGCATACAACTCTTCATAGGAATAGAAGAGCAGGTCCAAATACTCATAGGCCCATTGGAACAAGAGCTTCTCGGCAATGCTCCAGGCAATAAACGCGCCAAAAGCGGCGCCGGGCAGCAGCATGATCAAGCCATCAATGAGGTGCGCCGCGGCTCGCCGGCCGAGCACGGCCGTATCCAGCCCCCCATACGCCAGGGATGATGCCAACTGCGACGCCACCGAAGGCGGCAAAACGGGCTGCCGCTCAGACAAAATGGCGCGATCTGGTGGGGCAGCTACCGGTGGAGCAGACAGCGGTGGGACGGCCACCGGCGGCGACACCGGACTCATTCGGTATGCGCCAGACGTCGGCTGTGGGACAGCGGGCAGCGGCAAGGCAGCGCGAAAAGCGGCCATATCCGGCCAGCGCTGCGCCGGGTTGGTCTGCAAAGCGCGCATGATGATCCCTGCAACGGCCGTGTCCACCCCCGAATTCAACTGGCGCAGCGGTGGGAACTTAAACGGTTCCACGCCAGGGTCGCGGCCGGTGAGCAGGTGGTGCAGCGTCGCGCCCAGGGCGTACACATCGCTGCGCGCGTCCGTCTGCCCCTGCCCATACTGCTCTGGCGGCGCGTAGCCATCGGTGCCAAAAGCGGCCGTATCTTTCGCCTGCCCCGCCTTGAACAAACGGGCAATGCCGAAATCAATCAGCTTGACCTGACCGTCATTGTTGATCATGATGTTGCCCGGTTTCAGGTCGCGGAAAATGATGGGCTGCGGGCGGTGGTGCAGGTAATCAAGCACGTCGCACAACTGCGCCGCCCAATTGAGGACGTCGGCAGTGGGCAACGGCCGTCCCCCATTTTGCTTGAGCTTCTGCGCCAGCGTCTCGCCGGCGACATAATCCATCACCAGGTACTCCTTGCCCTGGTCATGAAAGGAATCGCTCACGGTTGGCAAGTTGGGATGCTTCAACGTCGCCAACAGCTGCGCCTCGCGGCGAAAGGCCGCCAGCGCCTCTTGCCTTTCGGCGGGGTCCAGGCCCACGTCCGACATTTCCTTAACGGCGCACAATTTACCCGAGAGGCGCGTATCTTCGGCCATGTACACGGCCGCCTGCCCTCCCGCGCCCAACCGTTTCAGGATGAGGTAGCGGTTATTGAGCAGCGATTGTGGCCGCAGCATCCCCGTCGCCCCTTGCCACAAAACGGCCGCGCCCGCTGGGGTTGGCGTTGGCGGAGGGGGAGATGGGGTTGGCGCGACGGCCGTCGTCAGCGAACGGCCGCACGCAAAACAAAATTTCGCCCCCGGCTTGTTCGGCGTCTGGCAGTGGGGGCAAATGGGGTGCAGCGGCTGGCCGCAATGTTGGCAAAATCCGGCTGTGTCACGATTCGTTTTCTGGCAATGGGGGCAAAGTTGAGTCATAGTAATCGGTGGTCGGTAATCGGTAATCAGTGGTCGGTAATCGGTGGTCAGTTTAGAGGATACCGATTACCGATGACCGTTTTGAGGAAGCATGAAAGATAGGTTACAAAATATCGGTTTTGACGCTGT
>JACSRF010000066.1 GCA_014879875.1 Anaerolinea sp.
CGTGTAACATGTTACACGTTTCACGTTTCATGTTACAGCCGCGCCTGAATGACGCTTTTGAGGGATTGGATACGGCCGTTGACATCACTTTGCCCCATCCCTTCTATTTGCTTGGCAACGGCATCCAACATTTGAATTAAATTGGGGCCGACCATGTGTGAATTGTTATCAAGCATCTCTTGCTGCGCCGCTTCCGATTCCGCTTCCATCAACTGATTCAAGAAAATAACCTCTGGCGGGTACTGGCTTTCAATTTCGCGCACAATCAGGTCTTGAATGGCAGACAACGCCTGTAACTGCGCCTCATCCCCCTGCTGCGTGGCCTGGGCGATGTTCGCCGACAGGATGTACATAAAAGCATCGTCGAAGCGCTCCATATTGTCGCGGATGGCGGCTTGCTTGTCGGGCGCTTGCAGCAGCGCGCGCAGGGTGTGCATCGCTTCGTCAACCATGTGCTGCGACGCGGCCTGTAATTGGGATTGTACTTCGAGCAGATCGGCGCGCACGGCCGTTAACCGCTGCGCATTCGCTTGATTGCCCGCCTGCTCCTGCTGTTCCAGTTCGGTCGTCAACAGCGCAAAGAAATCATAGGTTAACGCCGACTGCCCGGCCATGACCAACTTCTGGATGGTCCCTTCATTGTCCAGGTTTTTGACAATGTGTTCCAACAGCAGCGCCGGGCTTAAGCCCCCTTGCTTTTTGGCCGCCTGGCTGAAGCGGTGCATGGCGATCTGTTCTTTTTCTAACTGCCGTCCGGCGGCCGTTTCGCGCATCAGTTTGGCGCGCAGGTTCGTCAGCTTCACCAGTTGTTTGTCGTTTTGCGCTTGCTGCGCATTGTCAATGTAAGATTGCAGCATGGCAAAAAATGTCTCGTCAATCTCCCCCTGGCGATCTTTGAGCAGGTATTCCACGACATCCTTGTCGGCGCGCGCCAACGTGTTCAGCAGTTCCGACTGTTTCCGCTGCCGCTCAATCATCTCTTTGGTGACGCCTTCTGTTTCCAGCACCTTTTCGGCAAACGTTTGCATGTTGAGGATGGTCTGCGGCTGGAAGAGATACGCTTTGCGTTTTTCGGGGGGCAAGTTGTCTACGACCTGCCGCGTCAGCCGGCCAATCATCTGTTCCCGCTCTAGTTGATTGATATGAATTTCTTGGGGAATGTGAATCATGAACAGTTCATGTTCTGAATCATGAAAAACCAGGGGGGTGGCTAATTGTCCACCGGCGCCGCAGGCGGGGCAAATGGCGACGTTTAATTGCCCAGACAAAAACATCTGCTTGAGCCTGGGGTCGCTGTCTACGTCAATGATTTGATGTACCTCGGCGACAAAAGGGACGCCGCATTGGGGGCAGTTCAGTTGTGTACGCATGTTGTCTCCTTCATAAACGCAGCGCGATTTGCCAAAATCGCGCCGCAGGTTAAATGGTTAATGTCTTGGTAAGGAAAACGTGAAGGTTGTACCATGGCCATCAGGGTTATTACTGAACCAGATACGGCCGTGATGCGCTTCAATAATCGCCTTGGTCAGGTACAAGCCCAGTCCGGTTCCTTCTGTTTTGCGGCTGAGGGCATTGTCAAGGCGGGAAAACTTTTGAAAAATGCGGTGCTGTTCATGTTTTGGAATGCCAATACCCTCATCTGTCACCGACAACATAATGTGATCGGTATGCGCTTCGCCGCGCAGGGTGATGGTCCCCCCATCGGGCGAATATTTGATGGCATTGCTCACCAGATTGTTCAACACCTGACGCAGCCGTCGTTCATCCCCATTAATGGTGGGGTAGTCTGGAGGAAATGCAAGCTTAAACTGGTGCTTACTACTTTGCGCGTTAAACTTGCGCGTCGTTTCCGCAGCGATTTTTTCCAGATTAACTTCTTCGTGGATTTCCAGGCTAAACGTACCTGCTTGCAGCCGCGATGCTTCCAGCAAATTGTCAATGAGACCGGTGAGATTATCGGCTTCTTCTTCGATTACGGCCAATGATTCGTGCAAAATCTCTGGCGACCAATGCGCATCCTGACGGCGCAGTGTGCTGGCGTACCCTTTGATGATGGACACGGGTGTTTTTAGCTCATGGCTGACCACGGAAATAAAGGTTTTTTGCAGCGCCTCTTCTTCACGGTAGCGGGTCAGGTCGCGCACGTTGGCGATGATGTCGGTCATACGGCCGTTCACATCCATCAACGGCGCATACGTAATCCCCAGGTTGATACGATCTTGCACCGGCTGATAATACGCATTATGCGGCCGTGCGAACTCCCCCTCCACGTATAAATGCGCCGCGCCGGGCAGCGGCCAATCATCCGCCAACGCCTGCGCCAGGTCGCTGCCGGTGCGCAGTGTTTGCCAGCGAATCACTTCATCGTGCTGGCGGCCAATCGCCTCGCTGGCTAACCAGCCGGTCATCTCACTCAACGCTTTGTTAAAGACGGTGATGCGCAGCGCCGCATTCAGGATCATCACGCCATCGGCGCTCTGTTCCAGAATGGCGTTGAGCCGCTGCTTTTCCGTCTGCGTTTGCTGGTAGAGGCGGGCATTGCGCACGGCAATGGCCGCCTGCTCGGCAAAGCTTTGCAGCAGATTGGCCGCGTCTTCCACAAAGACGTAGTTGCCAGATTGGAACAGATAAATCAGGCCAATGACGTCGCGCCCGCTGATCATGGGCAGGCGCAGCACTTTGGTCAGCCCCAGGTCAGCTTTATGCGCTATCTCGCTCAGGCGGCGGCTTAACTCCGGGATGACCTCATGTTCGTGCCCTTCACGGTACGGCAGCCCTTCCATCAGCGGCGCAAAATGGTCTACCAGGTGCGGTGGAATGCCATAAACGGCCGCCACCCGCAATGATTCCCGGCTTGGCTCTGACAGCACAATCATGCCGGCGCGCCCAGACACCAACTGCACGGCCGCTTGCAGAATCAGCCGCAGCAAATCATGCAGGTCTAACTCGGCCGTCAGCGCCCGCGTAATCGCCAGCAAGTATTCCCGCTGCAAAACCCGAATGTCTAACAATGCGCGTGCCATATGGAACCATACGTGCTGTGGCGCGGTCAGCGACCGCGCCACGTTATGCTTGTTCGCCGAAACCGTGTGATTGTAACATACCACCACGGCCTTGTGAACCGTATTGAGAAATTAGAGTATAGGACATGGTTCATTCCAAGTAATTTGTGCTTTACAAATCTAGCAAGAAAGCGCGTCATGCTGAACGGAG
>JACSRF010000303.1 GCA_014879875.1 Anaerolinea sp.
TTCGTTCAGACCTGTCCTGAGCTTGTCGAAGGAATGACGCTTTTCATTTGTAAAGGACATTTTGACAGTATTGAATCATGCCGTTTTCCAGATAATTAGAGAGTGAAGGCTGAGTAGCCTCCACTCTCCAGCCGCCACAGTTACCGGCGACGGCCGAACAGGCGCAAAATGTAGAGGAAGAGGTTGATGAAGTCGAGGTAGAGGCGCAGCGCCCCTAAAATACCAATGCGGCTGACCACAACGGCCGTATCGCCTTCTTGCGTCGCCGCAGCCACGGCCATCATCTTAATGCGTTTGGTGTCGTACACAGTCAAGCCCATAAAGATGAGAATGCCCGCGTAGGTAATGATCCAATCCAGCGCCGAGTTTGCCAGAAACATGTTGACTACAGAAGCGACGATGAGGCCGATCAGCCCCATAAACAAAATGCCACCCCATTTGCTCAGGTCTTGTTTGGTGGTGTAGCCAACGACAGACAAGATAGCAAAGAGTATGGACGTCGTGCCAAAGGCAAGAAAGATCGTGCCCAGGTCATAAATGAGGAAAATGATGGAGAAAGTGACACCATTGAGGAAGGCATAGCCAAAAAAGAGAGCGACGGCCACGCCCGGCGATAGTTTGGCCGCAGCCCGGCCAATAGCGATCACCAATGCAATTTGAGCAATGAACAAAATCCAGATACCAAAGGGAACGGCCGCTAAAAATTGCCAAAAAAACGGCGTATAGAGGGTGGCAAGCGCCGCGCCGGTGGTCGTCAACAGCCCCAGGAACATCCACAAATAGACGCGGGACATAACGGCCGTGAACATCTGCGACAGCTTCGCCTCAGAAACGGGAAACGGGGAATCATTCTGATAATCGTACATGACAATCTCCTCTTAACAAGATAAAACGTGAACGTTAGCACAGGCTGAACGGGCGGTCTGGCTACCAACATTCAACAATGCGTAGATCATAGCATAATTTGGCCTGACGTGTAGCAATTCATCAGGGTGATCAGCCAGACGGCCGTATCCCTTTTGTAGTCTACCTTCACCTCTGTTACAATGGCAGCACCATATACCATCTACGTCAGGAGTTCCCCGTGAGTGGAGCATATTGCCAAGGATGCATTGCATCATCCTTCATAACGATTGTAGGAGAGTAAACCGATGCCCAATTACGTACCCCCAAAAACAGACACCGAACGACTTAATTTTTTGCGCACGGCCGCGCAAACAGCCGCTATAGATTATGCAAATAGCGTTGAGTACATCAGCCGCGACAACTTTCTGGAATTAGAAGCCTTTTTGCCCCAGTTTGACGAAGCCTTCCTGGACGTTGCCGAAACCTTCGGCCAGCACAACAAAGAAGTGGAAGAGCGCGAGGAAGCGTTAGACAGGCTCAAGCAAGTTATAGACGACATGTGGGAAGTCGTGCGTCGCCGCGTGCGCCGTCAAAATGAGCCGGTGGGCGTGCTGCGCTTTTATTACCTGGAGCCAGACGGCAGCGAACCCAATCCCGACGCGCTAGATGGCTGGTTTGAACTGGCGGAAAAGATCATTGCCGGTGACGCCGACGCCACCTCTGCCGGGTATGCTGCGGCCGTCTGCCCCTCCGCCGACGAACTGACCAACGCCCTGGCGGCGGCGCGTAAGGAAGCATCCGACGTCATTCCCGCCGACGAAGCGCATGATCGGGCGCAGACCGCCATTGACGCCCTGCGCGCCCAGGCTGACGAACTGATTGCCGACGTGATGGAGGAACTCCGTTTCCACCTGCGTAAGGAAGAATCGTCCAGCCAGCGCCGTGTGATGCGAACTTACGGCGCCCATTTCACCTACAATCCCGGTGACCCACGCGATATGGATGACGAGGATGCGTTATAGAGGCGTGCAATGAGGCGCGTCAGGTGACGCGCCTCATTTTTATTTTTTTGTACCAGCACGCAACTGCTTCGCTGCCCAGTCGCGCAGTGATTTGGCTACATCTTGCTGCGCTCGTGGCAAGTAAATATCTCCATACAATTCTCGCGCCAGCACGTGAAAGCTTTTGCGCACGCCAACCCGTCCATGATCCAGGCCACGCTCCACCAGGCGGCGCAGTTCAGCCGAGTCAATCTGCTGTTGAAACTCACGCAGTAGATCGGCAATACCCCCATGCACAGCCTCTACATCAAAATCGCTGCTGCTGTTCCAAAACATGTCGGCGACCGTGGCCGGATCATCCCCCAGGCGCGCCAGTGTGGGAATGGCAATACGCTTCAATGGCAGCGGTGTTAACCGTAAATTGTGCACCTCACGTAACAGTTGGGAAAGCAACGCCCCGTCGTCATTCTCGATCAATGGCGTTACCTTCTCCAGTCGTAATTGATCAGCCTCTTCTGCGCCTATTTCCATCAACATCTGCTGCGCCTGTGCATAGTCGCCAGACATAAATGCACTCATAAACTGCCACGCCTTGGGCGGCGTCCCCACTTGTTTTGACTCTTGCAACCACGCCCAACAAAGCTGCTGTTTCATTGCAGCGGGCACGTCAGGGTGCGCCAGCCAAAAGTTAGCGATTGCCTTGGCCAGGTGTGGATCGAATTCGCTCTCCAGGCTCCAGCGCCACACCCACCACAGCTTTTCGCTGTCGGGCAAGTCGGGAACGGCCGCCAGCCATGCCAGTAACGGCAACACCGCCTCGCGTCGCGTGCCAAATTGCCAGATGGAGCGGCGAAACAGGCCCACGCCCCCGTATTCTGTCGCCAACATGCCAAGATGGAAAAGAGGAGTCACCAGGGCGCCGCTTTGCGCCAGATAACCAAACAGGGTGATCATGCCATAGGGTAAGCCTTCTTCTGATCCTGGATTAAGATGGAACAAGACATATTGACATATTTTCAGTTTGGTCTCTGGCTTGATACTTTTATGGTCAAGAATGGCTAAGGCGCCATAACCCAAGACGAAAGGTGATGACATGTATTCGGCAAGCAAATGGGTAGGTTGTTTACCGTACTGGTAGCTGCCAGATGCGTCAAAAAGGTATTGGCCAAGACCGATGCTGAACGCGCGCCGGACGCTGGCATGTTCTTTGGCGGGTATTTCCATGTTTGTCAGAAATACTTCCAGGTCAAAGGGTTGCCGGCGCTCCAGAAACGAAAAGTCGTCTTCTTCGTCCCACTCCTCATCCCATTCGTCATACCACTCCTCATCAATCAAGTCGTCAAACATTGGGTTGCTGGTAATTTCATCGAAGTTAAAGCCATGGGCAGCAGAACGGGCGCGGGCAATGACCAGGCTGTCATCGGCCGTGCCACGCGCTTCGTAAGGAAGAACGGCCGCTGACTCTACATACATGCAGGTCCAGTCCAGTTCTTCTTCCAGCAGTTCGGCGATTACGGTATCGGGCATCTCACGCAGCGTTTGACTGTCCCAGGCAATGAGTAATTCGTCATCTTCATCTATATCAACCACAAGGCCACGCCAGCCGGACATGTCCATGTTGAATTCTTCATATACTTCACCGGGACGAACAATGATGTTGTCGCCAGATTTTATGGGTTGATCCATGAGATTTTCCTTATTCCAATTTGAGTGACATCACAAAATTTTCACGGCAATTGTAGCAGATTTAGGCAGGGGGAGGCACGGCCGTTTCCGGGAACGAGATGGTGGGCAACGTAAATGTTAACTGTTTAACGATCCATTGACGTGCGAATTGTGTATAATGGCGACAGGAGTTCATGTATCGTTTATAACATGCTGGCCGGTCTCACCACCGCGCTAACCTGGCAAAATCTCAAGACAGCGTCAGGCTGCGAAGGGAAAAAAGATGTCCCAACTTACTGGTTCCTCCCCTGAAAAGCTGCGCATTTTAATTGCTGATGACACGTCAGAAACACGACGTAGCACACGGTTGATGCTTTCCATGCTCCCGGCGGCTGAAGTTGTGGCAATTGCCAAAAACGGCCGTGAAGCCGTGGAATTAACACGCCAACATCGTCCAGACATTGCCTTGATGGACGTCAATATGCCTGAGATGGACGGCATCTCGGCCATCCGGGAAATGATGGCCGAGTGGCCGCATATGGCCTGCATTGTTATTTCCGCTGAACGAGATGCACAAACGTTGTTGGATGCCATGGCCGCCGGCGCGCGTGGCTATCTCACCAAACCGTTTACGACCGATCAACTCGTTGATACGTTTCGCCGGGTGGTGAAACAGATGCGCGTGGCGCGGCAGCCAGGTGGTGACGTGGCCGCGCTGCGGCAGCAGCGCGATAAATTTATGAAGGAATTGGCTAATGAGTATATTCGCGCGCGCCGTACAGATGAAAAGGCGATGGAGGTATTCGAGGTATTGGCGCAGGACCCTAACTGTGAAACGCGGCTGCTAACGGCGCTGGCGATGATTTACGCCTTGAGCAACAAGTGGGGAAAGTTAAAGAATCTGGCCGAACGCCTGGAAAAGCAAACGTAAACATTGCTAAAGCCTCGACGCCGGACACCAAAACATTATCGGCTCTTTGGGAACTCAGGGGGTTGACAGGCCGTGATGCGTGACGAGTGATACGTGACCAGAGAAACCACACGCATCACTCGTCACATGTCACGCCGAACCCCATGAAATCCTGTAGAGCCACATTATCTTAAGGTCTATACCAGGCCCGAACGATTACACACTCGCTATGGGACACATAAAATATCTGCTACACGAATAACATAATTTTCATTTAACCCATTAATAGCCTGTAATTCATTAGGGGTAAGCCCAAAACGGTGACCGAGATTAAACGCGGTATCCCCTTCCCCAACGGCATACGGCCGTCGGCCCGGGCAGTAAGCCGGGTTTCCCAGTGGCAGCCGAATAACGCTCCCTGGCGTCAGACTGTCGGCTGAAATGCCATACAGCGACATCAGCGCAATAGACGTGTCAATACGCGCGCTAATGCTGTAGAGCGAATCACCAACCTGCACAACGTAATCTTGGAAAATGATTTTAGCGGGCACGGCCGTTGGCAAAGGTGGTAATGGCGTCTCTGTCGGTGGTGGCAAGGTTGGCGCAATCGGTTGTTGCTCCGCCTGCGGCTGCACCTCGACCGGCACGACCACCGGCGCCTCCCCAACCCCTACAAGTTCGACAGTTTTGTCTGCATTAAGCTGCACCAACACCTCCACGCCATCAACCGTCACCGGAAAGAACCCTTCTGGCGCGGCCGGCCGGTTGAACAGGTAAGAAAGACCCAAAAAACCACCAAGACCCATCACCACTGCCATAATCACCATCAACAGCATAATTGAAGATTGTGGCATTTGCTGCTTTTGCTGCATGACTCACCGCCTGCGCCGCAGGACAAATCGCGCGTCCATCGGCAATAGCTACCAGTTTATGTTTATGTTACACTTGCCATTAGCTTATGGCAAGCAGCACAATTTTTACGCATTCACCTGTAACGCGATTTGCCCAATCGCGCTACGTTTTCGAAGGAGATCGTTATGTTATTTGATCGCCAAAAACGAGAGGAAATTGAAAACAAAACGCTCGCTCCTTACGCACTGAAAAGCCACGAGACGCGCGGGCGAGTTCACGCTGAGCCAGAATCCAACACACGCACCGCCTTTGAGCGCGACCGAGATCGGATCATTCACACCACTGCCTTTCGTCGTCTGGAATACAAAACACAAGTCTTTGTCTTTTACGAAGGAGATCATTATCGCACCAGGTTGACGCATACTTTGGAGGTCGCGCAGCTAGGGCGTTCGTTAGCGCGTGGGTTGGGCGCCAATGAGTACCTGACAGAAGCAATTTGTCTGGCGCATGATCTAGGACATCCCCCTTTTGGCCATGCGGGCGAGCACATTCTGAACACCTTGATGCAAGAATATGGCGGGTTCAATCATAACACGCAAAGCTTTCGCATTGTTACCCAACTGGAACATCGCTACCCACATTTTCCTGGCTTGAATCTGACCTACGAGACGCGCGAAGGCATGATCAAGCACGAAACGAGTTATGATAAAAGCGACGCCACCGGTTATGAACCTGAGAAGCGGGCCTCACTGGAGGCGCAAATCGCTAACCTGGCCGATGAAATTGCGTACAACGCTCATGATCTGGATGATGGGCTGCGTGCGGATCTGTTTACGCCACGCGATCTGGATGAGCTGGTTATCTGGCAGACGCTGCAAGAGGCGGTAGGATGGCGGAGCACGCTGCCCTTAAACCGGCTGACACGCCATGAGATTATTCGGGAGTTAATCGGCCGTTCTGTTACCGACGTGCTCCAGCAAACAGCGCAGAATTTAACCCGTCACCAGATTAGCTCGGTGACCGCGCTGCAACTACATGAAGAAAATGTTGTTGGCTATGCGCCGGCATTTGCCGAACAGGTTAAGGCGCTCAAGCAGTTTTTGTATCAGCGCATGTACCGCCATCACCGGTTGGTGCGGATGCAAACAAAAGCGGAGCGGTTTATTGGCGAAATTTTCACAGCGTATATGAAGGAGCCGGACATGCTGCCAACCTCAACGCGTGAGCGGCTGCAACATACGCCCCTGCCACGAGTCATTACCGACTACATTGCCGGAATGACGGATCGCTATGCATTACAAGAATGGGAAAAGTTGTTTGTGCCCTACGCGCGCGCCTGAACCATTGAAAAGCGGGGATTAGAGGCTAATCCCCGCCATTTTCAAAGTTGTTAGAAGTTCATCAACTCGTCAACGTCTTCAACGGCCGCTCTGCTGCCCTCTTTTGCCCAGGCGGATAACTCAAAGGTCACAGTTTCAAAGTAGCTTTGTGGTGGTAATGAACCGCCGACGCCATACTGCATGTCGGCCAATTCCGCATTAATGATCAGCGAGGCCGTTTCCAGGACAATGGTTTCGCTGGCGCGCGCCAGCACTTGTTCGCCTTTGGTGGCTAATTTCGCTTTGATCGCATTATCGAAGAAGGCGTGATCGCTCATGACAACTCTGGTAATGGTACGGATGTCATTTTTGTCAAACAGCCAGACTTCAAACGCAGTGACATTTTTGGGTGCGTCTGCTCCCAACGATTCGGAGATGCCCACACCACATTCACCCAGGAAATCACCGCTGGCATTTTCGATGCTAAAGGAATCATCGTAGGCGTCGTGTCCGCGCGTGTAAGTGGTACGGAAACGAGCAATGGGCACGGCCGTTGCGCCATCATCACCAAAACTAACGACGGGGGATGCTTCCGGCACCTCTTCATAAGCCGCGCGCGGCGACACCCGATTGCCCAAAGCGGCATTCCGCCGACCTAACACAAAAATAATGGCGATGACCAACACAATCAGCAGCAAGAAGAGAAGCAGGATCGTGCCAATCCCCCCCCCCTCTGACTCGCCACTTGGCGCCGGCGCACCCGATATGCCACAGCCCTGGCTATTGAGAATAGTGGCAACGGCCGTTAATCGCTGCTGATCATTCGGGTCCGTACTTTGCGCAGCTAATTGGCAAACAGTTGTGTCCGCTCCCGGCCAGCTGCGGAATGCATCTTGTACTTTTTGAACATTCCCTTGCTGGGAGAAGTTCTCCGCGACCAGGCGAATATATTGGGCTTGATCATCGGGATGTAAAGCTTGCGGACTGGCATCCGTCCATTCAACCGGAGCAATACCCCATCCCCATAACAGACCAAGGGCAAAACCCACAATCACGCCAATGAGGATTCCTATAAAGGGTCTTTCTCGCAGAAAATCCATGCGTCACCTACCTTTTGTTACCAAAAACGACGAAACGCCACAATTGGTCATTTAACAGCTCTTCCAAGCCTCTGTGTGCTTAGTCGTACCATTCATCTCCTGACAATCCCTCTCTGGCGCATATCTTACCATAACTCAAAATTGGTTACAAGCATTATGTTGAATTGCAACAGAATCAGCTAAAGCCTTACGCTGACGCGCAATTCATCTACTTTTCTTTCTAATTGTTGAAAGTAATCTGTCTCAACAATGCTGGCGACTTCACTGGCGGTTTTGTTCGTATCAATTTTGATGTGCAACTGCCGGATTTGCCGCTTCATGTTTTCCTGGCGTATACGTGTTTCTTGCGCCATTTGCCCAAAGATGCGGCACAATTGACTGATTTCATCATTGCCAGGTGTTTCTTTGAGCGTGCGAATGTGGTAGGGTGACAACTCGTCGGTTTCCATGAGTTGGGCGGCATCACTCAGATTGATGATAACGCCAGAAAGGCGTTGGGCTACCATGCTGGCGTTAACGATGACAAAAAGCATCGTCAGGATAATGGTAAACAGTAACTTGAAGAGAATGACCCCCTGATCGCTGTTGCCGTTAACCGCATCAGGCTGGAGTAAGAAGAGTCCCAGTAAAATGATGGGCAAGCCGGCTGCGCCCAGGATGAGAAACAGCAGCCGTCGCATGAATTTGGAGCGCAGCGCCTTGAAGGCAGTCATGTCAAAATATTCAAAATTATAGAGCAGCACAGGCAGCAGGAGGATGATGTTGTAGATGTTGCTCCAAACGGCCGGGATAAAGTATTGTGTAAAGACAAAATTTGCATCTGCTATGCCCAGGGCGACGGTCAGGGCCGACGCTGTACCCATGCCAATGATAATGCCAATGATGGCAATGAAGAGGGCTGTTGCATAATCCTTAAACGTGTTATAGCGGGGAATGAGTCGCCTGGCAAAGCCCGCAATCATGCCCATAAGCCCATTGCCCAGCTGCCAGGGTAGATAGGTTCCGGCGGCAAAATTGATAAAGGCGTTGTCGGAAACCACAGGTAAAGGAAAGGCGACGACGCCAGACAGCAAGTCGCCTAACAAGTTACCGACCATACCGGTGAAGAAGCCGACTTTTGGCCCAAAGGCGAGGCCAAAAAAAATAGGGACAACGATGCCAGGTCGAATGTTCACATCGCCAGCGGTTGCCAGGGGGAAGATGGTGGTGAGCCAGGCCAGAGAAGCATACAACATGGCCCCGATAACAGGGGTTAAGAATTGTTTGCGAATAAGAGTCAGTTGCTTTTGTACATATTGGTCCATCTCACACTCCCGCGTAAATGTAGGGCAAACTTTCCAGTTTGCGCGGGCAAACTAGAAAGTTTGCCCTACAGCTTTTCGTTCATCGCGGCGCACACGCGCGCCGCGGCGATGGCGGACGCCTCAAGCCATTTGCCGTTTTGCCAAATCAGCGAATAGTCCCTCTACATTAATAAGTTCGTCGTAGGTCCCTTGTTGGACAACACGGCCGTTTTGCAACACAAAAATCTTGTCCGCCCCTTTAATGGTGCTGAGCCGGTGGGCGATGACCACCCGTGTCGCTTGCAGGTCTTCCAGGCTTTGGCTGACGACAGCCTGGGTATGGTTGTCCAGGGCGCTGGTGGCTTCATCAAAAAACAAGATGCGCGGCCGGTTGACAATGGCGCGGGCGATGAGCAAACGCTGGCGCTGCCCGCCAGACAATGTGCCGCCCCCATTGCTGATGATGGTGTGCAAACCCATCGGCATTTTTTGGATGTCCTCGGCCAGCCCGGCCATGGCGGCCGCGCGCCAGGCATCTTCTATGGTCAATGGCAAGGAACCGACAATATTGGTGAAGAGATCGCCGGCCATCACTTTGCCATTTTGCAGGACAACCCCCATTTGCCGCCGCACTTCGCGGACATCCAGGCTGTCAAGATCACGGCCGTCGTAGTAGATACTGCCAGACAAGGGCTGCTCGAAGCCCAGCAGCAGTCGAAAGAGGGTAGATTTGCCCGAACCGGAAGCGCCGACCAGGGCTACAAACTCGCCCGGTTTGATCGCCAACGACACATCCTTGAGAATCATCGGGCCATCCTGGCGGTAACGGAAAGAGACGTGGGATACTTCAATGCCGCCGACCAATTCGCCCGGATGCTCTTTGAGAGCGTCAACCTCTGGCGTAGCTTGCAGCACCGGGCGCGCGCGCTCGTACATGGGGATGATGTTGAGGATGGTCAAAAAAGCGCCGCTTAGGGTGAGGACGGCCGTCATAAATTGAATAAACGCCGTGTTGAACGCCAGGAATTGACCGATGGTTAACACTTCGCGCCCGGACAAAATAACGACAGCGAAGATAGACATGGCCGTGATGACTTGATAACCGGCGTTAAATACTTGCAGATTATTGGAAACGTCACGCGCCTGGTAATTGACCTGTTTGGCCTGGCTAAATTCGGCCGCCCAGGTGGCAAAGGCGCGCCCTTCGGCGGCGGCGGCGCGAAACTTGGCGATCCCTTCAATCGCCTGCAAGAGAATTCCCGACAGCTTACCTTGCAGGTGAACCAGTTGGCGGTAATATCCCATCTGGCGATACCCGGCCAATATCATCACAGTGACCGAAAGCGCCACCAACCCCGTTGCCGTCCAGGCCAGACCACGGTGGTAGTAAAAGAGCAAGAAGAAACTGAACACAGAGAAAATACCGGCCAACAAGGCGCTCATCACCGTGCCAGAGAGAATTTGCTGGATGCGGCGAATGCCTAAAACGCGGTTGCCCAAATCGCCAGACGTGTAGTCGCGGAAAAATGAGACGGGCAGGCTGAGCACCCGCTGCCAGATAGCCGCTTCTAAATCAGCGCCCATGCGCTCTTGCAGCCGGAGCAGGGCCAGGCTTTGCACGACCTGAAACAAGGCCATCGCCAGGACAATGATGATCAATGAGAAGCCAAGCTGGAAGAGCTGCAAACGGCCGTCTTGGGGGATGATCTGGTCGAAAATGATGGCGGTGGCAATGGGGATGAGCATTCCCAAGACGCCAACGCCTACGCCCGCAAACAGAATGAGGCGCAGATCCATTGTGTCACCCGCCAGGCCGAATTTGATCAGATCCCAGGCGCCAACCGGTTTATTGGGCAGCGAACGGTAAAACATGTAGGCAAACGGCTTCATGGTTTCGGCGACTGCGGCGGTTATCGTTTGTTGCTGGCGCGTAGCGGGATCATGTAGTTGGTAGCCCCGTTTGTGGGGCATGAGGACAATGGGCTGCCCCGTCTCCTCCCAGAACCCCAGCAGCGGGCCATTGTCTTGCCGCCACCAGGCGCCCTTCAAAACGACCTGGCGCGTCTGCACGCGCGAAGCGCGGACGATATCCGCCAGGGAAAGGGTCGCGTTTTGCTGCGCTTTT
This sequence comes from Anaerolinea sp., assembly GCA_014879875.1. Classification (GTDB taxonomy): domain Bacteria; phylum Chloroflexota; class Anaerolineae; order Promineifilales; family Promineifilaceae; genus JACSRF01. The sequence goes on from JACSRF010000303.1 coordinate 11,102, forward strand.
TTCGGGGGGGCAACAATGTCCATGCCCAACCGCTGCCCAATCATCTGGCAGGCTTGCAGCAGGGGGTTGTCTTCAGTGGTCACGGCCGTTAACGGCGTCGTCGCCGACACAAAGGGACCGGCCAGACGGGTCAAGGCTTCATTGATGATGGATTGATCGGACGCCTGTTTGCTGCGCAGGCGATCTAGCTGCTGCTGCCGGGTTTGTTCCAGCCATTGGGCGATGGTTTGCAACATGTGGCGGTGAAAATCAGCCAGGTCCGACCAGGGGACCGTTTGCGTCAGGAAGGTGTGGGTGTCAATGAGATCGATCTGGCTGTTTTCGGCCGTTTGAATCCAGGCGCGTTCTGAAATGGGCCAGCGCACTTTGCCGTTGAGCAGCGGCAGTTGATTGGCGCCATTGAACCGGGAATGCCCATAATCATGCCGCACCCACAACACGCCGCGCCGCGCGCACACATTGCTGGCCTCCTTTATATAAATTGAGGGGCCGGCCTCCAGGCGACGACAATCCTTCGGCGGCAGGCTGTCCAAAAGGCAGGCCGAAAGTTGGCGCACCCAATTGTCGAGCAGCGTCGTCACCGGCTGCCGGAAATCATGGTCTTGAGACAGGCGGTACAGCCGTTCGGTCGAGAGGCGCAGCAGCCGGGTCTGTTTGCCTGCCACCAACAGCAGCCCGACCGGGCGCTGTTCCGAACTGAGATCCATGCCAAAAACAGATTGTCCAGCCTCCACCCGAAACAGATGCGTTCTGCTCCCGGCTGCCCCGCCATTTTCCAATGAGACAGCAAACACGTCAGCCCACCCTGTATAGACAACCCAACAATGCGCGGGATCGTCTAAGAGGATTGGCTGGTTGCTGCCGCTTTCGATCATTTGCGCTTCCTTATAGCGCAAATGCAGCAGGAACAGTTCTTCCACGGGCATCTCTTCTGTTTGTTCTACTACCGGGTCGTCTGGTTGACCACGCTCTGGTAATTGTCGCGTTTTCATACGTACAACTTCTCCAATATTGAGTCAAGCAGCCGTTCTGATTCAGGCGTTTCGGCTTTAATGAGGCGGGTATATTCCCCGCCACGACGCCACAGTTCTTCATGCGTACCGCGTTCGACCACCTGGCCGTTGTTCAAGACAATGATCTCGTCACAGTCGCGGATGGTGCTCAAACGATGGGCGACAATCAGGCAGGTGCAGCCGCGACGGCGCAGATTGCTGTCAATCAGTTTTTCGGTGATGGGATCGAGGGCGCTGGTGGCTTCATCGAGGATCAAGATGGACGGGTCGCTGATCAGCGCCCGCGCGATTTCCAGGCGCTGCCGCTGCCCGCCGCTGAAGTTGCGCCCCTCTTCCTCGACAATGTGATCGTACCCGGCGGCCTGGCTGGTGACTTCATCGTGAATATGGGCATCTTTGGCGGCGCGGATGATCGTTTCTTCCGGTATTTGCCGATCCCACATGGTTAAATTGTCGCGGATGGTCCCTTCAAAGAGAAAGATATCCTGATCGACAATGCGCAGCGAGTGGCTGACGACGACGCGCGGAAATTCTTCGCGTTCACGGCCGTCAAAGAGAATCTGCCCATCCCAGGAGCGGTACAGACCGGCGACCAGGCGGGCAATGGTAGATTTGCCGCTGCCGCTGCCGCCAACCAGGGCCACGCGCATCCCCGGTTGCAATGAGAGGTTGAAATTCTGGATCAAGGGAGCGGCCAGACGGCTGTAGCCAAAGGTCAGGTTGCGAATTTCGAACTGTCCCATCAGCTTTTGCAAGGGATGGGTGGCGTCTTCCAGGAAGGTATCATCCGCCAAATCCACGCGCGGGTCTGGCTCGTAATTGGTCACGTCGTTCAGACGGCGAACAATGCCATCCACTTCTTGCAACTGCGCGCCCAACTGCACGACCTGGTTCACCGGCGTCAAAAAGCTGGACATCAACGTTTGAAAGGCGACCAGGATGCCGATGCTCATTTGCCCATTGAGGATCAACGACGCGCCGACAATCAAAATTACGACGGTTGTGATCTGGGTGAGCAAGAAGGGGACGACGTTGATGATCCGGGTGGTGGCCCCTAATTCCTGATTGGCGTTGAAAACTTTGGCCTGATACCCTGACCAGGTGGCGAAAGAATCAGCCTCACGCCCGGTTGATTTGATCGTCTCGATTTGGGACAGGCTGTTGAAGGTGGTGGAGAGCAGCTTGCCATGTTCTTGAACCAACCGTTGGTTGACATCTTTGCGCTGGCGCGCCACCATGCGCAGCGCCAGGAAGTTGAGGGCGGCCATGCCGATCCCAATGAAGGTCAGGGTGACGCTGTAATGAAACATGAGGATGGCGTAGAAGAAGATCAGCACGACGTTGAGCAGGGTGGTCGCCAGTTCGCCGGAGAGGAGTTCGGCGACGCGGTCGTTTTGTTCGATACGGGCGCTGATGTCGCCAGCGCCGCGCTGGCTGAAAAATTCAATAGGCAGGCGCAAGATGTGCCAGGTGAGGCGGCTGGCATTGGATAGCGCCAGCCGTGTTTCCAGGCGCAGCAGATAACGCTGCTGCATCCAGGTGAGGATGGAACGCAACACGGCCGTTAACGCCATCCCGCCCAACAAAGGAACCATCCATTCCGCGCGACCACCGACCAGGTAATAATCTACAAAAACCTGGGAAAAGGCGGGAAGCAGCAGACCAGGGATGACCAGGACCAGGCTGACCAGCACAATAAAGGTCAGGGCCGTTTCCACGCCGGCCAAGCGGGGCAGCAAAGCGGCGGCCAGGCTGGGTTTTTTACCCTGCGGTTGAAAATTCTCTCCTCTGCTAAAGGTCAAGACCACGCCGGTAAACGCTTCGTCCAGTTCCTGGGCCGACACCGTGCGCGGGCCGGTCGCCGGATCGTTCAGGTAAACCTTATCCTTATAAAAGCCTTCGAGGACGACAAAATGGTTGAAGTTCCAATGGATGATGGCGGGCAAGGGCACATTACGCAGACCGGCCGGCTCTTGCCGATACCCTTTGGCTGTCAGGCCATAGGTACGCGCCGCTTTGACCATGTTGCTGGCTTTGCTGCCATCTCGATTCACGCCGCAGGCCGCGCGCAGCTCTTCCAGGGGAATGTGGCTGCCATGATAGGCGAGGATGCTGCCCAGAGCGGCCGCACCACATTCGACCATTTCCATCTGCAACACTGTGGGCGTTTTGGCGCGCTGCCGCCCAAGCAGGTAATTTTTCAGTTCCGGCCACGCTTTTTTTGCTCTCTTGATCCAGTTTTCGTTCATGGAATCACTTGCCTTTGGACTTGTTTGCTTGCGCACGACCGTAATCATTCACCCTCGTCCTTTGAGCTTGTCGAGGAGGGCGCGGTTTCGGCAAGCTCAACCGGCCGGGAGTTAGGCCGGGGCTAACGAAGGGGCAGCACCAGTTCAATGGGGCGCTGCGCGCCGACCTGGATGGTGGCGGAGGCCAATGTGCCGATGAGTCCGGGCGGCAGTTGGGCAACGGCCGTATCCGTCTCAATCAGCACGCGCACCTCAATGGGATTGTCCGGCAGCGCCAGGTTGTGGGCGAGCGCCTCGCTGCCCAACAAATGGGCTATCTGCTGTGAGGAGGCGGGGTATTGGCTAACGGCCGTCACCACGCCCGACAAAGCGCCAATGCTGGTGGTGGCGACAGGCTCAACCGTCACCGGCATCCCAACCTGGAGTTGGCGGGCTGCGGCCGGCGACACATAAAGGACCGCTTCCAGGTTCACGTCTGGCCCGGTGAATTGCAGGCTCGCCAGGGAATCGCCGGCTTGTACCAGTTGGCCGATGTCTGTGTTGCGCTGGAGGATACGGCCGTTATGCAAACTGCGTACCGGCACAGGCGCATTCTGACCCAGGGGCACAATTTCGGCCACGATCTGGTTTGCGGTGACGATCTCCCCGGCGGCGACGTGCCAGGCATAAAGCTGCCCAGTTTCAGCCACGATGACGTTTTTGATGCCCCCCGTCGTGATCAATGCGGCCGTCGCCGTTTGTTGCAGGGGGATTTGACCGAAGATGGCCCAGTAAACGGCCGTTGCCACCAGCAGCGCCAGCGCCAGAAAAGCAAGCCAGCTGCGGGGGCTGGTCACTTGCATGAGCAGATCAAGCTGCTCAGGGGATGAAAGACGGTCAAGGGAAACTTTGCGAAAAATCGAAGAAGTCATGGGGTTCTCCTCACATCATAACCTGTGGTAGCGGGGTCTCGTTGGTCATCGCCTCTATGCGCTTGGCTGCCGACAAGATGACCGTTTTCCAGGCGCGCGCAGTCTCCGCCAGGCGTTCCTCTGCGGCGGCGGCGGCCAGATCGGCCAGGCTCATGCCCGCCAGCGCGCAGAGTACAGCGCCCTGGCCGGCCCTGTCTCGATCCTGTCCCGTTAACGCGCGGTCGAATCGTTCCAGGTTGTAGACGGCCGTGACAAACGTGTTCATGACCTGGGAAAATGCCGGTTCTTGTCGCTGTACTTGATCGAGATAATTTTCCAGCCGCCCCCCTGCGCGGTAAGCTGGGTATGCTTCCAAACCCATAAAACGCAGCGCCCAATCGGCGCGGTAATGCCCGATGGCGGCGACGATGCCCGCGTAGTCAGCTAACAATTCGTCGTGCAGGTGTTGACGAATAACGCCAAAAACTCGTTTGGTGAAGTAGTGCGTACACTCATGCTCAAGCCGTATCATCAAGGAAAGGGAGCGCCACTCGTCTGCTGCCAACCCCAGCGAAGCGGCGGCCACGTTGCTGTAAGGCCCCTGGCTGAGGATGATGAAGCGATCCTGATAAAGATGCTTTTGGGGGATGAGTTCCTGGAAGGCGTGGGGCCAATCTTGGGGCGCGCGTTGGGGGTCGGCCGTCAGCCATTGGCGGCGATAGGCGCGCACGCGATCCCAGTTGTTGTATCCGGCGACCATGCAAGCGCCCATGGAGTCGGGGATGGGCGCCGGCTCGTTGCGTTTGGTCAGGGCTTGCACCAGGGTACAAAAATCGGCGCGTGTGGCCGGGATGAGTACCGGCACGGCGCCGGCGATGCTTGGGTGAATGTGTAACTGGAGGGCGCCCGGTTGTTCGAGCAGCAGGCCGCTCGCTTCGGCCCAGGCGGCGGTATCTACCCCTTGTTTGGTGGCGGCGCGGTAGACGGCCGTTTGGCTGATACCCTGGCGAATGGGAAACTGCAACTGCACCAACCGCGGCCGCAGCGCCTCCCAGGCCGTACCACGCGCCGCTTCCGCCTGATACCCCTGCCAGGCCGCCACATGATGCTCTGCGGGCAAAGGCAGTCGGTCATATTGCCAATGATGGGTAGGTGATGTGTATTGATAAATTGGTGTGTCAACATATGCTGCGATCATGATGCTTTCCTGCCAAAATTTCACTTTGAGTCTAGCTTCAACCCAGGACAAACACCATATGGGGGTAGTTACATTTCACCTATGACTTTGACTCTATGCCATCCACGGCGCAGGATACAAAACAGATGCTCTACTCTTGGGGACACCCGGTCACATGAAAGGTAACACATTTGGGACATCAGAGTTTGCCCTGGCTGAAAGCTAAGGGC
>JACSRF010000065.1 GCA_014879875.1 Anaerolinea sp.
CGTAGCCGTGCGCGTGACCACGACAGATCCCGATGGTGATAGCGGCCTGCACTACCTCTACAGCGACCATCCTTCGACAAGCTCAGAGCTTGCACTGAACCCGGTGAAGTGGCAGGCCTCGGCAGCGCCAGCGCTATGCAGAAGGATGATGGCCGTGCCCCCATCATCACCCGCTACCTGCCACTTCGACAGGCTCAGTGCAGGCTCTTCGGCGGCTACCGGGCCGGCAGCGGGCCAAACGAGGTGACGGATAGGGGTACACAGGTCAACGCGAAGAGATATCGCTGGGATTGTACTATTACCAGGCGCGGCATTAGCCAGTTGTTATCACTGTCTTGCCTTGCAACGGCCGGGTGAATAAGGTAAAACGCAAAAACTTTCCGGCTTTCAAACCTATTACAAAATTCACGAAGGAGCACACCCATGACCACACCTACCATCACCCAAATTTACCAGCACGCCTCTGTGCGCAGCTACAAGCCAGACCCCATCCCGCGCGAGATGATCGAGACCATTGTCGCTGCCGGGCTGCGCAGTTCCACCTCCTCCAACCTGCACATGGTCAGCGCCATCGCCATCACCGACGCCGCCAAACGTGAGCAGTTGGCGGAACTGTGCGGCCAGCAAAAGCACATCCGCCAGGCCCCCGTTTTCCTCGCCTGGTGTGCCGACCTCAGCCGCCTGGAGCGCATTTGCCAATGGCGCGGCTATGAGCAGGTGGCCGATTACGTGGAGAATTTTCTGTTAGCGGCCGTTGACACCGCCATTTTCATGCAAACGGCCGCTCTCGCCGCCGAATCCTTGGGGTTAGGCATGTGCTACATCGGGGCCATCCGCAACAATCCGCAGCAAGTCATTGACCTGCTCGCCTTACCCCGCCTCGTCTTCCCCATCTCCGGGATGACGCTGGGCTGGCCGTCACGGCCGCACTCGCCGCGCCCCAAGCTGCCCGTCCGCGCCGTGCTGCATTGGGAAACCTACCAAACGGCCGGCGAAGAAAGCGCCTGGCGCGAATACGACGAGGCGATGATCGCCACCGGCATTTACCAGGGACGACAGGCAGCCATACCCGGCCAAAGCGGCGAGATGGAAGCGTATGGCTGGAGCGAACACTCCGCCCGCCGCGTCACGCAGCCCTACCGGGTTGGTTTACGTGATGTGTTAGAAAAACAGGGGTTTGCGTTGCAGTGACACGTGAGGCGTGAAACGTGATCGGAATGCTTCACGTTTCACGCTGCACGCCAATCCGTTACGCCTGGCGCACCGGCACGTACAGGTACAACAGCGAACTGGGGTCATTGGCGTTAAAGGCTTCGTCGTACAGTTCAAACTCAGGGCCAGGGGCGCGTTGGTAGGCAGATTGCGGCAGCCACGTGTTGTAAATGTGCCCATACGCTTCATGAATGGTGGGCAAGGTGCAGCTAAAGACGGCATACGTATTGGCCGGGATGTCCCACCGTTCCATCTCTGCGGGCACGGCCGTATCCGCCCCCACCTCATAGGCCGCCAGGTACGCAAATGTCCCGGCCGCCTCATCGAAGTTGTCACATGCGCCATAACAAGTTGTCGGGTTGATGACGCCTTGCACAACGGCCGCGCGTTCCATGAACGTCCCCCACAACTGCGGGATCTCCTGATTCTTGTTTTGCCCATGATAGTTGAGGCCAACAATGGTAAAAGCTGGTTTTGTCACGATCTGCGGTTCCATTTGTCATATCTCCTTTCGCTGGTGTAAAGCGATTTGTCAAATCGCCTTACTGATGATGATGACAGCATAACGCAGAAATATGACAACCTGCGTCATATTTGCCCAGACGCGCCTGGCCTGTTATGGCGTAATGGGAATGGTGGCCGAAATATCTACCGTCACCGTCAACGTCGGCGCGGGCAGCGGCGTGGCCGTGGGGATAAACTCAAATTCCGTGGAAATAATCTCAAAGGTGGTGCGCCCTGGGTAAATGGTGACGTCGCGCCGGTAGGCGCGGTCGCCAACGTCCAGGCGCAGCGTGTAATTACCGGCCGGTAAATCCCCCACCACAAAATTTTCACGCCACACCAGGTCAGACGCCACCGACGGATGATAGGTGCGCTGCACGCGGCGCAGCGTCTCCACGTTAACCGGCGTCACCGTGATGATGGCGTCGGAGATCATCTGCCCATTTTTATCTACCAACCTTCCGGCCAGCGTCCCCCACCCCTCGTAAGGGGCCAGCCACAGGTTCGGATTGCGGGCGCTGGCATAATTATTGTCGCCGACGCGCACTTCCAGGTGCAAATGCGGCCCGCTCACAGAACCGCTGCTGCCCACGCCGGCCAATAACTGCCCTGCCCGCACGTGATCGCCCGGCTGCACAAACAGCTCTAAGGTGTGCGCGTAGAGCGTGTACACGTTCTGCCCCTGCCACTGCCAATCGTGTTGGATGATGATGGTGTTGCCGTAATAGTTCACGCCATCACGCGGACTGGTCAGCGGCCCGGCATGGAGCACCGTGCCGCTGCCGGCGGCCAGCACCGGCGTTCCCGGCGGGTTGGGAAAATCGGCGCCATGGTGAATGCGGTAGGGAGCCAGTTCCGGCAGCATCACGTCATTGCCAAAGGGATACCATTCCAGGTCATAGTTGCGGCTGCCGGAGGGGATGGGGCGCAGCAGCCAGTAATGGTCATCGGGATGCAGCGAGAGCGGCACAACCATCGGCGGCGGCCGCCAGTCGGTAGCGGGTTCGAGGCCGGCGTCGGGCACAAAAAAAAGGCGCGCTTCATGGGGCGCAATGCCGGTACCGATAGGGGTGGGAATGGGCACGGCCGTTTCCGTAGCGGTGGCGGTTAAAACGGCCGTCGCCGCCGCTGCCCCACCCTGCGCTACCGCAGGAATAAACGTCGGGATTTCCGCGAGGGGGATGGGTGTGGGCAGGGGAACGGCCGTTGGCGCAGACGCGCAGGCCGTAAACAAAGCCGCGCTCAACAAACAAAGCCAGCCACGCAGCCCACGTAAGAAATACCGATGAAAGCGCGACGAGAACAAAGCCGCGTCACGCCCTCTCTCTTCTCTCCGTGAAACTCCGTGTTTACTCTGTGTCTCTCCGTGTTCCAAATCTTCCCCGCGTTGTCCCATCAATTACCCAAGATATAGATGTTCAGGAACGAGAATTAAATAATTTGCCCATTTAGATTGGTTCAATCTCCGAAGATTGAACCAATCTTGACT
>JACSRF010000212.1 GCA_014879875.1 Anaerolinea sp.
GAACATTCTTTCTGTATAATACCCGCATGGTTGCCGCGTGCGACTCATCAATCGCTCATCTGCGCTAACAATACACGACATCACGATCCCTTGTCAAGGAGTGTTGGCTGGATTTGCCGTTTCATCCTTTTCCACAATAAGCGTCACCCGGCCGCAATGGGCGCGGCCGACATCGAAGCCTTCCTCACCCACCTGGCCGTAGACGGTCACGTCGCCGCCGCCACGCAAAACCCTTGAACTGCGCGCGCCAAAGTGAGGCCCGCGCGCCTTTCGCCACAGCTTCGCCACGCACCTGCGCGACCGTTAAGCGATTGACGATTGGCGATTGACGATTGGCGATTGACGATTAAGGACGACCAGAACATGACCGCGCCGTCTCGCCCCTGCCATAATTGCAATTGCTGGGTTTGCTCTAAGGGGGATGACGCCAACGGCCGTATCAGGTATGATCAGTTCAACGAACCAACTTTTCCAACCATGCTTAGCCGTTACGACAAAAAGGGGAAATCATGAGCACATTACTGGTTAAACATGCGGCCGTCGTCGTCACTATGGACGATGCGCGGCGCGAAATTGTGGATGGGGGCTTGTTCGTGCGCGACAACGTCATCGCCCAGGTGGGGCGCGCCGACGAACTGCCGCCAACGGCCGACACCGTCCTCGACCTGCGCGACCACATCCTCCTGCCGGGCCTGGTGAACACCCACCACCACCTCTACCAAACCCTCACCCGCGTCATGGCCCAAGATAGCAACCTGTTTGCTTGGTTGACCACCCTCTACCCCATTTGGGCCAACCTGACGGATGAGGCCATCTACGTCAGCACGCTCACCGGCCTGGCGGAACTGCTGCTCTCCGGCTGCACCACCAGCAGCGACCACCTGTACATCTACCCCAATGATTGCACGCTGGACAGCCAGATTCGCGCCGCGCAAGAGATCGGGATGCGCTTCCACGCCGCGCGCGGTTCGATGTCGTTGGGCGAGAGCAAGGGCGGGCTGCCCCCGGATCGCGTCACGGAAGATGAAGCGTTTATCCTCCAAGACAGCCAGCGACTCATTGAGCAGTACCACGACGCGGCCCGCTTTGCCATGCTGCGCGTCGTGTTGGCCCCCTGCTCCCCCTTCTCCGTGACGCCAGACCTGATGCGCGAATCGGCAAAGTTGGCGCGGGCGTATGGCGTGCGCTTGCACACGCACCTGGCGGAAACGTTAGAGGAGGAGGAGTTTTGCCTGGCGACGTTTGGCAAACGGCCGGTCGCCTACGTCGAGTCGCTCGGTTGGACGGGCGGCGATGTGTGGCACGCGCACTGCGTCCACATGAGCGCCCCCGAAATTGAGCTGTTCGGCCGCACGCAAACCGGCATCGCCCACTGCCCCAACAGCAACATGCGCCTGGCGAGCGGCATTGCCCCCGTGTTGGCCTGGCAGCAACATGGCGTGCCGGTGGGGTTGGGGGTGGATGGCTCCGCTTCCAATGACGGCAGCCACCTGTTGGCCGAGGCGCGGCAGGCGATGTTGTTGCAGCGCGTAGCCCCGCACCGCTACCTGGCGGAGCCGCCGGGCGGGCGTGGCGGGTTTGGCGGCAAGCCCGATGCGCTCTCGGCGCGGCAGGCATTGGAACTGGCGACGCGCGGCGGGGCGGCCGTTTTGGGGCGCGACGACATCGGCTATCTGGCGCCGGGCATGGCCGCCGACTTCATCGCCATTAATCTCAACCAACTGGCGTACACCGGGTCGCTGCACGATCCCGTCGCCGCCGTCGTCTTCAACCAGCCGCAAAATGTGGCCTATGCGGTGATCAATGGCCGGGTGGTGGTGGCCGACGGCCGTCTCACCACCCTCGACCTCCCTCCCCACATCGAGCGCCACAACCAGATCGCCAAAATGATGATTCGCGGGGCGTAGGGGCGAAGCAGGCGGGATATACCCCTCGTTTACGGTTGGTTGTCGTCCCGCCCCTAAGCCAGAAAAGAATTTAACGCAAAGACACAAAGATGGAAAGAGACAAAGGAAAAGAAAGGAAGAAGCTAGAAGGAAGAAGGCAGAAAAGGAACAACGAATATTCTTCCTTCTTCCTTCTTCCTTCTGCCTTCTGCCTTAAACATCGCCAATTTTTTGTCGCTCTTGGCGCTGTTAGCGCCTACTGATAGAGGGTTGCATATGAAAATAGGCACAACCGGCATTATCTTTAACGAATTTACCCAGGTGCTGCTGATGCAGCGCGACGATACGCGCACCTGGTCGCTGCCGGGGGGTGCATTGGATGCGGGCGAACTGCCAACGGATGGCGTGGCGCGCGAAGTGCGCGAAGAAACCGGCCTCATTGTGCTGCCCGCGCGCCTGGTTGCCCTGACCTACCTCCCGGCGCGCCGCGAACCCGGCCTGATCTTCTCCTTTCGCTGCATTCAGCGGGGCGGGGAAATCGCCACGTCGGCCGAGTCGCCCCAGGTGGGCTGGTTCCCGACACGGCCGTTGCCGCGCATTTTGCTCAGCGCGCAGCGCCACCGCGTACAGCAGGCGTTTCACCATGCCGGCGGGCCACCGGCGCTGCTCGTTGAAGAGCCTGATCTGCTGTACCGCGCTGGCCGGCTGCTGCTGCGCCGGGTGGTGTACCCGTACAAAGATTGGCGGTTGGCGCGGCGAGGGCAGCCCCCCTTTCAACCCGCCCCGCCCTGGCAGATAAGTGTGTTGGCGGCGCTGCGCAGCGAGGCGGGGCAGGTGGTGTGGCGGCGGCGTCTGGCTGACAATCAATGGCAGTTACCGGGGGGCGACGGCCGTCAGGGAGAAGCGCCCTGGGTGACGGCCGCGCGCCTGGCGCGGGAAGCGACGGGCCTGGACGTGGGGCCACTGGCGTTGAGCGATGTGACCGTGATCGAAAAAGGGAATCGGATGGTGTTGACGTTTACGGCCGTCGTCCAGGAACCGCTGCCAACGGCCGTGTGTACCTACTTCACGCCGGGCCAGGAGCCACCCGACGCCGCGCCCGAACACCGCCCCCACGCGACCGCTGCCTGCCAGTTCACCGGCGCGCCGCAGTTTTTGCAGGGTTTAACGCCAACATTATCTTCAGCTTAAATCAACCTAATTGTTCGTTTACAAAAGCCAACAAAATGGGCGGTCACTTCTAAAATAGACCCGCCCGATGATAAATCAACGGGCTGCCAAACAACGCCGGATCAATCCGGCTTATGGCCAGGGCA
>JACSRF010000064.1 GCA_014879875.1 Anaerolinea sp.
ACCCAAGCAATTGTTTTTTGGTATTCCTACACGAGGACAATACCTGATTACTTTTGCTCAGGTACTTACTAGTAGCCGCGACATTCCTGTCGCGTTTACACGAGCGCGGTAAGGATACCGCGGCTACAAAATGGGTTTCTCCGACAGACTCCTAGCGGTACGTGACCATCAGTTCTAAATCCGTTTCCAAATTCACATCAAAGCGAACGGTTGTGCCGCCAATCTCTGTTGGCGCCGGTGTTGCTGTTACCAGAACTGCATTCGCCGGTAATTCTACCACGATTTCCATCGGTTGTGGGCGTGTCCCCGGCTGTTTGTAAACAGTGAGGCGATAAGTTTGTGCGTTTGCCTGATTGTGAATAATGCTGCCAGGGAGTTGATAATGGAATGTGGCGTCAAGCTGCTGCGCCCACGGCAGCAGGAAGAAATTGGCGAAAACGGCGAGCCCGGTGGGATCATCGGTGACGGTAACGGCCGTTTCATCCCAGGTTTGTTCGTTGAACATCGTTGCCCCAGGGACGAAGTGGCGGCTGGCATTTTGTAAGCTGCTGCCGCTGGGGGCATAAACCCGCAGGTAATTCCAGTAGCAGGTATCGGCGCGGCCGATGTAGGTGACGCCGGTCGTATAGGGTGTACCCTGGTAACAGGCGATGCCGGGGTCGGCGCCGTTATGCTGATAATGGACGGTTAAATTAGCTTGCTGCGTGGACAGGTTAACCTGATAGCGGATGGTGTTGTCCACGTAGATGTTGACTTTGTTATAGCCTACGTTGGTATCTACGACCATGAGCAAGTCCTGGCCTGTGCGATTGCGGAGACGGCCGTCCCACTTTACCTCATGTAACACCGCTGCTGCTGCCGGATCGCGCACGTAGATTGACAGATGGCGGGTGGCAATGGCTTCGTTGAAGATTTGTATCAGGTAGAGCGGGTCTATGCTGCCGAAGTCTGTTTGTACCTTGTCTAAAATAGCGGCGGCAAAGGTTGCCATGAAATTTTTACGGTCGAAAATCCATTCATGCACCGCTTCGCCTTCATCAATGCCCCATGCTTCGCGCATAGCCGAAATGACGTTGCTGCTGGTAATGGTGATGTTTTCGGCGGGGATATCTATGGGGCCGGTCGCTTGCAGCAGCATTTGCATGAACTGCTGGTCAATGGCAATGGCGCCGTCGAGCGCGACGCCATCGGGCGCCAGTGTCTCATCTTGACCGTAGCTGTAAAGCTGCATGGACATTTCGGCCGAGGTGGGAAAATCGGGCCAGAAGTTGGCGTCGCGGAAGAGGAACAGGTCCAGGGCCATGAATCGGTACAATGGCAATGGCGGATCCCCGTATGGCTTTGTCAGGGAGAGTAAACCATCGGACCAGGCGTCTACCAGGTTCGCGTCGCGGAAAGTAAGGTCTACAAGACGGCCGTTTTCCACCACCAAGATGCCCGCCCCGGCAATAAAGCCGCCGGTTGGCCTGGTTTCGTCTTCATTTTGGGCGATGATCAGGTAGCGGCGCGGCCCATTTGCGCCCATCATGTCCGGAAGCAGCGGCGCGACTTTTAACCCACTTTGCGCAAGCGGTAGCCAGGGGTCTACTTTGTCCAGCAGCGCCCGTATTTGCCAGGGCAGTTGGCTGGCGTCGCCCAGTTCAGCGCGGGCGTGGATCAGGCGGTCCATAGCCTGGCTGCTTTGTTGCAGCTCGGGGCGTGCTGTGGCGAGGGCGTTGACCAGCATGGCGAGGCGCTCCATGCCGCCGGTTTCTGCTTGCAAGGCGGGGATGGCTGGCTTGAGGCCACGTAGGGCGTAGACGGCCGCTTCTGTACCTGCATCGGCAATGGCGGCTAACGGTTGGGCGGCGGTCATGAGCGGCCCAACTTTGGGCAGCCAGCCGAGGTAGGGGGTGAGGGGCATGAAGACGGCCGTTTCCCGTTTGAGCGTCATCACATCCTGGCGTACCTGGAGCATGAGCGTTTCAGCGGCGTCCGGGTCAAGGGTCGCCAGGCCGCCGGCCATTAATGTTTCCACGTCCATTTGGGCGGCGCGGAGGGATTGGGCAGCCTGGACAATGCGCCAACTTTTCAGGCCAAGCCAAAGGAAAACAAGGAGTAATCCCGCCCCTATCAACAGGCGCATCTGTTTGGTTGAAGGGCTGATTTTTCGTATAGCCATTTAGTCTTCACTTACCTCCCCTAAATCAACAAAACTAACAGGGGAACCGGCCTGATTTCCCGCGATAAAGTCCATCAGGTCATCACCTGCCGGATGGTGCAGCTCCGGGTAGCGCCGCGCGAGCTGCTGCCGATACCAGGCAAAGGCGAACAGATTTTCATCAACCAGGATCACGTCGGGGCGCTGCCCTTCCACGTGGTGCAAATACCAAAGGGCGAAAATCGTTTCATTACCGGGAGTCAGCACGATACTGTTGTCAGGTGTATGTTGCAGCGCGCTTTCAGCCCGCGCGCGCAAATTGTAATCCTGGTGTAAATTTAGCTTGTGAAAGTTTAGCAGAAGCAGGGCGAGAGGCAACAGCAGCGCCCACGCGCGCAGTGGTTGCAAAGCCGGCAGCAACAAGATGACGCCGATCAGGATGGCGGGCAGCAGCAGGACGGCCGCGTCATCGGTGTTGTAGGCCAGGGCATAAAGGATGTAGAGAACGGCCGTTGCTGCCAGTAAGCCATTCTGTTGGCGCGTATGGGATAGGGGGTGCAGGCGTGGGTGAAAACCGACCAGGATAAGCGGCAAGCCGATGAACGCAAATTGGGCGAGCAGCAGCCTGCCCCACGTTTGTCCGCGTATGATGAGTTCGGGCAGCGGCAGGGCAAAAGCATTGGCCTGATAAATGCGCCCGCTGACCAGCCACCACCATGCTGACAGATTCGTCGGCTGTCCCCAGACGACCGGGCTGTCTGTGCGCGTCAGGGCGGGCAGCAGTAGAAAAGGGGTCAGCCCGGCGACGACGCCCAAACCGAGCCGCCACCATTGGCCGCGTGGGGTGAGCGCCAGCGCCAGCGGCAGCATGAAGAGGGAGGTGAGATGGGTGGTGATACTGAGTCCGAGAAGGAGACCGCTAACCGCAAACGGCCGTGAGTGCAGCAGCGCCCACAAAAACGCGGCAAGCATGAGCAAATTCAGCCCGTACACTTCGGTGACGATAGCCTGGCTCCACACGGGAGAGGCAAAGGCGAAGGTGAGGCCGGCGGCGAGGGAA
>JACSRF010000063.1 GCA_014879875.1 Anaerolinea sp.
CAAGATTGGTTCAATCTCCGAAGATTGAACCAATCTAAATGGGCAAATTATTTAATTCTCGTTCCTAAGCGGTGAGCGGTCACACGCTTACCGCCCCCCACGGTACGCCAGCAGCCGCAGCCCATTCAATGAGACCAACACTGTGCCCCCCTCATGCCCAATCACGGCCATGGGCAGAGGCAAATCAGCTATGAAAATAGTCGCCAGCATCAGCAAAATCATGAACAGGGCAAACCCCAAATTGACAAACAACGTGCGCCGCGTGGCGTGGCTCAGGCCAATCATGTAAGGCAGGTTGTGTAACTTATCGGACATGAGGACGACATCGGCCGTTTCCAACGCCACATCCGTCCCGGCCGCGCCCATGGCAATGCCAATGGTAGCCATCGCCAGGGCGGGGGCGTCGTTGACGCCATCGCCAACCATCGCTACCGGGCCATATTTTGCGGCCACTTGTTTAATCACCGTCACTTTATCTTCTGGCAGCAGGTCGGCAAAGACAGCATCTACCCCAACGGCCGTCGCAATCCGTTGCGCCACCTGCTGGTTATCACCTGTCAGCATCACCACATGCTGAATGCCATTGGCGCGCAAGTCGCGCACCACCTGGGCGGCATCGGGGCGCACCACGTCGGCAAAGGCAATGACGCCGAGGAGATGCGCGGCGTCTCCTTCCATTTGCGCGACGACGACGGAGGTTTTACCCTCATTTTGCAGGCGGGTGACGGTGGCAACGGCCGTTTCCAACCCCACCGCCGCCAATTCCGCAAAATAGCGCAAATTGCCGATCCGCACCTGCCGGTCGCCAACCGTCGCCTGTACCCCTTTACCCGTCGCCGATTGGAAAGCAAACGTCTCCGCCAATTCCAGGTCTCGCTGCTGCGCCGCCGTCACCGTCGCCTGCGCCAACGCATGTTCTGAACGGGATTCCGCCGCCGCTGCCAATGCCAGCAGGTCATCCTCCGACCCCGACCACTGCCCATCGAGCACGACCACATCCGTCACCTGCGGCTTGCCAGCCGTCAGCGTCCCTGTCTTGTCAAAGGCCATCACTTTCACCGTCGCCGCATTTTCCACGTGAATGCCCCCCTTAAACAAAATGCCGCGCCGCGCCCCATTGCCAATCGCCGACAACACCGTCGCCGGCGTGCTGATCACCAGCGCGCACGGCGAAGCAGCCACCATGATCGTCATTGCCCGGTAAAAAGCAGGGCTAAACGCTTCGCCCAGCAGCAGCGTCGGCACAGCAATCGCCAACCCCGTCAGCACGATCACACCCAGGGCATAATATTGTTCGGCCGTGTCAATAAAACGCTGCGTTTCCGCCTTTTGGCTGTGCGCCTCCTCCACCAGTTTGATCAACCGGGCAATGGTCGAATCCTGCGCCAGTTTGGTGACGCCAACTTCCAGGCTACCATTTTTGTTAATCGTCCCGGCAAACACACTTTCCCCCGGCTGCTTGCTCACCGGGATAGATTCACCGGTAATGGAGGATTGGTCCACGCTGCTCTCACCGTGCAGCACCACGCCGTCCAGCGCAATGCGTTCACCCGGTTTGACAATCATGTGGTCGCCCACGCGCACCCTGGCGATGGGCAGCGTCAGCACATGGTCGCCGCGCTGCACGGTTGCCTGCGCCGGCCGCAGTTCCATCAGCGCCGCAATGGCGCGGCGCGTGCGCCCCAGGGCAAACTCTTGCAGTACATTGGAGAGGGAGAAGAGGAAGAGCAGCATCGCCCCTTCAAACGGTTCGCCGACGACGGCCGCGCCCACGGCCGCTAAAATCATCAACAAATCTATGTCAATCGTGCGCGACCACAGCGACTCCAGCCCCGCTTTCAAGCCAAAGACACCGCCGGCCACGTAAGCGGTGGCATAGAGCAGCGTCACCAGCAGCGCCGGCGCGGCCCATTTTTCCGCAGCAAACCCGGCGATCATGGCGACAAGCGTAATGGCCGTGAAAACAGCGGTCGCATTGTGCGCTTCCAGCCATTGCCAGATAGAGGGTGGGGGGGTAACGGCCGTTGCCTCCCCCGCTTCCTCCGCCACCTCACTTGCCGAGGGCTGCACCGGCAAGCCCAATTGACGCACCTGCTGGCTAATCTGCTGCGGCGAAATGACAGCTCCATCATACGTCACGCTCAACATCCTACCGCGATAACTCGCCGCAGCCCGCTGCACTCCCGGCAGTTGGTGCAGCTCACGTTCCAACACCAGCGCGCATGATTCACAGGCACGGCCGCCATGTTTACCCAGGCGCATTGTGCAGGTTTGCCAACGCTGGTGCAGCGTCGGCGCTAACTTTTGCGCCATTTCCGCCACGTCGCTATCAGAAATCCGCTCAGGATCATACGCAAACGTCACCAACTGCTGCGCCGCATCTACACTCACGTTCACAATACCCGTTTCCGCGGCCACAATGTCGTTGATGACTTCCACACAACTTTCTGCGTCAGGCGCTTCCAGATGCGCCCCTGTTTTTATTTCGTTCGTCATGTATACCACCTCTACCCACAGAGAAGTTCAACTTCTGCCAAGAAGCAAAACTTCTGCATGGTGCGCCTTATCTTTTTTATAAGTCATATTTGTAAATTAATTTTCAGGTTAATTTAACTGCATCTATATTCAAATTTAACCTCGGTTAAATTATAACGCAGCGCCCGATCCATTTCAAGGACGAGTCAAGGTTTACGATTAACGATTTGCGATTTACGATTGGCTTGCCCCGGGCAAGCTGTGAGAAACCCCAAATCTTTTTCTTAATATCTATAGCAGTCTGTCGGAGAAGTCAAAACAGGATGCTGATTAACGCCGATAAAAATGAGTTTCAGGCCAAAAATGCCAATAAATCTGCGTTAATCAGGAAAATCTGCGTCCTGATTTTCTTTCTCCGACAGGCTCTGGCGCTCAGGGCATTGGAGCTGCTTTGTAGTTGGTTTGTAGCTGCTTTGTAGTTGTTTGGAGTTCCATGCGCCGGGCTACCACCTGTAGCGCGACTGATGCACTGTGCCGCCATTGAGAAGCCCGGCTTATTCACCTCTGGTAACCACTGCTTACGCTGCCAGAAATCGCGCTTTTTCAAGATTTGTAGCTGATTTGTAGATCATTAAAGTCATGTTGTGGCATAATAAGGCGACGTGGCTGAACGTTTTCATGCAGTGGGGGAACCAGTGCCTGAGTTCGCGGCCA
>JACSRF010000316.1 GCA_014879875.1 Anaerolinea sp.
AGCCCTTAGCTTTCAGCCAGGGCAAACTCTGATGTCCCAAATGTGTTACCTTTCATGTGACCGGGTGTCTATTGCCAATACGAAAGAGGCAGAATTGGGCCGAACAACGGCCGTGGGCGTCTTTCCGAAAGACCGTTCGGCCAGCGGCGTACTGGACCTGGGCGGCAATGTCTGGGAATGGTGCCAGACGCGCCGGCGCGATGAAAAGGGACAGGTATATCCGCAGCCTTACCAACACGATGACGGCCGGGAACAGTTGGAAGGTGGGAATGACATTACCCGGGAGAATCGCGGTGGAACATGGGGGGGCGAGAAAAAGTGGTCGCGCTGCTCGGCCCGCGGCGGCAGCAACCCGGGCTACGACCTCGACGGCCACGGTTTTCGGGTGGCGCTGTCCCCATTTTTCGACTCTGAACTCTGATCCCGGCGACCGTAGGTCGCATGGACGCTGGAGACTCTGGAGTTCGCCGCCGCAGCCGGCCTCTGGTCTCTGCGCCGCCTACGGCGGCGATCGCGAAAAATTTATTTTGGCGGCGTTCTGGCCGCAGCCATGAGCCGCCGCCCCAAGGAAAAAATAACCCTGGCTGTGGCCGGTCTCCTGACCGTGCCACCCACGCAATAGGAAGCAATCATGCCCATGAGCGAAGCAACCCCTCCCAAAAGCGAAGCGCTAAAACAGCTTGAAGAACAGGCGGCGCTGCTGGCGCAACAACAGGCCATCGCCGAAAGCGAAAAAGCCATCGCCGAAGCCAAAAAGGGCAAGCTGGCGGCCGAACTGCCCACCGGCGCCGCCGCCCCGCCGCCGGAAGGCAGCATCACCGCCGATACCAAATTCGGCTACCTGGCCGAACTGGTCGCCTATGACACCCTGGCGCGGCAGGCTGGACGGCTGGCGGAACAGCTAGAACAGACAGAACTGCCCGCCAACAGTAAGCTCCTCCTCGTCACCGACCCGGACGTGACGGCCGGCGACGTGCAGCTGCTGCAAGTGCGGCAGCAGCTTGATGCCCTGGCCACAGCGCTGCAAGGCCAAATCGAGAGCAACGAAGCGCAAATGGAAACCCTTCTGAAGGCCCTTGCCCTACAGAGGGAGGCGCTAGAAAGTTTGCCGCCCAAAGGAGGACTGGAACCGGCGGGTCTCGCCCCAGGCGTGGCGGCGCTAACCCCAACCTTGACTGCGGCCACGGCCATCATCGGCGCAGCAGCCGGTATCGCCAATATGTTCCGCGTGGACTACGACATTAAGGGGCAGGAAATTACCCTTTCCGCGACGGCCCTCCACGCCCTGGTCGCCGGGAAAGTGACCAGGTGGCCGGTCTATCTGCCCCACTTCGCCCGCGTTAGCGAATCGCCCCTGCTGGCGGAGTGGTCCGACCTGGTGAAACAACGCTGGACCTTGCAGAACCAACTCCAGCGTCTGCTCCAGGAAATCCTCGAACCTCTGCGCCAACAAATCGCCACCCGCAAAACGGAGATAGCCAACCTGCCAGATGCCGCAAAAGTGATAAAGCAGGCGGAAATCACCAGGCTGGAACAGGCGCAAGCCGCCGCTCAGACGGCCATTCAGCAATCCGAATCCCTCATCGCCGCCCACGACGAAAGCAGCAAAGCGCTGCTATCCGTTCCCGAAGGGCAAGCTGCTTCGCCCTTGGCCACAGCCATCTTGCGCGAACGCCTCAACGCCCTGAGCATCACCCATTTACTCTACGTCACCATCGTCTCCAGCGGCGGCGAAGCGATCACCAGCAAACGCTGGTTCACCTCCGGCCATACCGCCTTCCTGGGCGGCAGCGTCGTCAGCTACCTGCTCGCCGACCTGGACGGCCGCGTCGTCGTTGCCGATACGCTGGTGGAAGCGGGCCGCCTGGAATATGCGTTGGGGTCTAAGGCCGTGCCCGCCTTCCAGGGCAGTCGCGCCGCCGCCAGCGCCAACACCGAGAAGAAATCGCCATGAACCAGAGCTTCACCCAGGGACACGCTCTTCTGATCGGCGTGGGCGGCCCGGACCTACCGGGCACTATTACCGACGCGCAGGGCCTGGGCGACATCCTGCGCCATCCCGCCTACTGCGCCTATCCCCCCAACCAGGTCGAGACGCTAACGGCCGAAGGCGCTGCGCGCCAGCACATCCGCGACGCCCTGGCGCGCCTGGCCGGGCGGACGAGCGAGCAAGACACCGTCGTCGTCTACTTTTCCGGGCATGGCTACCGGGTGACTTCCTCGATGGGCGCGGCCTACTACCTGCTGCCGCACGATTATGACGTGGACAGGTTGTACGAGACGGCGATTAGCGGGCAGGAATTGTCGGCGGCGCTGCTGGCCATCCCCCACCGGAAGATGTTACTGCTGCTGGACTGCTGTCATGCTGGCGGCCTGGACAATATCAAAGCGCCCGGCCTGACCCTGACCCCGGCGGCCATCCCGCTAGAGGCGGCCGAGAAGTTCGGTGAGGGCAGCGGCCGGATGGTCATCGCCTCTTCTTTTGCCCACGAGAAATCTTTCGCCGGCAAGCCCTACAGCGCCTTTACCCTGGCGCTCATCGAAGCGCTGTGCGGCGTCGGCGCGGCGCAGCAGGATGGGTTTGCCTACGTCGCCGACCTGGCGCTGCACGCGCGGGAGAAGGTGCCGCAGCGCACGGGCGACCGGCAGCATCCTTTCTTCAACTTCGCCAAGGCGGACAATTTTGCCGTGGCTTATTATGCGGCCGGAGATGTGACGCCGAAGGGGCTGCCGTTTACCGTTACGCCGGAGATTGAGGCGGAGCCGGGGGCGCTGGCGCGGCAGCAAGGAGTGACATATATAAGCAAGGTCAAAGGCAGCGGGGTCTCAGTTCAGGGGGAGGGGAATCAGGTGGCAACGGGCAGAAGCATCAACATTGGCGGACGTGTCAAAAAGAGGTCCGGCAAAGCCAGGTAACCTGGGGATAGAGGCAAGCAGGTAGGTCTATTGTCGGGATACATGCAAAAAAAACCCCGCTTTAGTGTGCTTTTTGCCTGCTTTTTGTGAAGCCAACCCAACAAGTTGCTACACTGCCATCTCAGGAATGGTAGATCACGGCGACAACTTCACCCCCTTGTTGGCTATCTCCGCCGCCTCCACATAGCGACGCGGCATCGCCAGGCTGCTCCAACCCCCCGCCTCCTGCAAGCGAAACGGGTCCGTGCCATTGCGCGCG
>JACSRF010000062.1 GCA_014879875.1 Anaerolinea sp.
AAAAATTCGCTGTTTACTCCAATTCGTTGTCGTCATCGGGGCAAAAGGTTAATTCTGTCAAACAATCAGCAAGCGAGAAGTTCAACTTCTTCGGAGAAGTTCAACTTCTTCGGAGAGGTTGAACTTCTAAATGGGCAAGTTATTTAATTCTCATTCCTTAACGTTGGATAATCTCTCCATCGGCCGTTAACTGTTCCACGCGCAAACTGGCCTGTTCGAGCTGCAAGTTGCACCGTTCGGCCAGCTTTTGCCCACGCTCGAAGAGGGTTAGCGATGCTTCCAACGTCATGTTGCCCGATTCTAATTGGGCAACGACGGTTTCTAATTCTTGCAAAGCCGCTTCAAAACTGAGTTCGGATATATCCACAGACATTTTCAACTCCTGTGTAAATGTAGCCCAGGTTGCGAACCTGGGCTACACAATGACGGAGCAATTATAAGACAGGTTGCCTGATGGTTCAATCTGCTGCCACATGCGGTTTTATAATCAAAAAGAGCCGCCGGGTTTTCCGGCGGCTCTTTTTATTTGTAAGAGAATGGCGGACTGAGAAGTTAAGGTTCTTCAGATACGCTTTCTTCACATGTTAGTTGCCTACGGCCCAGTTCACCGCCGCTTCAAACAAAGCCCACCCATTTGTGTTGTACACAGCCGCATTTTCCAGGAAAAAGCCAACGCGCCGCGCCGGAGCTGTACCGCTGGTCATGATCGCGCCGGTGGGGTAGCCCACAATGGCAAAACGGCTGCTGTCATTGGTGACATTGGCAATACTGACCGCGCCACTACCTAAGCTAAACGCATTCCCAATGGTCATACTGCTGGAAGAGACGGAGATAGTGCCGCTCTTCCCCGCCGCCAGGGGGTGCCCGTTATTTGCCGCAACCATCGCTATTTGCTGGCTGCTAACGCTGCTGTTGTCGCCCCCCAGGCGCAAGTTTCCGGCAAGCTGCCGCCGCATGAGCATCAACGGGATGCCCGTGTCCCGGAAAGCCGTCCCATAGGTAGAAGTACTGACGGAAACAGAGACGATGATGAGGGCCTTGCCGTTGGGGTTGTACCCGCTCACATTATTATCATCCAGGATAGTTACAGTATGCCCCATGGTTTCTAGCCGGTTGCGGATGGCCGTTTCCGATGTTGTCAAACCGCCGGCATTGCCGACCACAAAGAGAACGCCGGAGGCAGTGCTGTTGAAGTTCGCCGTGACGTTGGCTGTGGCATTCATCGTGATCGCCGCCGGATTGCTGCTGCCACTGAGACTGCCGCTCCAGTTGGCGAACTCAAAATTGGCGTTGGGACTGGCCGTCAGCGTCACGTTTGTACCCGGCGTATAGGACGCGCCGCCGCTGCAATTGGGCGATGGGCTGCGGCTGACCGTGCCGCCGTTGGCAGGGTTACTGGTGACGTTCAGCGCATAACATTGCTGGAAATTGGCCGTCACGTTGCTGTTGCCGATAATGTTGAAGCTGGCAGGCGTGTTCGTCCCACTGATTGTCCCTGACCAGTTTTGGAAAGCGTAGCCGGTGGCCGGCACGGCCGTCAGCGTGATCAACGTGTACGGGATGTACTGCCCCGCCGGGCAGCCGCCAGAGGAAGTCGGGCTGGCCGTTACCGTACCGCTGCCGCCCGGCAGCTGCCCCAGCGTCAGCGTGTAGCAGGTCAGTGCGAAATTGGCGGTGATTGTCTCGTTGCCGTCAACCAGGAAGCTGTGCGGATTGTTACCGCTGCCGGGGATGCTGCCGCTCCAGTTGACAAAGGTGTAGCCGGCGGCCGGGTTGGCCGTCAACTGCACCGCGTCATTGTAATGGTAAGGGGGCTGCGCGGGCGAGATCG
This sequence comes from Anaerolinea sp., assembly GCA_014879875.1. Taxonomy (GTDB): domain Bacteria; phylum Chloroflexota; class Anaerolineae; order Promineifilales; family Promineifilaceae; genus JACSRF01. Next base: position 1,832 of record JACSRF010000062.1, read on the forward strand.
TCACCGTGCCTGCTCCTGCCGGCGACACATTCGCCGTTACGGTGTACTCCAACTGCGTGAAGGTGGCAATGACGCTGCGGTTGCCATTCATCGCCAGGTTAGGGTATGGGTTGGCGCTGCCGCTGGCGTCGCCGCTCCAGCCGCTAAAAGCGTAGCCGGCAACGGGGATGGCGGAGAGGGAGACATTGGTCCCGTGTGTATAGTTGCCGCCGCAGTTGCTGGAAGGGTTGGGGACGACTGCGCCGCCATTGGTCGGCACGGCCGTTAGCGTCAATGGATAACAGCCGGCCTGGAAGATGGCGGTGACGGTTTTGTCGCCGTTCATGACCAGGTTGGCCGAAGGATTAGACCCGGACACGTCCCCACTCCATTGGATAAAGTTGGAGCCGGTGTTGGGCACGGCCGTTAACTGCACCAGTGTGCCCGGCAAATACGTCGTCTGGTTGGGCACGCGCTGCACCGTGCCGCCGCCGGTGATGTTGATCGTCAGGGTATAACGCGCCTGCACAAAGTTGGCCGATACCGACATATGGGTATTGAGGGTGATCGTTTTCGGGTTTTCCGTGCCGCTCAGGTCATCGCCCCAGCCGGCAAATGCGCAGCCGGAGTCGGGAACGGCCGTTAACGTCACCGACTGCCCCCCTGTATACGGCGGGTTGGGGTTGGTCTGCACCACCCCCGTACACCCTCCTGTGTACGTCAGCGTCAACACCGGATTCGGGTCCGGCGTGGCCGATGGCGTCGGCGGCACGCGCGTAAAACCGGCCAGTTCCGGCGGCGCCATCGGCGCTCTTTCCACGATATCGGCGAATGCATTTGAGATGGCCGGCCCCATCATGTTGACGATGAGAACCACGGCCAGGCCAACCAGCGCCAGAATGATCAGGTATTCAATAATACCCTGCCCTGCCTCCGGCGGTTGTTGGCGCGAACGTCGGTTAAATTGGGAAATCAATGAATTCATTTGCACACCTTATTAATGTTGGGGTGACGGCCGTCTGCCCAATAAAAAATAAACGAGGCAGCGTCGTCCCTATTGATGCCTTGCCTGTCGCCGCGCGCCCACAGCTATCAATTGGCTGCAAACGTGCAGACAAGCCCTACCCATACAATAGAGGGAAAAGCAAAGGTATGCAATTACCTATTTGTCCTACTATAGGATTTGCGATTTACGATTTGCGATTTGCGATTGGCTTGCCCCCTGACAAGCTGTGAGAAAACCCCAAATCTGTATCTAGTGGAGGAGTGCGCATCCTCAGATGCGCATCTGAGGATGCGCACTCCTCTCACCCCCATTTATTGAGAT
>JACSRF010000341.1 GCA_014879875.1 Anaerolinea sp.
CGACAATGTTGTTTTGATGGATTTTTTCGCGGAATAGAACCCGTCAAAACTTGTCGGTTGAACTACTAGCATAGAGCGATGGACAAAAATCCAGCCACCACCGACGCGGCGCAGCAGGATGCGCTCGTGCATGGCATCGAGATAAGCCACCAGCCGAGTGTCCCGAAAGGGATAGGGCACGACACCGGCCCACGCCAGCAGCCGACGCAACATATAATGTTGGATAACGGTATTGAGGCCATATGCAAGAGAAATCCCAATGGAGTTCGCAATTCCCATGGCAACCCCAGCTCGTATACCGCCCCAAAGCCCACCCCCAAATTTAAAATAGGGTGAGAAGCAAAGCCAACCAAGGCACCCATCTAACTGCCACAAAACCAGGCCATAAACCAGCCCACCCAGCGCGCCCAAAACTGCAAATGCGGCAGCATTCCAGGCGGCGCGGCGAACACTTTGATTGGGAACCAGCCTGGTCTCTGTTTCTTGGCGCTCAAAACCTTCGCCAATCAGCCCGAAAATCAGCCCGACAATCAGCCCGCCAAGCAGCCCGACAAGCAGCCCGACAAGCAGCCCGCCAAGCAGCCCGCCACTCAGCCCGACAATCAGCCCGACACTCAGCCCGACAAGCAGCCCGTCACTCAGCCCGACACCTCTTCCAAGAATTCGCTCGCTAATCAGCCCGCCCACTAGCCCGAAAAACAACCCTACCATAAGGGTATTGCCAAAGCCCAGGCCAAACTCTCCGGCAACACCGCCAATTAAGCCTGAAAGCATCCCCAGGATAAATCCCTCACCAAAAGCGGGCAAAAAACGACGCAAGCCGACCCATCGCCAGTTAAGCACCTCACCTAAGCCAATAGTATCGCTCAGCCCGCCAAGCAGCCCGACAAGCAGCCCGACAATCAGCCCGACAATCAGCCCGACAATCAGCCCGACAATCAGCCCGAAAATCAGCCCGACAAGCAGCACGACAAGTGGTTGGTAATATCGCCGCCAACGGCCGTTCCCCAACCACGTCGGTTGCAATCGCTCAATGTAAAAGATAGACTGCTCATGCACTGTCATCCCCTGAGCCAGGTTAGTCAGCCATCCCGTGGCCTGTTCCTGCGTATAAAGGCTGTCTGGCGGCAACGGCCGTCTCGCAAACATCTGCCGCACATAATTCTCAAACAAGTGGCGGCGGCGGGCTTCTTTATCGGCAAGGGGCTGCAAATCATCGCGGGTCAATCCCCGGTAAGCCAGGGTCATCAGACTGAGCATCAGCGGGGCGCGGGCCAGGTCGCGCAGGTCGGGATCGTGGGCCAGTGTAGCCCGCACTGCCTGGAGATCCAGCCCTTCATGCCCCAGGTAAGCGTTAATTTGGGTATCACTTAATGGTTTTATCTGGATAGCCACGCCTAAATGCAGCCGGTTTTGCAATGCCTCATACTCTGCGGTACGGCTGCATACTATCATCTCCACTGGCTGCGTCTCTTTGAACTTATTGATCGCCGCGATGCAGGCATCGCGGGCCGCGGCAGCCACTTCATCCAGGCCATCCAGCAGATAAAGGAATTGGTTGGAGGCAATTCCAGCGCGGGTCAGGTCGCGAGCTACACCGTACTGGACAAACGTCTCTTCCGCCAGCCACTCCGCCAACGGTTTTTGTTTCTGCGCCCACGAGGACAGGTTGAGGATGATGGGCAGGGGTTCGGCCGGGTTTTGCCGGGCGGCGTCAATGAGCGATTCGGCCAGTTGCAGCATGGTGATCGTTTTGCCGCTGCCCGGTTCACCCAGGATGAGCAGGTTGCGACCGGCGGCGGTGAATATCTCTGGCAGCGAGCGCTCCGGCGGCACAGGGGCGTCCGGCTGTCCAGTCTGCTTCAGCACCATCTGCCACGGCCGTTGCCCTACTGCTTCCGGCCGGTAACTCAGGGAAAGCTTGAGTACCTCGCTGTAAATAGATTGTTTCAGAAAGCCGTCAATCCAGGCGGTCTGGATGTGGTTGAGCAGGTTTTCGCGGTTGCGCTGTGCCTGTGGCGTGGCGGGCAAGGTCTGTATAGTGGGGTAAACCCATTGCGTGTGGGGACGCATTTGTTGCAGTTGCTGCATAAGGTCGGGCAAACGGCCGTTTCTGTGGCAAGTCTCCAACAGAGATAGTATCTTCCGCTCCAGCGTCTCTCCGGCCAGATTGTCGAAATGCAGATGCAGGTCAAAGGCCAGGGCGCGTAAATCGTCCAGGTTAAATGCCTGTTCAATCTGGCGGCGCAGAGCCGACAGTCCGTCATCGGCATTGGAGGTCAGCCCCCAACCTGATAACTGAGGTGTGGCCGTTTCCGGTTTCTGATTTAGCCAGCTTCGTACCGCAACCAACCCAGCCAGCGCCACCCCGATGGCCACATACACCGCCTCAAAGCCGCCGCCATTCCGAAACCACTGCCACAAAACAACGGCCGCTACCAGCCCGATTACAACGATCAGCCCCTCAGTCAGGCGGGTGAGACGATGCTGCCATTTTGGTGTCCGTATCATATCCCTACTCCCCACCAAACAACGATTTCAACCAGCCCCAGAAACCGCGCTGTGGCTTTGGCGGAAGTGCTACCGGCGGCGTGACTGGCTTGACCGGCCGTTTCCCTGGCTGCGTCGTTGGTTTTGGTGATGAACGGACCGGCCGGGCTGGCGCTGCCCGCACATCCGACGGATAAAGCGGGTTAGCCCCAATTAACGCGCCGTCGCTGCGGCGCAGCATGTTGAACGCCTTGAGGTCTTCCAGTTGTTCACGACTGATTTGGGTGGGCATTTTTGTGGGCTTGCCGAAGAAATCGCGGGAGAGGTGGGTGATGCCCCGCTCGGTGATGTGCCACGTCCAGTGAGAACTGCTGTCATCAACCTGGGCGCGATAGCCAAAATTCTTCTCGATGAGGTAGGGTTCCTTCTGCTCGTTGTAGTGAATGGTGTAGTATGCCATGCGCGTTCAGCCCTTGACTACGACTCGTCCTCGTCATTATCTTCAAACAACTCATCGCCCATGCGGTACTTGATGTCGTAGTTGACGATGAAGTCGAGTTCTTCATCGGCAAAGCCGTAATGTCGGCCTAATATTAGGTCTATCTCGTCGATAATAGACTTGGACTTACTTTGATAAAACTCTTGATACTCTTGGTCAGCTCTAACCCGAATAATAGAGTTTTGCTTGTAATCGTCCATTAAACTGTCAAAGATTGGAGGCGTGTTTAAGAGTATTTCTGCGGTCAATTTGCCAACAGGGAATTCTTCAATATCTGTCCCCGTTATGTTTCGGCCGTTCCCCAACGATATAAACCAAAAATAAAATAGCGAGCTATTCAACAACGCACCAATAACTTTGCTTTCAGCTAATCCCCTAAAGTAAAGATCACGGAAGTGATGAATTGAACGTGTACGGGTGGCGCTCCTAAAATGGGGTTCAAAGTCAATACTCCTAATCCAATATCGCGGACTTCGGTGATAATGCATTAAGTAACCTGTGGTAGATGTGGCAAAGTATTGCTTGATAGTCTGGTGACTTTGATTTTCGAGTTTTTTTAGCACTTGTAATCCGTTAGTGTTTGGAATCTGAGGGAAGCGAAGCAAGCGATTATGGTTGAAGGCAGGATTGTATAACAAAGAATTGAACAAATTGGGACGTTCCTCTGCATACCAATAATGATGTCGTGTTGTTTGAATAATGGCCGATTTCGGTTTTCCAGATTTGCCTAAATAAATACAGAGACGTTGATCGACACCATCAAAGAGCGTAGATGGTCTAATTCCATAAGTGCTACAAAGATTCAATTCAAATTGTTCTAATAGTATTTCTCTTAGGCAGTCTGTTCTATCCAAGCCAATGACGCTGGTGGGGACAATCATACCAAACCTGCCGTTGAGAGAAATAAGATGTGTAGAACGCTCCATGCAATATGCATACAAGTTATTCGATGCGAGTGACTTAAAGTAATCTGCCCTTAGCGTATAATCTTTTTTTACAAGACGATATTCTACATACGGTGGGTTACCGATAATTATGTCAAAACCACCCTGCTTGAGAATGCCATAAAACTCAATGAACCAGTGGAACGGCTGGTGGCTGGCCAGCCATTTCTGGTACGCATTCTCGTTGTCCGGGTTTACACCGTACTGCTGCGCCAGATAGCGGTTCAGTTCCGCTTCCAGTTCCTGTAACCGCTCTTGCAGGTGTTGTTTGGTCTCTACAAAATCGGCGGCGGCAAATTCCAACGCCTCACCGCTGGTCTGCATTTCCCGGAAGCGGCCAAACAGCCGGTCTACGTCGCCCGCTTTCTCCTCAATCCGGGCCAGCGCCGTCTGGTCTTCGGCAAACAGCAGCCGCCCCTGGCCGGTCGTCGTCCTTTGCATCGCCTGGGCCACTTCCCCCGGCGTCGTAAAGCCCACCAGCGTATTACCGGCGCGGATGTTGAAATCAATGTCCGGCAGCGGTTCAATCTGCTCGACCGTCTCCACCTGGGATACCAGCTTCAAAAAGAGGCGCAGTTTGGCAATTTCCACCGCCTCGGCCATGATGTCCACACCATACAAATTGTTGACGACAATGGACTTGAGGACGAAATATTTTTGATTGGGATGCTGCTGCACCCGGGCCAATATCTGTTTGAAGTCACTGTACTTTTGCGGATGATCGGTTGGCCCCAATTCGGCGACAAAGGCTTGCATCCGTTCCAGGCCCGCTTCATACAACGGTTCCAGGATGTTGAGCGCGGCAAACAAAAAAGCGCCGGAGCCTACCGTGGGGTCTAACACCGAAATGCGGACAATCGCTTTCCAAAACGCTCGTAACAATTCCGGCCCTTCGCAGTTTTCAATCACGTCCTGGGCAAACTGCACGATGTCCAGGTTATAGGTGATAAAGTCGTTGATCGCCGTGACTTCCCCGGCCGCCAGCCGGTCGCGCAGTTCGCCATAACGCTGCCGCCGGGCCACCGTTTCCCGCCAGATTTCCGTCGGCAGGCCATATTCCTCTGGCGTTGGGGTGTTCCACAGGTCACGCCGGCTTACGTCATCCAGGCCAACCGCTATCTCCGGCGGCAGGGGCAATTCCGTCCCCCAGCGCACCGCCTCATAAATGTAACGATCCGGGTTATCCTGAGCCAATCGCCACAGACTGCCCGCCCCGCCAAAGGCAATGGCACATTCCTTCTGCGCCTGGTCAAACAAAAACGGGATAATCGTGTTCTGGCTGATGTAACCGGTGATGTCTTCTTTGGTGTAATAGGCCCCCATCTGCTTCTGGTTGATGTACTTCTCAAAGATGTAACCCAACACGTCGGGGTTAATCTCGCGGTCATCGCGCAGAGGGCGGTCGTCCAGATGCCACTGGTACTGGTCAAAGAAATCAAAAATGCGCCGGAAAGCATCGTCGCTAATCTGAATATCCGGGTACTTCTCCTCCACCTGGTGCAGTTGGAAAATCCCCCCGTTGAGATAGGGTACTTTGCCGATCAACGCTTCCAGTTCCGGGTCGTGATCCGGCTTGCCCAATCCGTCATGAAAAAGGCGCAGGAGGAAATAGCGGTAAAAAGAGTAAAACTGGTCATCGCCATACCGCTCTTGCATGATTTGCAGCCGGTTGCGCAAATAATTCCGGTCGCCGTTCAAAAAGCCTTTGCGCTGGATGAAATAGATGAACATGAGCCGGTTCAACATCACCGAGACGTACCATTTGCTCATGTCCACGTCGGGAATGCCCTGGATAAACTTCTCAAAGGCGTCGCGGTCTTTTTTGAACAGGTCGTAGAATTTCTTGGTCGCCCGCTCAACGTTGAAGGCCGCCCGGACGCGGCTGGTCACGTCCACCAGGGTCAAATCTTCTTCTTCGGCAAAGCTAAAGGCAATCGTTTCCAGCTTTTGGATGAGGGAGTCGCCGGACTGGTGGCGAGGGTTGTATTTGTGTTCGCGGCGGGTTAACGGCCGGCCCAATTCGCGCCGCGCCCACTGCCAGATCTGCTCCTCGGACTCTCCACTGGTGTAGATAATCAGATGCTCGCGGAAGCGCTGGGCCACCTGCCGCTCAATCTTGCCCCGGGTGGCATAGGGTGGCATGGCATCGGCCACGGCGCAGTGAAAAGCAACTACGTCCCGCTTTTCGGCTACCGCCCGGAGTTGAACCGGCTGCCCATCAATCGTCAACGGCAGGATCAAATCATAACAATCCCAGCCCAGTTCATCCACAAACAGCCGCTCAAAATTGCCCTGTTTAAGATATTGTTTGGCACGATTTCCATTCATGTTAACAAGTCGCTCTTTGACTCCGCGACCAATCCCAGCGAGCAGATGATCCGCGGCTCCTGCGTATCCTCCTCATCCTGCACCAGGCACAACTTATCTTCGTCGTACAGAGTCACTACCAAATCGGCCAACTGCCCATCTTGCACGTTACTGCGCAGCTGCCGGTTCAACTTTTCTTTGGCGCTCTCCCGCAAAGGAAAGCGGTAAATCTGTTCCAAAGCCCGCACCAGGGATTGGGTGGATGGCAATTTTTCTAACAAAGTTCCCTTGAGCTTTTGGTTATAGTAGTGGTCTAACCTTTCATACGTCCTGAATCTGGCCCCGGAGGGACGGCCCAACTGCCCGCCGACATATTTGCTTTCGGTCATGATGTGCTGGACGGCACTCTCCACCAACTCATGATGGTTTTCCTGACGCGGTAAGGCCGGTGTATCCAGGGCACATTCGGCGGCGCGTAAAATGGCAAACTGGGACTCGGTCACACTGCGCCCATCCTGATCAATCCAGGCCAGGGCGCTGTTGTCTTTGTCCGTATTCAGGTACACCAGCACCCCGCCTGGCCCGGATTCAGGGCCGGCAGCGTACGCTTTGCTGGCATAGATCACCGGCGAGAGCCGAGGAATAATCGTCTTCAATTGGGGGTTAGCATCGGTGGCATTTTTCCAAATCTGGTAAGCGTGGGAAACGAGGTCAATTTCGTTGTCCGGTTCCTCGTCTAACGCCCCCGCCTTTTCGTTGTACAAATCACGCAATGGCTCGGCCCGTTCATCGTCTTCAAAAAATTGTTCGTCCGTGCCCACCACCTCGGCATTTTGCTGGAGCCGGTTGCGCAGCCGCCCGCGCAGATGGATGATGCGTTCGATGCCCTCGGCCGGCCAAAAGGCATAACTGACAATTTTCGCCGCTTCCTGGCCAATCCGATCCACGCGTCCCACTCGCTGAATCAGGCGGATAATGGCCCAGGGCAGGTCAAAATTGACAACAATGTGGCAATCTTGCAGGTTTTGCCCTTCACTGAGGACGTCGGTGGCAATCAGGACGCGCAGCTCATCCTCTGGCCGGATGGCATCCCGTTTGCCGTTGCTCCGGGGACTGAAGCGCCAGGCCATCTCGGTCGGGTCGGCCGAACCGCCGGTCACGCCGGCCACATCGGCCACGCCCCGCGCTTGAAGCTGGGTTTCCAGGTAACGCACCGTGTCGGCAAACTGGCTGAAAATCAATACCTTTTCGTGGGCATGGGTTTGGGTGAGCAGCTTGTGCAGGGCATTCAATTGAGTGTCACGAGACGGATCCCACCGGCCGCATTCCTGCAAAATGAGGAGTAAATCTTCAGCATCGTCGCGCAGATTCTTAATTAGCCGCTTTTGGAAAAGGTCGGCCCGAATCCAGCGGAAGCGGCGTTTGTATTTCCCGGCATACAGGTTATAGGCTTGAACGGCTCTTTCCTGGAATGCGGCAACGGTGCGCAGTGCGGGCTGGTCATGGGGAACGGCCGTATCGTTATTCTCCACCGTGCCATCATCAAATAAAACGGCCGTGCTGTATTCAACGGCCTCGGCGTCTTCATCCTCAAACCGGGAATCCAGCATCTCCGCGCCCTGGGTACCAATGGGCAGTTCCAGGCCGTTTTCCAGGGCGTGAATAAAGATGTAATTGCGCAAAATATGGCGCTCAACCGACAAAAGGAAGGCATACCCGCTGCTTTCCAGGCGCTTGAAGAGATTGGTGCGGCTGAACCCCATCAGGCGGCGGCCGCCACGCGATAAATCTTCAATGATTTTGTTTTCCCGTGGGGTGGGAGCAATTGGCGGATTTTTGACCACGTAGTTACCCAGGCCATAGCGGGGTAAATTCAAGTCGTTGATGGTATCGACCACATCTTCGCCATACATGCAGGCGTACTGATCGTGGGGGTCGGTTTCGTCCAGGGTGAAGTCAACGCGCCGGGGAATGCGGTCGGGGAAGTAGGCGCGGCGGCCATCGGCGAACGAGAGGTATTTACGGCCGTTATGCGGGTCAGGACGGGCATAATTATCCCGAATAAAGCTGCGGGTGCGCCGGACCATAAAGAGGCGCATCAACTCCCGCCAATCGTCAGCATAGCCGCTCTTTTCAAACGCTGCCAAAGAACGCAACGGGGCTTGATGTTGGCGCACAAATTCCACTTCCCCCATCTCGCGTAATAAATTCTCCGGGCGAATGCCTAAATCCGCTTCTTCCGGCACAAACAATCTTAATTGGCTGGACAGGTCTAAATAGGTCTTGTTGTAAGGCGTGGCCGAAAGCAAAATGCAGCGGCTGTCATTGGCTTGAATATATTCCTGAATCGCCCGGTAGCGTTTCCCCTCCCGATTACGCAGGTTATGGCTTTCATCAATCAGAACCAGGCGATAGCGGCGCAAATCAGGCAGTTCATTTTGCACGCGGGTTATAGACAGCACTCTGGCGTGCAAGCGGTACTCATCGCGGTAATACTCCCACATCTTGACCAGGTTCTTGGGGCAGATGATGAGCGTTTCCATGAAAAAATCTTCTTCAAAGATTTTGGCCAGGGCGGTAGCCATGATGGTTTTGCCTAAACCAACAACATCGCCTATGAGGACACCTCCTCTCTGGTTCAAATGGCGGGCAGCGATTTTAACGGCCGCTGTTTGAAAATCGAATAACTGATCGCCAAATTCGTGAGGGATACTAAATTCCGTCAACCCGGCCCGCGCTTCACGGGACAGATGGTAGGCCATTTTGAGGTAAATGTAATAAGGCGGCGTCAGCTTTTCGCCGGCCCAACTCTCCTCAATAATCTCGACCAGTTCCTGCGAAATATCGACGCACCAGTTATCCTGCCAGCGGTCTTCAAACCATTGGGTCAGCTTTTGGGCCGCGTCTTGCTCCAGAACATCTAGATTGAGTTCACCCTGCCCGGAAAGGCCGGAAAAAGTCAGGTTGCTGCTGCCCATGTAGCCAATGATGGGGGTGTGCATATCTTCCCGGAAGAGCAGGTACAACTTGGCATGAAGTGGGTGGCGCAAGAACAGTTTGACAACCAGTTTGTCATCCCGGATTTGCCGGACCAAGCGGCGCAGCCCAGCTTCGTCAGCATTTGTTGGTGCGCCAATGGTTAGTTGGTGGCGGAATTCCTGGGCCAATTCCTTTTTGAGGGTAACGGCCGTTTTTTGGTCTATGCGTTCCCCATCCTTGCGAAAACTGAAGGCTGTTTTAAGTTCGTCACGGGGCCGCCGCTGCATCCCAACTAACAGCCGGCAGCGGTGGTTGTTGCCACCTGTCCATTCTTCAATCCGGCTGTCAATTTCCCGCCAGCCGCGCAGGTTGAAGTAGCCGACGCAAAAATCGGCGCGGTAAGACAGTTCGAGGGATTGTTGCAGTTCCGGGAGAAGTTTCTGTTCGATGTTATCGAATATTTTGGGCAAGACTCACCTCCGAGAAGGGGTTGGCGGGTGAACGGCCGTGATTTCCCTGCAAAGTCCTCGTTCCAATGTCATCGACTCATTCCTTAAACCGGCACAGGGTTTATCTCTTTATAAAAGCGGATAAAGGGTATGAACTGGCGCAAACAACGGGAACCTAGCAGGGTATGTGTCATGCGACAAAAAAGATACGGTAATCTGACTATGATGCCTCCTAAATTTTAGCCATAAACCATGCTGCTGAGGCTAAAAACGGCTCCTTGGGCCATAACGTGTTGGAATATTCTATAAGATTTCTTTAATGATCACAAAGCGGGAATGTGGCTCTTTAGTCCTTTCGTGGATGAACTGGCTCATTTATTGGTGGCGCAATCCAAATATTCGCTCCAGCCCTGTCAGATTACAAAACTAAAACGGAAACTCATCATCATCGAAATCAGGAGCGGGGTTTGGCCCTCGCTCATAGAAAGCAGCAATGTCTTGAAGAAATATGCCTAAAAAACTGAGGGTTTGCTCGGTACTGCCGCCGCCCGCTTCCCCCACCATCAGCAGAATTATTGTTGTTAGCAATGGATTATTAAAGCAAGATTTTTATTTGAGGCAAGACGGTAATTCTAATTGTCGTTGGCCGGCGTAACCTTTAGTTTTGAGGGTTCTGATAAAATAGACTCAGTTGGTGGAACCGATACAATTACACTTTTGAATGCGAACGCCATGCGTCAAAATAGTAAAAAGGATTAAATTTGCTATGTCTAACCCCCTCTTCGTCGGAGACCATTTGTTTGCAGCCCTAACCCAACAAGAGATCATACGCCTCCTCGATGCCTTATGGGCCACGCTGCCGCCTGCCAGGCAAGATGAGGTTTTGGATCAACTGCCGCCAGACACCCGGCAAACTGTCCAGCACATTCTTTCCCCACTAGACTCAGCTGGCGCGGCGTCGGCCGCGCCGGGCAAACCGGTGTCTACCGCCAAATTGCAACAAACCTGGAATGCGTTGTGGAATGAGTGGTATGACATTGTGGCTGAAGCCTCCCAGGAAGATGGCAAATATGTTATACAAGATCACCATTGGGAGTCGCCCTATTTTGATGAATCGGCGGTAATTGAGGACCTGGAAAAGATAGCCAAAAAAATACGGCCGTTAATTCCCCACGCCATTGACCATTCCTTTTCCCCAGACGAGGGTTTTGCTGAAGCCCTTGCCATGATGGAAGATGAAATTTCAGCAGGAATGCCAGAATGGATTTACATAGAAGGCTTCCATCTGGAAGAAAATTTAACGCTCTGTTTGCTGGAATGGGAGTGGCTTTCATTTATAAGGGACGCGGAAATAGAAGAGAAGGCCCCCGATGCCTTTGCCTTTGCCAAATCCATTTTGGAGTTAGAGAACAGTTTTTCTCAGGTGGTCTTGGACAGCGAAAAGTTGTGGGATTTCTTCACCCAATTACCGGAAGCGGATCAGGAGACTATTTTTAGAGGTCTCGCCCAACATAAAGAGACACTCCCCTGGCAAAAAGAGTTGAAAAACACGACCTCGCACTGGCATGCCTTCTATATGCACTGCGTGGATAAATTTGCTCCGGAGCAATACCTGGGCAACCTGCGCCAAACCATTCCGCAGCAATGGCAAAATGGCCTGCCGGTGCTTGAGGATTTGCTGGCAAAACAGGAGTACCAGGAAGGCTTGCAGGTGGTTCAAGAAACCCTCCCCCCTATGTTGAATTACGAACAAATCCGTGATGTCTGGACACCTGAAAGCAGGCTGCTATATCCCCTTATCCAACGGCACGACAACGATGATACCAGGTTGCAGAACCACAAGACTCTGTTAAGTTATTACCAAAAAATAAGTAAAGGATTGGGCCAAAACGAGACGGATAGAGCTTTGTCCCTCCAACTCATCACCTTTGAACACTGTTTCAATTGGGAAGCCATGTTCAAAGCCTTTGCCGAAACGCCGGTCTCGGAACAGGTGCGGCAAGCCCTTTTTGCCTCGTGGCGCGAGTACATCATGCAACGGGCCAGACCTTCAGCATGGGGTTGGGGCGGGAACCGTCCCCAACCCCGCGATAGTTGGTGGCTGCATTGGTTGATTGACACTGTTGTGGATGATCAAAAGGGACCCGCCTGGTTTCAGCAGCAGATGACCGACTGGTTAACACATTTACCAGGTCAGAAAAAGGATATGGGCGAAGATTATGAATTCTTACGGTTGCTGACTAAAGATTTAAGCGAGATTGACAGCCGGGAGAAGGAGCAGTACCCTCAGTTTTATGCGCTGGTCATCAGACCCGGCGAACTAAAATCACCGGACCAAACCTCTCGCCGGACCTACTTGAAGCAGGTTGCTGCTGCTGATTTAATTTACCAGGTTATGGGCTATTGGAAAGCGTATTTGCAAAACTTTGTGCCCAGACCTGAACGTGTTGAGAAAGCGGATTACACCGCGCATGCTCGCTGGATGGTTGCTCTACGCGAGTTAGCCCCACAAAGCTACAAGATTCTGCTGGAGAAATGGCGTACTGACCATCAGCGCCGACGAAATTTGTGGCAAGCGATGTCCAAAGCGGGGCTGGATTAAAGATGAACGAAAATTTCATAATTCATCCTTCATCCGTAACTACTAAGCCTCCTCTAGTTGTCATACCCGCGAAAGCGGGTATCCATCATCATTACCAAAGTGGATTCCCGCCTTCGCGGGAATGACCGGCTTAGTAGTTACCTTCATCCTTCATAATTCATAATTATCTTTCGAGGAGATTACCATGAATAAACTGCTTGCTTTAATGGACAAAGTCGAAACGTCAGGAACATTTTCCGTCGGTGGCACGCTGCCTTCTATCCCTCCGGGGCTTAAAGTGAAAGGGGTGGGGCATGTTGCACTCCCTCTTCTTGAACAACAGGCCAAAGCGCTGATTAAATTTAGCCAACAGTCGCCCTTTGGGTATGGAGAAGAAACAATTCACGACACAAACGTTCGTAAATCCTGGCAAATTGCGGCTGAAGATTTTGAACTGACCAACCCCCAATGGGAGGAGGCGCTGCGAGAGGCAGTCGCTCAGATAGGAAAGCAGTTAGGTCTGGATGATTGCAAAATTGAGTTTGAGCAATATAAACTTTTGATTTATGAAGAAGGCGGACTTTTTGCCGCGCACCGCGACACAGAAAAGATACCAAATATGTTCGCCACGTTGGTCGTTAACCTGCCTTCTGAGCATGAAGGCGGCGAACTGATAGTCAGTCACGGCGGCCAAAGCCATAGGTATTCATTTGCCGATAGTGATGGCTTCCATCCTGCTTTTGCAGCCTTTTATGCCGATTGTTATCACGAAGTTAAACCGGTTACGTCCGGCTATCGCATCAATTTGATATACAACCTGTCAATTGTGGATAGAGCAAGGAAACCGCTTTTATCTGAACAATCTAAAGTTATTGAGGATATTGGCCGCGCCATCCAAAAATGGAAGCAGGAAAGTAGTGAAAATCCAATCTTAATCTATTTGCTTGAACATAGTTATACAGAGCAAAATATCAGCCTGTCTAACCTTAAACATGGTGACTTTGCCAAAGCTTCCGTCCTGTTAAACGCCGCAGAACAAAACGGTTGCCAGGCATTTTTATGTTTAGCGACCTATTACAGAACCAGTTATGGGGAGACAGCCTATTATGGCCGATATTCATCCCGCTATGATTTGGATGAGGATGATTTTGAAGAATATGATGTTGACGAAGAAGAAGTTTATGCCCATTCCTTTGTATCCGCTGCAGGGGAAAAGATAGATGTAAAAAAACTACGGTTGGACGAGGATGATCTCCTGGCAAAAACGCCTTTACGCGAGGGACCGGGGCGCGGATACTCCATCTCCGAAGCCACGGGAAACGAGGGGGCAACCAAGGACCTTTGGTATCATCGCGGCGCTATAATCATCTGGCCCAAGGATCGAGAATTTGATTTGGTCACAAGAATGGACCTGGATTATGGCCTCCATGTGTTGAAAACATCGCTGCAAAAGCAGAATTTAGCGGACGACGGTTATCGCCAGAAAATAATTCAACTGGCAGACCATCTCCTCGAAAATCTACCTTCCTATCGTAAGGACGAAATTTCAAAGGAGATCATGCTCATTGGGGAGATTGCCTTGCTCAAAAAGTTCCTGCGCAAGCAGATGAATCAATACAGCCTCAGCCAGGTTGATGATCAAATTGTCAGGCGGATAGTTGAGCGTTTTGGCTGGCAGCATTTTGAGGAAGACATTAGCGCCTATTTAACCCCGCAGCGGGGGGCGCTGGGTTGGTTGAACGCGCTGCTGTTAGCCGGCGTGTCTCTTTCCGGTGCAGGTCAATCTATTATGACGAGATGGGTAAATGAACTATGGCAGCCTTCATTGGCGTATGGCCTGACAAAAGAAGCTGTAGCAAATTTGGTGCAAATGGTTTCTTTGCTCAAAATTGAGACCTTAACAGATGAGATTATTGCGTTTTTATCCGGGCAGGAGCAGAAGGAATTTCTAACAGCCACGTATGGGCCAGCCCTGGTCAGCAGCCTCAAGGCGCTTAAAGGGCGTGATTATGACCAGATAATCATGAAAAAATTTAGTGAGGATGTCCGCCAACGGATTAAAGTCGATTTTCCGGCCCCGCCAGAGCCGCCAAAAGATTGGTCTCGTGAGGGGCGATTGAACTGTGGTTGTGAATTTTGCACTGAAGTTAATAAATTTTTACCCGATCCGGAGAGAAGTGAAATCAGCTTTTACAAAACATTAAAAAGAAATTTACTCCATATTGAAGCCAAGGTTGAAGAGAGCCAGGTTGAGCTGGATATCGAGATTCGTCATGCGCCGCCTAAGTTTGAAGGAACCTGTAGGAAGAATCAAAGTAGATATGACAGCAAGCGCAAATTATTTGATAGCGCGCAGCAAATAGTGAAAGAGTTAGTTGCGTAATATGCAAAAACGGGGGATGGTCTTCGTTTGAACCAACGGTGACCCGTCATTCCCGCGAAGGCGGGAATCCACTGGTGAAGATGGATTCCTGCTTTCGCAGGAGCATATGCGCGATTGTCTCTTTCTTGAACGCAATTAGATCCTCCTGATTCATCAAAAATCGCTGAACGTCAGCAACCGCCTGTGTCCAATCCAGGGGATCCAATCTTTCCAACACATACCCGCGCCAGTTGTTGGCTGTAACATCATCTTTTTCCCAGCCAGATTGGGCAAGTGCGTTGTTCAACATAGCAACATTGGGAGATGCCCACTGCGGTTGGCTCAAATACCAATACAGATCATACCAATCCCGCCCTTTGACATATTCTCGCTGTAAAATGGCATGAAGCTTACCGGCCAACAGTGAGGCCTGGTCATGATGTTGCAAATGCACAGCAACATGATGTTGGATGAGAGTCGTGTCCAGTCCTGCATTTGATGGCGGGTTCGTATCAATCTCCAATTTGATTGCCAAAACTTCCAATTTATGAGGCGAAATGCCTAATTGATGCAAAAGTCCGCGAAAGCGAATAAAAGCGCTGTGGACAACGTTACGCTCATTCAACTTTACCTCCACATCATACGTTTCGGCCGTCATATCTCGCTGAATGGTTGTTAGATATTTGCGAAAATCATACTGTTCTGGCTGCCATTCCAACGCAAAATCCAAATCCTCCGAATAGCGTGGCAACTGATAGAGAATCCGCAAAGCCGTTCCCCCATGAAAAGCAAGCGGAATCATGGCGCCAACGCTCTGCAAACTATGCAAAATCCGCATTTGCAGATATTCACGCACGATGGCTCTTTGTGTTTCTGGCGTAAATGCCTCGGCGATTTGTGCTTTCAGATAAGGGATCATAGCGGCTTGAATTCTGTTAATTCTTCTTCAATAACTTGTACGATATGAGGAAGGGCGCGTTTAAGCTTAGGTTTATTGATGCGTTCAACGTAAGTCGTCAACCGTTCAACATCAAGCTGGTCTAGATTTTGCAAGCGCAACGCCCGAATATATCCTTCGTTGTCTGCCCCCGGAGTCAGATAAATCAAATCAAGCAGCGCTTTTTCCGGCGCTGCCATGTATGCCCATTGTGTTTGCGTTACTTGCCGGTATTCAAAACCAAAAAAGAGATCGGGTTGAATGTGTTGATAACTGAAATGCCCATACAAATTCTGCCACGTTCCCGGCCGACCAGTTGTAATACTTGTCACAACAGCCACATGCTCTGGAATCAGATCGTAATGAGATAATACGGTATGAAGGCTGACATAAGAAGCCTTCACCATACGATTGGCAATCACATAGCTGTGCGGATGTTTTGATTGATGGGGTTGTGCCAGCGTATATAACCCACGCCGAAGCTGAACGACTTTGCCCGCTCGTACCCAATCTGCTAACTGTCGTTGTACTTGTTGTGGATTTTCAGCTCCTGCGAATAGATACTCACTCTCAAACAAGGGTAGATTTCTAAGGTAAGGCGACACTTTTTGAAAATACATAGCTAAATTGTAATCAAAATCGTCAATTATTGCAACAGAAACGAAGGGCGCTCTATTTGTTCGGATCGTCAGCAAGCAGCTTGTGGATTGACAAATGATACTTTTCAGTTATCGCAGTCCAAATTACACACCTGTGCCTGGCAGTCTGTCGGAGAAGTCAAAACAGGACGCTGATTAACGCAGATAAACGCCGATAAGAATGAGTTTCA
>JACSRF010000376.1 GCA_014879875.1 Anaerolinea sp.
GACAAAGAGGCAAAGAAGAAGAAAATCCTTTGCGCCTTTCTTCCTTTGCCCCTTTGCGTTAAAAATTCTGGAAAGGTACTAATCAACAGCAAGAATGCCAATTTGGTGTGGCCGGTGGACGAGGATGCCCTGGGGCAGCAGGTGGAGGATGCTGTTGGCGGGAATATCGGCCGTTGGCAACGGCCGATAAGGTGGGGTGGGGTCGTCTGGATTGCGCGTGAAGGGATATTGCTGCACGGCCGTTTCCTCTCCCCGTGCTATGATCTCCCCTTGCTGATTGATAATGTGCGTGTCGCTGTAAACCTTACCCCGTTGGCGAATGGTACGCATGATGGCGATGCTGTCGGGCGCAAAGGCAACGGCCGTTTCCTGCAAACTGGCCTTCGCGGGCAGTGGCGGGATGGCAAGATCATCGCTGCGGCCGTCGCGCCAGAGCCAGTAACGCAGTTCGGCGAAAACACGATGGCAGCCGGCGATGACGTCTGTGTAGGGGGACGCCCAGAATTGGGTTTGCCGGTGGTGGGCGGTGGCGATAGCGTCTTCCACGTAGAGACCGTCGCGCAGGCTGCCGCGCATCAGCCAACTTCCGGCAATGCGGATGAGATGCCGGGGCGTGGTGGCGAAGACGGCCGTATCCCGAAACATGCCGGTCGCCAACATCGTTACTTTGCGCGGCGCTGTCCCGCCAACGTCGAGCAGCAGTAGTTGGTCGCCGCCGGGTGGGTTGACGGCCAGGATGGGCGCGCCAGGCTGCGGTTGGAACGCGGCGAAGCGGCAGCCGGGGCTGCCATCGAACAAGGGTATCGCCTCCGGCGCGCTGCCAGGTTCCAGGCGGTGCAAGATGTAGCTGTTGTGGTTGTAGGCGATGGCGAGGATACGGCCGTTGGGCAGCGACCGCACGTACACAATCAGCCCATCCACGCGCAGTAGTTCCTGCACTTTTTGCGCCCGCAATGGCTGTGGCGCCGGCGTCAGCACGCGGCAGGTGGGGCAGTGTGCGCGCGCGCCAGGGTAGGGCTGGCCGCAGTGCGGGCAGGTGATCACCTCGGCGGCATAGTCGGTAAGCAAGTGCAGGGGGAATGGGCCGCGCTGCCCCTGCGCAAAGGTGCGGTGCAGGTGGTGCAGCAGGTCATCGGAGAGTGTTTCCGGCCGGCGCGCATTGGGTGGATAGGTAATGGCGCTGTCTAAAATAGTGATACCCGCCTGGGCGCGTGCGGCCGTTGATTTATACTGCTTATGCACACCGCCGTAGGGGTGGATGTGCAGCGCGCTTTTGAGCAGCAGCACAAAGTAGGCGTACCAGTCTGTGTCGGCGCTGAAATAGGGCTGCTGGCTGAAATCGGTGACGTGGTAAAGCTGCGGGTCGAGGAAGGAGAGCATGGCGACGGGGCAGGGGAAACGGCTGAACTGATAGCTGTCTACGTCGAGCCAGTAGATGCCGGGCGTGTGGCGTGGGGCGCTGGGCGTGGGGGGAAGGAAGAAGAGGTTTTGATCGTTGAGGTCGCCGACGATGACGCCCAGGTGGTGCAGTTGGTTGAGAGTGGCGTGGATGGATTGGAAAAGTTGGATGACGCCGGGCATTGTTACCTGCTGCTGCTGCCAGAAAAGCGGGCTGGCTAATCGTTTCAGAGCATGAGCGCCGGTTGGTAATTTGGGCATTTGGAAGCCGATGATTTGCCCCTGCTTGTTGACGGCGATGGTTTGTGGCCCCAACACGCCAGGGGGCAGGCGCCGCGCCAGACCGGTATCGCCAAAGTGGGCCAGCTTGGCGGCGTGGTGGGGCTGTGGGGTGTGGTAGAGTTTAACGGCCGTGTTGTCCCCCACGTCAAAAACCATCCCTTCCCCGCCAGATTGGATCAGTTGGGCGGCGTTGAGGGTCAGGGGCCGTTGGTTGAGGTAAATGGTGTGATTGTTCATGGTTTTTTGGGGAGCGTTGGGCGTCGTGAGTCGGGTGTCGCGAGTTGGATCATTGCCACCAAATGGCGACGGCGCCATCGTCTTCAAAACTGCCTGGTGTACGCGCCTGCACGTTCAGCCAACGTTGTAATTGTAAACTGCTGCGCGGCTCGTTTAGTTGGGCTAGCTGCGCCGCCTGCCAACCGTCGGTGGCGACAGCCAGCCATTGCAGGGAAGAGCGGTCAAGGGAACAGGTGTGGAAGGTTTCGGTGGTTGGTGGCCGATCGTGAGTAATCGGTAATCGGTAATCAGTTGTTGGTGAGCGGTAGTTGGCAGCCTCTTCTCGCGCTTCCGGCGTTAAGACACGGTAGCCGAGGTAGTCGGGGCGGTTGTGGCTGTCCAGGGTAGTGACGTCCCCATTATGTACCAGGTAGCCATCGCCTTGCCAGAAGCAAACGGCCGTTGCTGGCGTCACCACAAAACCCAATAACGTTGTCAGCAGGTGGGTAGACACAAATCGCGCCTTAGCGGCGGCGCTGCACCAGGGTATGGCGGCGCTGATGGCGCGCAAAAATGCCACACAGTCCTGGTGCAGTGCCAGCAACATCCCCGCCACCGACTGTTCACCGTTCACTGCCACCTGATTACCGCTCACGGATGATTGCTTATCACTTACCATAAACCGCTCACCGAGCCACGTCGCGGCAAACTGCCCCAACAGCTTCGCGCCAACTTCGTTGTGGGACGGTGTGCTGTCAGCATATTTGCTGCCGCAGCCGTCCAGCACAAGTCCAAAGGCGTGATCAGGGGATGGAGTTCCAGTAATCGCGAAATCGTGGCTGTTTTGCTGCATGAGGCGGTGGGAACGGCCGTGTATGGCTGCTTGACTGATCATTGTGACTCCATTTAGTGTGCGTTTGACACATATATTAGTGTAGAAAGAACACTTTGTCAAATGGCTAAACGGCAAAACAAGAATGGCGCTTTGAGAATTCAGATAATTTTATGGGGGTCAAAAAAAAATGTCGCAAAAACGCACTTAATATAATGCCCAGTTTAAGTTCATGACAGCTTCGGTGATTACAATTAGAGCGGTGAACCAATGCTGGTTATCGAAGCCCGCATTCAGGCTGAACCGCTGCAAAATCTGCCAGGTTGAAACGGCGCTTACAAAGAGACGGCAAATTGAGGTAAGATTCATTCATGTTTGCAGAGATTTCATGAATGGTGGCACACCGCCATAAATGAAAATCTGTAAGGCAAACTTTCCAGTTTACGTGAGCAAACTATACTGGCAACGGGCATAAAGTGACGAATGAAAAGTTGTAGTCCGAACATCCTTGTTCGGACATCGAACAGGGATGTTCGATTTACGAGGAGGTCGTGATGAAGTATTTACTGATTTTACGCCATGCCAAGTCAAGCTGGGGTAATACGTACCTGGCGGATCATGAACGGCCGTTAAACGAGCGTGGCCAACAAGATGCACCGCGCATGGGGCGGCTGCTGCGGCAAGAAGGGTTAATCCCCGATCTGATCATCTCGTCATCAGCAGCGCGGGCGCTGGCGACGGCCGAAGCGGTGGCCCTGGCTTGTGGCTGCGATGGGCGCATTCAAGTGACGCGCCAGTTATACCATGCCGCGCCGGAGGATTATTTGGAAGTGCTGCGCGAACGGGGCGGGGCGGCGGCGTTGGCGCTGGTCGTCGGTCATAATCCGGGTATTGAGGAATTGGTAGAGATGCTGACAGGCCAGGCCGAGCAAATGCCTACTGCCGCCCTGGTCTACGTGCAGTTTGACATTGAGAGCTGGCAAGAATTAACAGAAGAGATTGAGGGCAATTTGGTGCAGGTGTGGCGGCCAAAGGAATTGTGAATCGGGAGCCGTTAGTCGGGAGCCGTTAGTCGGGAGGCGTTGGTCGAGGGTCGTGAACAGGCGGCTCTTCCGACGTCCGCCGTCCGACGCCCGACGCGCTGTTACTATACAACAATTTGCTCAAACTCTTATTCTTCGCCACCCACAACCCGACCAGGCCAATTTGTAGTTCATATACAGTTTTGCCCCCTTCCGTCACTTCACGCATGATGTCGCGCTCGACCAACATATTGAGCGCGCCGGTCACTTCGGCCGGGCTGAGGCGGATGTCATAAGGGGTGAGGGCGGCAACAATGTCTTCGGGGTGGTAAGGAAGATCAGGGTCCACGAGGTGGGTAACGGCCGTTAAAATAGCCCGTTCGGCGGCTGAAGAACGCTGCCACAAGTAAGCAAAGTGAACTTCACCCAGGCGCAGCATCTCATCGAGGGCGGCATTCACGTCAGAAATGGTGACATAACCGCTGCGCTGCGTGTTGGCCCGTTTCACCAGCGTATAGCACACCAACTGCAAGAAATAAGGATGGCCGGCGGTGACGCGCAAAATTTTGTCCAGCGCCAGGTCGTCATAGAGCAGTGTGGGCGCCACCGGCTCTGTAATCAGGCGCAGCGCCGATCCCCTGCTCAAGTAACCAATCTTTTCGTATAGGGCAATGTTAAACAGCACGGACCAATAATCGGCGCTCATTTCTTCCAGGCGGTGCGTGCCCACAAAAATAAAGCCCAATCCCTCGCTGTGCTGCATCAGATGGCGCAGATAAGGGAAAAACGAGGCGGGCAGCAGGCCATCTTCCACCAGGCTTTGCAACGATTCAAATTCATCAAATACCAGCAGCAGCGTACTGTCTGGGGGCAGCAGTGCGCGCGCGTGGGGCAGGAAGTGGCGCTGAAACAGCAGTGCCGGATCGGCCAGCCACGCATCCGGTTCGGGCACAACCACGTCAAGATGGTGGTTTGACAAGGCGTCGGCAATGAGCCAGGCCAGTTCATTGAACAGAGAAGACAGACCCGGCGACACCCCTAACGATTGACAGTCAATGTACACCGGCAGCAGCGTATCGGGCAGGTGATGTTCCAATTGCAGCAGCGCCGACGTTTTCCCGGTGCGTCGTTGTCCAACGAGAATCAGCACGTTGCGCTGTGTTTGCAGGCCGACGTTGGCGGCAATGAAGTTGAAGATCTCCTGACGGCCGTAAAACAAAGCGCTGTCGCGGCGCAATGGCGAACCGGGAATGTACGGGTTGGGAATGGGGGTAAAATCGCGCGCCGGCGCCAGCAGATGCACCATATCGCCAAAGGCGGCCGTTTTGTCTTTCTGGTTGCGGTCACTGTATGTCAGGGTGAGGGCGATGCGAAAATGGTCGGCGACTTGCGGTTCAATGGCAAAGCTGACCAGACGCGCCCGCCCTGGCGGAATGAGGGGCACAATTTGCGGCGCGCTATGTACCAGGTAGGCGGGTTTTTCGTCGAGGACGGCGACGACTTGTTCGGCTGCCGCGCGCCCCTTGTTATGGATTTCAACGGCGACATCGGTACGGCCGTTGGGGGCCAACTGTTTTGTCTTCAGCGTAATCACCAACTCGGCGCGGCCACGCAGCTCCTCAATGCGCGCGCCAATCATACCCGACCAGCGCGCGCTGATCCCTTTCACCAACGTCTTTTCGATGCGGTCAGAAAACTCTGGCAGCTGCTCTTCGACCAATGCCAGCAAAGACGCCGCCTCGTTCAGATAAACCAGGCGATCTTCTACCAGTTCTACCCGTTCGCTGTCGCGCAAATTCGTGAGAATGGGCAGCAGCAGTTCCAACGTGGGTGACCACTCCCCTTTTTCTTCTAGCAAGGACAGCATTTCCACAAACTGCGGCCGCAGCAGCATCAATTCAATAATCGAAGGCGCTTCCAACAACGCTTGCCCAGTCTTATACGTCATTTGCCAGCGCTCCAGGCATTGCCAGTTCAGCTTACGCTGCGCAATTTCGTCCAGCGCGCTGTTGAGAATGGACAGCGCCGCGTGTGGCCGGTCGGCGAGCAAAAACAGCCCATCGCCCAGGCTGGCAATGAGCCAATCCCCACTTTGCCGCGCCTGGCTGGTGAGGTAAAGCAGAAAGTCGGGCGAGCCGCCGGTATAGCTGTACTTATTTTCCAGTAAAAGCAGCGTCAGGTCGGGCTGTTGGCGCAGGCGGCGATGAAAGCGGCGCGCGCGGGCGGCGGGGGATTGCGCCTGGCGGATGAGGACAACGGCCGTTGCCGCCGCGAATACCGATAAAACAGCCAGAACGGTGCGTGACGCGCTGAACAGTGGCGCAGGAATAATGGGCAGCGGGCCTGGCGGGGGCGTCACGATCCCCTCATGAAAAGCATCGGCATAATGGAACCGGTAGCGCACGCCGTCGGCCGCAGCCGGGGGATTGACGAGCAAAAAAGGAACCTGCCCGTTGCCACCGTTAAGCAGCCGTTCCTCTTGTGGCAGCCAACGCAGCGTGTTCGGGTCTTGTACCTCCAGACGCACCTGCACCCGATCCCCTTCCACGTCAATGACATTGACGCTGACGCCATATTGCCCTGGCCGCACGTTGGCATCGGGTGCAAACAGCAGCGGCGGCCAGTTTTCCTGAGCGCGAAATAACTGCACCACCCCGTTTTCCATGATGACCGTCAGGTCGGCGCTTTGGTTTGCGTCGCGCCGGAGAAGGGTTAACCCCAACGGATTGCTCGCCAGGTTCAATTCGGTAACAAAGGCGGGTTCACGGGTAAATAGCTGCGCCTTACGCGCGCTGCCAATGGTAATGTCCTGTAAAGAGTCGCCATCTACGTCGCCCCAATGCAGGCTGGTCACATTTCCCAACCCAGACATGCGCCAGATCAGGGCGGGTCTGTTGTTTTCGACGCGCATATGGACCAGGTTGCCATTGTCGGTGGCGATGAGAAAGGATTCGGCGCGCGCCTGATGGATTTCAAAGACATCTTCCAGGCGTTCAGTGACGGCGATGCTGGTTAACGGCGGGCTGCCCAGGGCGATGGGCCAGGGAGGGAGTAAAATGCCGCGCCAGTTAAGGCCATAGACGAAGCCGTCGGCGACCAGTACCAGCAGCCGTGTGGACAGTTCATTGCCAGGCTGCTGCAAGGCGTAGATGTTGGTAATGGGCTGCATATAAATCGCAATCCGATTGGGCGCCTGGCTGTTATCACGAACTTTGTAAATCTCGTTCTCATTGGCGACAATCAGTTCATAACGCTCTGCGTATTGCGGATCAAGATTGTCTACGATGTGCAAGTGGCGTACCGCGCCGGGAATTTGATTTTGCCACAATTCAACGCCGGCGGCGGAATAGACGATAACGTCGCCTTGATCTGTACCGATGATGATTTCGGGATCGCCGCGATCGTTCAGATTTTCGACAAGCAGGCTGCTGATGTGCGTTGGCAGCCATTGTTCCCAGATTTTTTCGCCGTTATCGTGTCGTAGTTCGAGCCAACTGGAGGGGTCGCCATTTTCATCCATGAGAGAACGCGCCATGACAATGTTGGTGGGGGCTGTGGCCTGCGTGGTGAGCGTCGCCAGGTGGGTGATGTCGCCACCGGGATTGATGATCCAGTCAGCGGAGCCATCGTTGTTGAGCCGGTACAGCCGGCCGCGATTGGTTCCCACCAACAGATCATCCTGCCCATCCTGGTTGAAGTCTACGACGAGGTAGGAGAGGGGGATGGCGTTTAATTCGCGTGACCATTCTTGTGCGGTGGCGCTGACGCCGATGCCCAACCCAATCAGTTGTAGATTGGGGAATTGGGCGAGCAAGAGTTCGCTGTGACCATCACGGTTGATGTCTACCAGGCGGGTAATGCCTTGTTGGTCGGTGTCGGTGAAGGTCCTCAGAGTACGGCCGTTGCTGCCCAGCAGGAGTAAATCGGCGGCGCCCCCGGCGGTGGCCGGGGCGAGCGCTGCGGCCAGGATGGGGTCGTTGTCGCTGTTGACAAAGGTGGCGGCCGACAGGTACAGGATGGCGCGGTTAGCGTCGGAGGACAGATGGCTGACCCACTGCCGCCGGCCGATATTGTCGAAGAGAACAACCGTGCCGCTGTTGGTGCTGGCGGCCAGAGCTGCGCCAGCTTCTAAGGGGACGAAGGTCAAATCTGTTACCTGGCGGTTGACGGTGCGCGGCCACTGTTTTTGCCCGCTGCCGTGGTACAGGTCCACATTACCCAGGCTTGTGCCTACGGCAATATAGGTCAGCCCCTGCGCGGCAAACTGCCCAGAGGTGAGGGCGGTAATACGGCCGGAAACGGCGCGCTCCCACGCTTCACGCCCATCAGGTTCGATGCGTACCAGACGGCTAAAACGGCGGTCGGGGTTGAAATAGCCGAGGATGATTTCGGGACGGCCGTCGCCATCCGTGTCGTTGACGAACATGTGTGGCGTGGCGTCGGTGCGGGGGGCGTTGCTGTGGTTATATTGCCAGATTCTTTGACCGGTGGCGTCGAACAACTGCATCTGACCTGATTGCAGCAGCAGTAAAATCTCGTCTTGTCCATCATTGTTGTAATCGAGGGGGGCAATCTGAATGGGGATAGCGCTGTATTGGTTTTGCCACGCCTGCTGCGCGGCACGGCTGCCGTTGCTCATCAGGCCAAAAGGGGGGGGAGAGGATTCAAGCGCAGTCTGCCACAACAGCTCCCCTTTGTCGTTCAGTAAGATGAGTTGGTTGGCGCGGCCGATGACGATTTCATGTGGGGGATGGGAACGGCCGTCCACATTCACCACGCCCAGGGCCAGCGCCGGCGCACCCACATCATAGCTCCACTGGGCAAACCCGTCGGCGCCGATCAATTCGACGCGGCCGGCGGCCGTTGCCAGCAAAAACTCGTCCACCCCATCATGATTGACGTCAGCCGTGAGCATCTGCTGCCATTGGCCGGATGTGGTGTAATTCCAGTAATACGGGGCTTGCGATTGCGCCGCAGTGGATGGGGGTTGGCTGAACAGCGCCAGGGACAGAACGGCGATTAGCAGACAGAGATGTTGTATTACGGATTGCGTATGGCGTATTGCTCTCCGGGTACGCAACACGCCATCCGCAACACGCCCCACTTTGCGCTTCTCATCTTGCCTCATGTCAATCCGGGGGGCGCAAGGTATAACCAACACCCCGCTCGCTGATGATCCAGGCGCCATAGGGATCAATGGCGCGGCGCAGTCGTTTAATCAGGGTTTTGAGGCGATCGGGGTCGTCAACCAGCGCATCACCCCAAACAGCCATTTCCAGATCATCCCCATGCACCACTTGTCCGGCTTGTTCACATAGTTTAACCAGGATGCTGAACTGCGAGGTGGTCAGGCTTAGTTCTTGCCCATTGGCCCAAACCTGGTGACGCTGTTGGTCAATGACAAAGGGAGTGGCTTGAATGAGTCCCTCCACCTTTTGCCGCCGCACAAAGCGGCGCAGAATTTCACTGGTGTACTGGTATTTTCCTTCGGTTTGTACCAACAGGCATTGTTGTTCAAGCTGACGCAGGCTGTCTATGGGGCCGTCGGCGATGGCCAGCGCATATTGTTCTTCGGCCGTTAAGTTTTGCCACAGGTAGCCGAGGTGCGAACTGGCTTCAACCTCGATGGGGTCATCCAGGCGCGCCAGGTCTTCGGCGCTGGTTAGCGGATTGTCCTGGATGATGGCCTGGTAAGCGTGGTAGCCGGCGATGTGCAGGAAAAAGGGGTGTGGGCCGACAAAATGCAGCAGGTGGTCAATGAGCGCCGACGAAAAGGTGATGCTGCCATTAGCCAGGCGGCCGGTGAGCAATTTTTGCCCTTCTTCCGGGGAAAACATGCCCAGGGGCAGGGTGACGAAGATATTGAAGAAGGGGGAACTGAGGATTTCTTCTTCGGCGGTGATGGCGAAGAGGGGGCGCTGGCTGGCGGTGAGGTAGGCCAGGCCGTATTTGGTGGTCAGACCGCGCAGCCGGGCGAAGAAGTAGGGGGTGAGGTGTTCATTGGCGGCCAGCAGTTCAAATTCGTCGAGGAGGACGACGACGGCCGTTCCTGCCCGCGTAATCTGATTCAGCAGCCGATCCAGGGCGCGGTACGTCCCCGGTTGGTTCACGTCACCGACCTCAATTTGTGCATCGGCGGCCGCGTCCAGCAGGCTGGTGAGCAGCGCCTCGTACACCTCTTCTGGCGGCGCGCCGCCCAACTCCTGACAATCTACCAGCACAAACAGGGCGCGCGGCGGCGCCAGGCGCATTTGCTCCCGCACCTCTGGCCGCGTCAGGTGAATGAGCAGCGAGCTTTTCCCGATCCGGCGTGGGCCAATCAGCGAAACGCTTTGCCCATTGCGCAGCAGCCCCAAAATCTGGGCGATTTCGTTGTCACGGTTGTAAAAATCTTCAGGCCGCCGAATGGCGCCACGGTGAAAGAAGGGATTGTGAATGCTCATACTCCTATTTTAATGGGTAATGCGTGAAAGGTAAAACGATGGGGGGTATTGCGTATTATTTACCAATGCGCAATATGTAAAGTAGTCTGGATCGCCATGGCCTTATGGGGACAACAGCCAACAGACGTAACATCTTAAGTAACCGTTCACCCCCCCGCCGGTTGAGCTTGTCGAAACCGGCAGGGGTGAACGGTTGCCTGACGAGTGATGGCCGATATCCGCGTAAACATTGTGTAAGACCTCTCTCCTACGACGTTTTAACTATTGCCAACTCTCCCTACTATTAGTAGTATAGGCAATGGTTAGAAATCTATTTTTGGATGGTACCACCGTGGAACAACAAAAACCTGAATTGATTACAATTATCGAAGGTCCCACGCCTGACTTTCATCCCAGCCCACAAGATTGGCTGCAATCTATTTACGAAGGCCCCGATGACCGCGACGCTGTTTTTTGCCAGTTACGCACCAACAATGGAAAAAGCATCATGGAACGATGCCAACTGGCATGGCATGAAAAACGGCCGGTGAAATTGGAATACCCTGATGATTTGCGTATGCCACAGATGGCGGACGTCATTGCCATGCGTCTCACCGAAGTTGATGAAGGGCCGCTGTTGCAGTTATGGCTCTCTTTTCCTTTTGAGTATGACGAAGACGATGACGACGATGATGATGACGAAGAGCTAGAGGGATTTGACGAGGATGACGATGGCTTTTTCTATGGATAATTCGGCCGTTGCCCGCTATTTTGCGGCCTTGAACGGCATTGACCGCGACGCCTACCTGGCTTGTTTCAGCGAGGATGCGCTGGTGCTGGACCCGTATGGGGGACGGCCGTTATCAGGCATTCCCGGTCTGCACAAGTTCATGGATGGCATGGAACGCACCTGGACCAGCTTCCAGATGACCCCTGATGAGCCTTACGCCGCCGGTGACCGCGTCGCCATTGCCTGGCGCTGCACCGCCATCGCCAAATCCGGCAAAACCGCCAGCTTTGCCGGTATCAACGTCTTTACCCTCACCCCCGACGGCCTGATTTCCCAACTGGAAGGGTACTGGGATTTCCGGGCAATGGTCGCCCAAATCAGCTAGGAATTGACGATTCGTAAATCGTCAATCGCAAATCGCAAATCGTAACATGGAAACAATCCTCTACCAGGTGGCCGACAATATCGCCACCATCACCCTGAACCGCCCCGAAACGCTGAATGCGTTTAGCGATCAGATGATTGACGAGACGACCAGCGCCTTGAAGCAGGCCGGCCGTGACGAAGCGGTGCGCTGTGTGATGATTACCGGAAACGGCCGTGCCTTTTCCTCTGGGCAAGACCTGGCCGACGTCACCGCCCGCGCTGGCTCATTCTCCATTGGCGACCATTTGCGCCACGGCTACAACCAACTCATCACCACCATGATCGCACTAGAAAAACCAATTATTGGCGCGATTAATGGCGTGGCCGCTGGGGCTGGCTGCGGCGTCGCTCTGGCCGCCGACCTGCGCATTGCTTCCGACAGGGCCAGCTTCATGCTCGCCTTCAGCAAAGTTGGCCTTATCCCCGACAGCGGCGTCAACTGGCTGCTGCCGCGACTGGTTGGCTACGCCCGCGCCTACGAAATGGCGATCACCGCCGACAAAATCCCCGCCGCCAGGGCGTATGAATGGGGGATGGTGAACCGGGTTGTCCCGCATGATCAGGTGTGGGAAACGGCCGTTGCCTGGGCCACATCCCTGGCCGCCGGTCCTACCCTCGCTTACGGCCTCACTAAACGCATCATGCACAAGACCTGGGACATGTCGCTGCCCGAAGCGCTGGCATACGAAGCGTATTTGCAAGAAGTCGCCGGCCGCAGCGCCGACAACAAAGAGGGCGTGCGCGCCTTCCTTGAAAAACGCGCCGCCCACTTCACCGGCAAATAAAGACGTTACCCGCCCTGACTCATACTAGGCATTTCGGTCGTGTCGCGGATAACGGCCGTGACATCCATCTTCCCCGCCTTTTCAAACGTCAAGGTAATCGGAATCTGGTCGCCAATATTAAACTCTTGCACTTTGTTGATGCACATCACATGCAGCCCACCCACTTTTAGCTCCACCGTCTCTCCTTTGGGTAAGGGAATGTAGCCGGCCGTCACTGGACGCATCCCCATCACATCCCCTTCTTTCATGTACATCTCATGCAGTTCAACCGTGCCACAGGCTGCGGCGCTGGCGCTGAGCAGTTTGTCATCCTGCCCGGTGTTGTTGGTGACTTGCATGTAAAATGCGCCGTTCGCCGCGGCCATCGGCGAGGTGCGTCCCCACACGTCGGCGACTTCCATCTCGCCGCTGCCACCACCGCCACAAGCAGCCAACAGCATAACCAAGACCAACCATGCTAACAAAATCTTTACACGTTTCATTCTTCGCTCCTTAATTGGATATTTTGATTTAGCCTGGACTACTCCTCCAGGCGACAATCACTTGCTTATGCTGGCTCCGTTCCCCTGTAAATGTAGGGCAATTTTCCCCAATTGCCCTACCCATTTCTGACGCCCGGTATTATTTCACCGTCAGGTCAAACTGCTGTTCGGCCCACGCGCCATCGGGCAGCGTGGCGCGTGCGGTGACTATCCAGTCGCCCTTCATTGTCCAGGCAAAGGGAAATGTGTATAGGCCATCTTGCCCGCCGGCAGCCTCCGCCAACACCGGGACCATGCCGGCGTGCGTCATGTCACCCTTGATGCTGAGGGTGGCGTCATTGACCGGCGCGCCGGCCGCATCGGTAATGCGCACACTCATTTCGCCGCTGCCATCCAGGGTGGGTTGCAATGGGGACAGCAACTCAATGGTCAGATCGGCCGTTCCCGTCACCCCTTCCTGCTGGCTCTGGCGACAACCAACGGCCAATAACAAAAACAAAACAAAAATAACTCGTTTCATCAGACAAACCCTTTCACCACGTGAAGCGTGAAACGTAAAGCGTGAAACGTGAAACGTGATAGCGCGGCTTCTTCTAGTAGTTCAACCGACAAGTTTTGACGGGTTCAATTCCGCGAAAAAATCCGTCAAAACAACATTGTCGCACTACTAGTCATGTTTCACGCTTTGCCAACCTCTTGAATTCCCAAAGAGTCAATACCATGCACTGATTACCGATTACCGATTACCGATTACCGATTACCGATTACCGATTACCGATTACCGTTCACTACCTCTGCCGCAGCACATTCTCTAAATCCGCCTGCATCTGCTCCCGATCCATCTCGAACGGGAAGGAAAGCCAATACTCGCCCTTGCGGTCAATGACAAAAACGCGGGCGGTGTGATCAATCAGGTAGCCGGTAGCGGCCGTTCCCTCATGCCGCTCATAAAAAACCCCATACTGCTCCGCCACGGCGGCGATCTCCGCCTCCGTGCCCGACAGCCCAATAAACGTCGGGTAAAAATGGGTTACGTACTCCGCCAACTGCGCCGGCGTGTCCCGCTCCGGGTCTACCGTCACCATGATCACCTGAATTTGCCCGGCGTCGTCACCCATCGCCCGCAGCACGTGCCCCAAATCAGCCAGCGTCGCCGGGCAAACGTCGGGGCAAAAGGTGTAACCGAAATAGAGCAGCACTACCTTATCGGCATAATCGCTCAGGCTGACCGGGCCAGTGGCGCTGGTCAGGGTGAAGTCGTCTGCTTGCTGCGGGCTGGGCCACAGCGTTCCATAATAAGTCGGCTCCGGTCGGCAGGCGGCCGTGACGACCAACATCAGCAAACCAAACAGTAATCGTTTCATCGCGTTCCCTTATTATTGCGTTTCGTTCTCTGGAGATGACGACAACGAATCGGAGTAAACGACGAATTTTTTCTCTGGCGATTTTCATTCATGATTTTCCTCCTCTTCCTCTCCGTGCGTCTCTGTGTCACTTCGTGCTATAACCTTTTACCCAAACATCGTCCCGCGCATCTCCATGGGCAGGAACATAATGATGATCCCCGCCACGGCCAGCAGGAGGATCAGCGCCAGCCAGGGCAGTTGGGCGGGGAAGGGATCGTTGGCGGCGCGCGCACGGCCGTTTACTACCTCAAAGCTCGCCGCCACCCCTACCAACAACACAACCAACTCGAAGGGGTCCATCCAACCGGCGGGTAGGAGCGGTCCTAACGCCCAGTTAGGCTGCCCGAACCAGCCAACGCCCACATCCAGCAAGAAATTTTGCGTGACAGGGATGATCGTCAGCGCGCTGGTGAGAAAATGAAAGCCGGCGTAATGGGCAAACCAGATGGCAAAGGTCAACGGCAGCAGCGCCGGGACATAACGCGCCAACGTCAGGCGCAGCGCCTCGCGCCGCCCCGCCAGATGGCGACTTAACCAGGCCGCGCCCACGCCCAGCCCCAACGGCAGCAGCACATTCAACACGCCAAAGATCAGCGCCAGCACAACCCCTTCGTTCGTCGTGCCCAGAGCCGCCATCAGCCATGCCTCAAGTTGGTACACCGGCGGAACCATGCCAAAGGCGTTGCTCAAACTGATAAAGGCAAAGACCAACACCAGCATAGTCACATCCCAGCGGCGCGGCCAGGCGTCAGGGTGGCGTACTTCGGCCAATGGATTGCGCCAGGCCAGCGCCACGTTGTCATAGGGGCAGGCGCGGGCGCAGTCCAGGCAAAATACGCAGTCCAGATTACTCTTCATCTGCGGCGCGAACAGCTCCGTGCCACAGCCCAACACATCCCCATTGCCGTTAACGCACTCCTTACCGGCGCAGGCGCGGCAAACATCCTGGCTATGGACGGTGATGTGCAGTGGCGAGATGGCGCTGCTGACGAAGTTGAACGTGCCCAACGGGCAGACGTATTTGCAAAAGGGGGATTCGGCAAAAAACGCTTCCAACAGGAAGGCCGACAGGAAGTAGGCGACGATGATCCAGGCGGTGAGCCACGGACTGGCCCATAAATCGAGCCATTCGTAAAGCCAGAAGTAGAGGACGAGGAGGGTAACGGCCGTCCACTTATTTCGCAGCCAACGCGGCCAACGACGCGAACTATGGGCGCTCAACTTTCGCGCCAGCGTGCGCGGCAGGGTAAAGGGGCAGTTCATGCAAAACAAGTTGCCCGCCAGCAGCAGCGCGAACATCACGAAGCCGCGATAATGCACCCAGGTGATGACGGTCGCCAGGTTTGTCGGGGCCAAACGCGGCCCGGTAAAGCCGTCGTAAAGCATCAACAACGCCACGCAGAGGAAAAGCGCCTGCCCCGCCAACCGCCCCCAACGCCAGCGCAGCAGCCGCCCGATAAATGGGGTGCGCAGCAGATCATAACGGGGGGTGGGTTGGTAGAGCTTCATGATGGCGTTTGCCGGGCAATTTGCTAACTTGCCCTACATGTTGAGCTGCATCGCCTCATGCAAATAGGCTATGGCGCTTTGCAGGGTGTGCAGTTGGCCGCCGAAGCCAGTCTGGAAGCGAACGGCGTCTTCGCGGCGCTCGAAGGCCAGGGTGGTCGGCGTACAGCAAATGGCGATGTCCGGGTCAATGAGGTAGGTGGCGGATTGGGCGGTGAGGGTACGGCCGTATAAAAACCCTGTCACCAACGCCATCTTCACCGCCAAATCACCGCGCAGCAGCGACATCAGGCCACAGTGGGGGCAGCAGGCGTGTTGTTGACGGCCGTCAGCCAGGTGCAAAATCATTTGCGTTTGGCGGCGTGTTTTTTTGTGGCACATCAGGCAGTGCGGGGCGGCGTCGGGCGTTGTCGGCGTTGTCGGCGTTACGGCCGTCGCCACCGTCACCGCGCCGCCCCGCACCTTGCGCAGCAGCCCATCCGCCGCCAACCGTTCCAGATCGCGGTGAATGGTCATCTCCGACACCTGAAAATGCGCACTGAGATCAGCGATCTGCACCGCTCCCTGCTCGCGCAATAAATCGAGAATTTGCTGCTGTCGCTCTACAAGTAACATGTGTGTTTGTGTGATATTTTGTGGTTTAGCGGGGGATTGTAACAAGTTGTCACAAGATTGCCAATGGCAAATCGGGCGTTGCCGCAATTCACATGCTGCTCTTTTTTAAACCCCAGGGTATCTTCTCAATATCTCGTGGAGGAGTGCGCATCCTCAGATGCGCATCTGAGGATGCGCACTCCTCTC
>JACSRF010000442.1 GCA_014879875.1 Anaerolinea sp.
ATGCGCCGGGCGTAATCGCCGGCGGTGACGGCCGTATCCTCCCAGCCATAACCCACCAGTTCCAGCGCCTCACCGCCGGCGCTGAGCGGCGTCAGGTGCGCGGGCAGCCGGTAACGGTCGGGGTCATGGGCGTCAATGACTTTGTAAAACGCCCCCTCCGGACGCAGGCGAAAGCCAAAATCCACCACATCGCGCCGGTAGTTGCTCAGGTAGACGGGACCGCCGGGCAAATAATCGAAGACAAACTCCAGCCACGGCTTGGCCGCCGAGACAAGCGTGGGGGTGACGTCGGCCGGGTCGGGCCAACGGCCGTCTACAAACTGGCTGTACCAGAGCGGCGTCATGTGCTCCCAATCGTTGAGCAGGGTCGCCTGCTGCCCGCTTCCCACAAACTGGTCAAAGGTCGCCTGGATATAGTCCGCCCCTTCGCTGTAAGCGGCCAGGGAAATGCGGGGGGCGTTACGCGCCATTTGCAGGGCAGGACCGAGAAGGAAGAGGACGGCCGTTAACAACCACAGCGGCCTCTGATCCCTCCCGACGCGCCGTTGCAGCAACGCCAACAACTGCGTCAGGCCCACCCCCGCCAGCAGCCCGACAATCAACAACGGCCCCAGCAGGTAAGCCATGATGTCCTGGGCGCGCAGGCTGATGACGAAGGCGTAGAAGCTGAGGAAAGTGAGAGCGTAGAGATTGACGATTGACGATTGACGATTGACGATTGGCGATTGGCGAGTGACGAGTGACGAGTGACGAGTGACGAGTGACGAGTGAGGAGTGGGGAGTGACGAGTGACGAGTGACGAGTGACGAGTGACGAGTGAGGAGTGGGGAGAGGAGGCCGAAGAGGGCGAGGGCGATGACGGGCAGGCTGTATTGCAGGCGCAGGATGCTCCAGAAGACGAGCAAACGCTGTGGCTGTTCCGCCAGGGTAAAGTAAGGCAGGCTTTCGCTGAGACCGCGCGCCAACACGTGGTCGAGGAAGCCGTTGAGCGTGTTCATGGTTGTGGGGCCAAAGGGCACGTGCGGACTGCGCAGTGGGAAATAGAGCCAGACGGCGAGACCGAGGAGAGCGTAGGCGAGCATTGTGACGATTGACGAGTGACGAGTGATGATTGACAAACCTGTCCTGAACCTGTCGAAGGATTGACGGACTTGTCCTGAGCCTGTCGAAGGATTGGCGATGGCTTGTTGTCGCCAGACGGTGAGGATGAAGAGCGCGTAGGCGGGGAAGCCGAAGACGGTGAGCGGGTGATGGGTGACGCCCAATCCGGCGGAAAAGCTGAACAGGTAGAGCCATTTTTGCCCGTTGCTCGCCGGCTGCGCCGCCCACCATTTGGTTAAAAAGTAGAGGTTGGCGGCGGTGAAGGTGGCGGTGAGGATGTGGGGGTTGGCGTGGATGGAATGCTGCCAATGGTTAACGGCCGTGCCCACCGTTAGCGCGGCGAAAAACGCTACCAGACTTGACAGGTCTTTGCGACCTGTCAAGTCTAGCGCGCGGAGTGTGCCATACACAAACCAGGCGGCGAGCGTGCCGGAAACGGCCGCCAGCAGGTGCATCCGCCAGGCGGCCGTGCCAAACGGGATAATGCTCTGGAACAGTTTGCCCACCACCGTCATGAACGCATATCCCGGCGGGTGCGCGATGCCCAGCACGTGGGCGATAAACGTGTACTCCGTCGGGTCGCCCAACACCGGCGTGCGCGCCAGGGTGAGCAGGTAAAGCAGCGGGATGAGGAGAAGCAAGAAGCGGTAATCGGTGAGCAGTGAACGGTAAGCGGTAATCCGTAAGCGGTAAGCGGCAAGTGGCGATGCTCTCCGTTCTCTCTGCGCTCTCTGTGTGTTCTCCGTGCCCTCTGTGTTCCTATCTAAGTAGTTGGTCATAAATGGCGATTGTCTCTTGCGCGGCGCGCTGCCAGCTAAACTGGGCGGCCTGGGCCAGGCCAAGCTGCTGGCGGTGGCGGTATTCCTCTTTGTCGGTGAGCAGGCGGCGGATAACGGCCGTCATCTCCGCCACATTCTCCGGGTCAAAATAGGCCGCCGCTTCCCCACCCACTTCCGGGTGGCTGCTGGCATGGCTGGCCGCTACCACCTGCCCACAGGCCATATGCTCCAAAATCGGCAGGCCAAACCCTTCGTACAGGCTCGGCTGCACCCCCAGGTCGGCCGCGGCGAGAATGGCGGGCAAGTCGTCGTCCGGGACCCAACCCAGAGAGATGATGGCATCCTGCAAGCCCAACGCTTCGATTTTGGCGAAGAAGTCATCATAGAGCCAGCCCTTGCCCCCGGCCAGTACGAGGCGCAAATGGGGGAAGAGACGGCGCAAGGCCAGAAGAGCATCGAGCAGCCGGGAGAGGTTTTTACGCGGCTCGATGGTGCTGAGATGGAGGAGGAATTGCTCAGGCAGGTTGTATGTCTGCCGCACCTGGGCGATTTTGGCCGGGGGCAAGGGTTGGAATTGGGATGCTGCGGCCTCGTACACGACGTGAATTTTAGCCGGGTCTACGCCGTAATGATGTACGATGTCCCGCTTACTGGCCTGCGAAACGGCGATGATGGCGTCGGCGCGGCGGCAGTACAGCGGCATCGCCAGGTTGAGGTACCAGTAATTGAGCTTTTTGTGGTAGGCGGGGAACAGCTTGTAGATCAGGTCATGCACGGTGAGGACGGTAGGCGCGCCGCGCAGGGGCAGCAGCAGGTGCTCGGTGCTGTGGAAGAGCGTCACGTCCGGCACGAGGCGATTGAAGGGGATGCGCGCCATTTGCCCCAACAGCACGGCCGTGCGCCACGGCTTGTACCCCAGGTTGATGGCGCGGCGGGGCGTGGGGGGGGGGAAACGGCCGTTGCCCTCACCCCCATTATGAAACAGCGCAAACCGCCCCGGCTGCGCTGCCAACAATGCCCCCGCCAAACTTTCCGCGTAACGGCCGATGCCCGCCTTGCTGTGAACGGCCGCAGAAACGTCTATGTAAATCACCGCTTAGCGCCCCACCATAAACAAGATACCATCTAGCATTTGTCTCTTTGCGTTAAATTCTTCTGGCTCTTTGGGAACTCAGGGGGTTGACAGGCCCCTTCGACGACGGACGGCAGCCGTCCGCGCTCA
>JACSRF010000555.1 GCA_014879875.1 Anaerolinea sp.
TAATGTGTAAACGACGTTTTCGTCTTTGCGTGTGTAGGGCAATTTGACAAATTGCCCTACATGATGACTATCTCCCAAACACCGCCAACAGCGCCACCCCCGCCGGTTCCGTCAGCCAGCGCACCAGGCCAGGCCAGAGGCCAATAGCCACCACCGGCAGCGCCAGCGCCACCAGCGCCAGGCTC
This sequence comes from Anaerolinea sp., assembly GCA_014879875.1. Classification (GTDB taxonomy): domain Bacteria; phylum Chloroflexota; class Anaerolineae; order Promineifilales; family Promineifilaceae; genus JACSRF01. Next base: position 186 of record JACSRF010000555.1, read on the forward strand.
ATTGCCCAGGGCATCGGCTTGCCCGCCCACACCAGGTCAGACGATTTCAGGCGGTAGAGGGAATTAACCAGCGGCGCGTAATAGGCCAACGACAACACGCTGTTGAGGGCAGCGAAAATAACCAGCGCGGCAATCCAGACGTTATGCGCCTGGAAACCGGCGACGAAAATTTGCCACTTAGACATAAACCCGGCCAATGGCGGCAGCCCGCCCAGGCTGAGCAGCGCCAGGCTCAGCGTCAGCGCCGCCAGCGGGTAGCGCCGCGCCGCGCCGGCCAGGTCGCTCACCGTCAATGGATGATGGTCGCCTACGGCCAGATGCAGGACGTACAGCAGCGCCCCCGCCGCCAAAAAGGCCAACCCTTTCATCAGCCCATGATTCAGCAGGTGGAACAGCCCCCCCGCCGCGCCAACGGCCGTTCCCGTAAACAACGCCACGCTCACCCCCACCAGCATATACCCCACATGTACCAGGCTGGAGTACGCCAACATCCGCTTCACCTGTGTCTGGCGCAGGGCGAGCAAATTGCCCACCAGCATGTTCAGCGCGCCAAAGCCGGCCAGCAAAATAGCCCAGATGGTGGCCGCCCCAGCAACGGCCGTTAACGGCCCCAACGAACGCAGCAGCGCCACCAACCCCGCCTCAATCACGACGCCAGAGAGCATGGCGCTGATCCCGCTGGGCGCTTGCGAATGCGCGTCAGGCAGCCAGGTGTGCAGCGGAACCAGCGCCACCTTCACGCCAAAGCCAATCAAGAAAAGCGCCCCCGCCGCCAGCAAGATGGGCGAAACCACGCCGCGCGCCGCCACCACCTCGCCGATGCCTTGTAAGTCCAGCGTGGCCGTATTCGCCAATACCAGACCAATGCCCAACAACACCAGCACCGAGCCAACGGCGCTTTGCACCAGGTACTTCACGCCCGCTTCCAACGAAGCGGGCTGCTCATGATAAAAAGCGACCAACAAATAGGAAGCGACGGCCATCGCCTCAAACCAGACCCACAAGTTAAACAGGTCGGCGGCACAGCCCAGGGCAATCATCACGCCCACTATCGCCACCAGCATGGCGTAATATTTCTCTTGCCCCCGTTCCGTGGCCAGATAAGGGCCAGAGTAGAGGGCCACCAGCGTGCCCAGCACCAGGGCAACGGCCGCCAGCAGCAGCCCCAACCCATCCAATCGCAGCGCCATTGCGCCCCATGTCAGGGTGAGTGCGTCCGTTTGCGCCAGGTCACGCGCCGCCCAGGTAAAGGGCAGCCAACAGGCCAACAGCGCCGCCAGCGCCACGTCGCGGGCTGCACGGCCGTTGACGCTTGCGCCGCGCACGGCCGTCTGCCCCAGGTGGCCGCTGAAGTAAACGAGCGGCGTCGCTAACAGGGGTAAAGCAATTAACCAGAATAAAGCAGACATTTCCATTGTCATGCACCCCACATCAAGATAACCAGTACCAACGCCAACGCGCCCACAATAGCGGCCACGTTCCAGTTAAGCTGGCCGGTTTGCACGCGGCTGAACACAGCCGCCGCGCCCTTCGTGCCCTGAATGATTTGCCGGTTGATGTCCTCGAAGCCAAGACCATTGACTGTCAGGTCAACCAGTGGACGCAGCGGCTGCCGCCAGCGGTGCAGGCGGTGGCGCAGTGGCCAAACGGCCAACCCCAGGGCAATGACCAGCAGCGCCAACCCGGTAGCCGGGGCCGTGATAATTTCCACAGCCATTTCCACTGTCATCATCTCTTTCAGGCCATGATAGGGCAGGGTCGCGGCCAGCAGCCGCGCAAATGGCCCCGCCAGCAGCCACGTGGTCAGCGACCCCAGCGCCAGCAGCCCCAATGGAATGCGCATCAGCAGAGGGGCATCGTGGACTCGTTTGGTCACGGCCGTTTCCCCATAAAACACCATCGCCACCATGCGCAGCGTATACAACGCCGTCAGTCCCGCGCCCAGCAGCACCCCCACATACGCCCACAGCGGCCCATGATGCAGCCCTTCCTCCAATATCAGCTCCTTGCTAAAGAAGCCGTTAGCCAGCGGCAGCCCGGCCAGCGCCAGCGCCCCCGCCAGGAAGACGGCGCGCGCGAAGGGCATGGTCAGCCCCAGGCCACCCATTTGCCGCATGTCGCGTGTACCTATGGCGTGAATGACCGCACCCGCGCTGAGAAAGAGCAGCGCCTTGAAAACGGCGTGGCTGAGCAGGTGAAACTGGCTGGCAAACACGCCGCCCACGCCCACGGCATACACCATGTAACCCAACTGGCTGATGGTGGAGTAGGCCAGCGCCCGCTTCAGGTCGGTGGCTGCCAGGGCCATCACGGCCGCCAGCAGCGCCGAGAGCAGGCCCACGGTGATCACGGCCGTTGTCCACCCCGGCACGGCGGCAAATGCAGGGTACAGGCGGGCCAGCAAATAAACGCCAGCGTTAACCATCGTCGCCGCATGAATCAGCGCCGAAACCGGCGATGGCGCTTCCATGGCATCGGGCAGCCAGGTGTGGAAAGGAACCTGCGCCGATTTAGCCGCGGCCGCCGCCAACGCGCCAAACGCGGCCAGGCTGAGCACAACCGCTGGTAAAGTATGCGCCTGCGCCAGAAAATCGCTAATCTCGTAGCTGCCCAGGTAGCTATAGGCCAGCAGCGCCAACAGCAGCAGCCCTACGCCCCCCACCTGGGTCATAATCAACGCCTTGACGCCGCCGCTGACCGCCTTCGGGTCGTCATTGTGGAAGGAGATCAGGGCATAGGAGCAAAAGGCGGTGATTTCCCAAAAGAGGAAGAGTAACAAGAAGCCGCCCGCCAGTACCAGCCCGGCCATGGCGCCAATGAAGAGCAGCACCAACGCATAGTAACGCCCCAACTGTGTCGCCCCGTGCATATACGCGCCGGAGAAGATAACGGCCAGGCTGCCAATGACGGTCGCAATGACCGCCAAAAACACCCCCAGCCCATCGGCCACCAATGTAAAATCACCAAATATGCCGCCAACAGGGATGCGGGAAACGGCCGTTTCCCCCACAAAAGGCAGCAGCAGCAGCGCCGCCACGCCCCCCATCACAGCAAAAGCCGCCGCCGCGCCATGCTGCGCGCGCGACCGTTCATCTCCCAGCCGCCACACCACAAATGCGCCCAACCAGGGCACGCCAATTGTCAACCATACCAACCATGTAGCCATAACTCACCCTCGCAGCCGCGCCAGATCTGTCACGTCCAGCGTATGAAGCTGCCGCCGCACCTGAATCGCCAGCGCCATGCCAATGACGGCGACAATCGTATCGGCGACAATGACCGTAATGCCCAGGCTTTGGCTCAGGCTAATTTGCCCGCTGGCATTCCCGGCCACCAGCAGTCCCAACACGGCCGCTTTGCCTAAAATTTGTAAAGCGATAATTACCTTGATGAGGTTACGGCTGGCCAGCAGTCCGTAGAACCCCACACCCAGCAGCCCTAACACGCCAATGAGTCCGATGTTTAGTAGTGTCATGGAGACCTCTTTTTGGTAATCCGTAATCGGTAATCCGTAATCCGTAATCCGTATCACGGTTCACGGTTCACGCTTCACGGCAGCGCCTTCTGCTGCATCTCGCGCAAATCATGCTCGCGGCGAGCAACGACTTCGGCCGTTGCCGCCTGACCCAGAGGCGCATTGACCTCCGCCAACAGTCCCAGCATCCCGATCACCCCGCAAAAGATGATCACCACCTGCCCCATCATGTCCAGCCCTCGTTCCTGCCAGAGGATTTCGGACAACGGCCGCTGCGCCATCACCCCCTCTGCGCCAGACAGGGGCAGCGCCAGCCAGCCCAGCAGCGCCGCCACGCCCAGCGCCAACGCCGCGGCCAGCGGCCAGGGCAGCAGACTGCGCGCGACAATTGGCTCATCGCCGGCCACGTTGATGGCAAAGACAAAGAGCACCGTCACCAGTCCTGCGCCCACGCTCAACTCAATCACGGCCACCTGCGGCGCACCCAGGCGGAAAAAGAGTATCGCCAGCAAGGCGCTGACGCCGGCCAGCCAGAGGGCTGCCGACAGCAAACGGCTGGCGCGAAAAGCCTGCACGGCAAACACGAGCATTGTGATAGTCAGCAGTGCTTCAATCATAAAGCAGCCTCCGCAACGAAAAGTTTCTTGCCTGATTCCTGGCCGTGTAGATAGGTTTCCAGAGAAACACCCATAAATTTCGCCATCGCTTCCGGGTCATGAACATCAACACGACCCCATTTTGCGAATTCGAGGTCGCCCGGCAGGTTGAAACGGCCGTCATACGTCTCCTCATCAGGCATCACCGCTCCCCACAATCGCCTGGCCCGTGCTAACTGCACATCCTGTAAATTACGCGCCTCAACGAGATTGGCCTTAAACAAATCCGCATCAGTCAGGTCAGTCTGGCTAAGGTTGGCGCCCTGCAAATTGGCCCGCGTCAACTTGGCGCCGCGCAAATTGGCCTGGCTCAAATCAGCCCACTGGAAATGCGCCTGATGAAAATCAACGTTATGCAAATCAGCGCCCAATAAATCCGCATTTTCCATGTGTACGTGACACAACGGCACGCCGGCCAGCGATCCATCGCACAACCAACCACGCACGCGCAGCTCTTCAACGGCTTCTAAAACCCGTTTGTTTTGCGAACTGCTCAGCTTCCGGATCAACTCCATAATTTTTGTCATCCCAGACCTCCTCTCAACCTATGCCTATCAGCGGCATATACATACCTGCCGGTGCAAGCGCCACCTCCGTCATCTAATGTTAATCCTTTGGCTCAGTTTAGAGGATGCAGGTAACAGGCACGGTCACTACCTGGTAACAAGTTGGTAACAAAATTGACCTATACGGTAGAAACCAAGAGCGTAAACCAGAAAATGGAGCCACCTTCCGCGCATTGAGTGAGGCCAACCGTCCCCCCATGGGCTGTCACAATCACCCTGACCACCCATAAACCCAACCCCAGGCCATGCTGCGCCCCGCCCGGTTTGTCAAAGCGCGCAAAACGGCGGAAGAGCTGCTCCTGGACGGCCGGCGAAATACCACTCCCCTGGTCAGCAACCGACACCCGCACAAATTGCTCATCGGTCAAGTCCGCAGTCAGGTGAATTATCTGCCCCATCGGACCATACTTACTCGCATTAGCCAGCAAGTTAACCAACACCTGTATCAATCGTGTCGGATCCCCCCAAACCAGCGGAAGCCGTGACGGAATTGTCACAACAAGCTCCTGCTGTCGCCGTGACAAAAGGGGCTGCATCATGCGCACAGCATCGTGCACCACTTCATCCAGTTCCATCGGCCCTGGATGAATGGCAAATTGCCCTGCTTCAATCCGGACACTTTCCAGCAGGTTGTCAATGAGCGTCTGCAAACCGGTGACGCTCATGCGAATGGAGTGCAGCAGTTCGTTGATCTCCGCGCGCGACAGATGCGCCATTTCATCAACCAGAAATTCAACCGAGGCGTGCAGCGCCGAGAGGGGGGTGCGAAACTCGTGGGTAATGCTTGCCAGGAAATAGGAGCGCAGATGGTGCAGGGCTTCTTCTTGCACAGCATTACGGAGGGTGAGGGCGGCCACGGAACCGGCGGCCGCGATAAGCAATGTACTGACGGCCAGGGTCAGCAAGATTTGGTGTTTAGCCGTCACCAATCTATTGATCGGCATAGCAATTTCGCCAAGAGCTACCACGTCATCGCTCATCAGGCGCAATGGGTATAACAATGTGTAATAACGATTTCCGGCAAAGGCGACTGTGCCGGTCATTACCCCGCCTCCGTGCATGACGCTGTTAAACAAGGTTGTGTCTACGTCTGGCGCAGCGCCGGGCAAACTACTGGCAACCCGGCGGCTTTCCACGACGAAACTGTGCGCAATGCCGGTTTTCGCCGCCAATTCCTGGGCAAAATTATTGTTCAAAGAGCGCCCAATGGTGACGTAGCCAAGCAGTTGGCCGGTGCGATCATCCAGAATGGCATTCCCGCCAAAGAGGGTCAGCAGGGGAACCTCTTCAAGAAAGAGGCAGTAATCGGTCAGTTTTTCGTAGCTGGGGGCGCAGGTAACGGCCGTTTCCCCCCTGGCTAAAAGCTCCCCGGCCGCATCATGTATCAACAGCAAGTCTACCCTGGCGCTCTCCTGGTACTGCTCCACGTAAGCGTTCATGGCCGGTATGTCATGGTCACGCAAAAATTGCCGCAGCGTCGGGCCTTGTACCGTTAGCGTGACCAGGGCATCCAGGCGCTCTCGTTCCGCGTCCAACAAAGCCAGGGTAGTCCGTTGACCATCTCGCACACGGATCCATGCCTGCTGCTCCAGCTCTGTGGCAATTAACCAATACGCCAACGCGCCAGCGGCAACGGCCGTTGCCAGGATGATAACCATAAATGTTAAGATAAGTTTAGACGACAGACGCCGCTCAATTGTCCCATCACGATTATTATTCATCGGGCAGCACCTGACCACCGTTGCGCATCAACTTTTGCGGGCATTATGGGTTTGTAAGCTGCGCGAGTTACCACTCTTTCAACCATGACCCATACAGACTACAATCTGAACCCATAACCGACTGGTACAATCCGTTGGCGGCCGGGCTGTAGCCACCCACCATAGCCGTGAGCGCCCCCATCCGCTGCAACCGCCGCAAACCCTCGGTCAAGAGCGCCCTGCCCAAACCAAGTCGCTGATGGGCTGGCACAGTGGCAACCGGTTCAAAGTAAGCGCTGCGGGTTACATCGTCAAACCAAATGGTGCAAAAAGCGGCAATGGCCCCATCTGGGGCGACGGCCACCAGATCGAGGTCGCGGCGGTAAAGCGGGGCGGTTTGGATATTGCGGTACCAGGTAGGATCGTCCCGATTTTCCACGGCAATCTTGATGTCCCCTTCGTGAAATCCCAGGCCCGAGGCGTAGCAGCGCTCCAGAAGTTCAAGGCCATCGCCCAGGGCGCGGATGGTGTAACCTGGAGCCAGGGGGGCAGCGGGGATGGGCTGGTCTAGTTGGCGACGCCATTGATGCTCGGTCCAGGGACCTCTCGCATAACCGTGCCGGGTGAGTACCCTCTGCCGCAGTGCATCTTGCTCCGGTGACCAGACGACCAGTTTACGCGAACCGCCGGCCTGCACGGCCGACAACTTTTCTTCCGCCACCATGAGCATCTCTTCTTCCAGTCCAGGCGTACGCAGTGTGGGATGTACCGATAAATGCGCCTCGCCGGGGCCACCGTCGGGCATCATCATAGCTACAAGCTGCCCATCCAGCTCCCAAAGGTAAGCAACCTCTGCCAGGCTCACGCCGGCGCAGTTCAGGCAGGTATGCCAGCGGGCATACTCCAGCCGAGCAACGTGCCAGCTATGCTCGCGCCGGTCGTTCAGGATAAATACCTGGCGCAAAAAGTCACGCATACGCCAAAAATCTTCTTCTTGTTGATAGGGGCGAACAGTTGGTTTGATCATATTATGCCAAAACTCCTGCTGGTTAAAGCGCCACACATCCTTCTTCTCTCTGCAAAACTCCATAACTCCACCGTGTAACAAAATCACACCTGAATAGTTGTCATGGCATTCATCCAGGCCACTCTACACCCTGGATTGTAAGCCGTGATCCCAGCCGCTGGAATTGACAAAGCTCATGGTTGTCACAGATAAACGTCATGAAGTGAAGGGTATCGCTTTCGCGGCCATCAGTTTGCCGATGCAAACGGCCGTTACCAGCTTGAAACGATTTTACCTGGCCGCTACAGCCGGACGCGGCACATCCACGTGCGTGTACAGCTCCCCAATGGCTCCATCCTCACCACCCGGCTCTACTTTTCCGGCGAGGCGCAAAACAGTCAAGTTAGCGCCATCCCCAAGGCAGACGAAAAACCCGAAGGGTTTCAGAAAACCCTTCGGGTCTGGCAAAGGCAAACAGATTAGCCCCCGACGGTCAGGTCGGCAAAGGGGTAGCTGCTGGTCAGGTAGCTGGCATTCACCCAGCCCTGCACCCCGTCAGCCAGCTTGATTTTCACCCAGGTGGCGCTGGCGTTGCGATATCCGGCCAGTTCCACGACAGTCCCTCGCGCAATCACGCTGACCACGTTGTACTCCACGCCGGGGCCAGAACGCACATTGAGGTAGGCAGCGTTTGTCACCGTAGCGGTCTGCCCCGTTGGGCCACCGGCAGCGGGCGGCGGCGCATCTGTAACGGTCAGGTTGGCAATAGGGTAGCTGGTGCGCAGGTAGCTGACATTCATCCACCCCTGCCGGCCGTCGGCCAACTGCACCTGCACCCACGTGGCGGCGGCGTTGCGATAACCGGTGAGGGTGACAGTTGTTCCGTAGGGAACGGCCGTAATCACCCCATGCTCTGTTCCCGGCCCCAGGCGCATATTCAATGCCCCGGCGACTACCGTAGCTGTAAGTGAAGGATCGGGGGCAGGGGTGGGCGTCGGCGCAGGGGCGCTGCTGATTTGCGTCCAGTTCAGGCGAATTTCAGCATCCCCCTGGTTTTCGTAATATTCCAGCTTGATGGGGATGTTACCGCCCGCCACATCCACCTCAGCCGTGAAAGTTTCTATCGTGTGGTCATACCAACGGTCAATGACAAGCTGGTTGTTCACCCACAGCCGCGCCCCATCATCAGAGGTGACGGTAAAACGATAGCGGCCGGCGGCCAGGGATACCAGGCGTGTCCAGCGGGCAGAAAATTGGTCTGCATTCACGACGCCCCCGGCGGGGGACCCTATGCCCCAGTTAAAGTCTATGTTCCAATCATCTCGCACCAACGCCGGATTGCCGCTGAGGGTCATGTTGTTAAAATATTCGCCACGCCAGTTGTAGATGGTTCCAGGGCTGGCATCGAGGCGCGTCCAGGTCAGCCCGGCTGCGGCCTTGCCACCAGCTTCGTAATACTCTACCTTAACTTGATGGTCGCCAGGGGAGAGGGAGATGTCGCTGCTGAGGCTGTGTACCTGGCTGTCCGTCCAGGAATCTATGAGCAGGTTGTTGTTTACCCAGACGCGCATCCCGTCGTCCATGGTGGCCGTAAAGCGGTAACTGCCCCCTTCAAAGTAAATTGAGCGCGTCCAGCGGGCAGAAAAGTTATCGGCGTTAACGAGGGTATGGGGCGAGCCATCGCCCCAGTCGTGAGCGAGGTTAGCTTCGGTGCGTTGCAGAACGGGCGTGCCCTCCAGCCTGGTGTTGTTCCAATAAGTGGCGTTCCAGGCGGCTTCGGCCCCTTGTACGGCCGTGCCACGAACAATAATCGCACATCCAACAATGAAGAGCAGGGCGAGCGCGCCCCGCCAGAGCCATGAGTGATGAGTATAAAGCTGCCGATACATGAGATTTCTCCTTTGCATATGACCTGGGGGTGATTTGTAACACCTTTTGTGAATTACTTCCCAGGATAATAAGGGGTAACTTCAAATACATCTGGCGAGTGGGGAGTCTTAGAGCTGTGCAGTCGCCTGATCTTTACCCTGGTCAGGTGGTCAGGTCAGGGTTGGCTTGACTATCTGACCAGATAAAAGCTACTGAACTGATAGGTATCGCTGCGTAATAGAGAGCCGGTTCACATAGATAGCCTCGTTAGGGTTGAATCGTTATAATAATTCATGCGCGATGAAAGCGATTTTGAGGTAAATTCCCTAATATATGGACAATTTAGTCGTTTTGCAAATCCTGATCATTCTGTTTCTCATTCTAGCAAACGGCGTCTTTGCCATGTCTGAAATCGCCATCGTGTCGGCGCGTAAACCACGGCTACAGCAGCGGGCAGACAAGGGGGACAAAAAAGCGCGACAAGCATTGGCCTTAGCCGAAGACCCGGAGGATTTTCTTTCTACCGTGCAAATTGGCATTACCCTGATTGGTATTCTGGCCGGCGTGTTTGGGGGAGCGACATTGGCCAAGGAATTGGCCGTTTTGTTAGAGACCATCGGCATCCCCGCCCAATATAGTAATGCGCTTGGCGTTGCCATCGTCGTTTCCATCATCACCTACCTGTCGCTGGTCATTGGCGAGTTGGTTCCCAAAAACCTGGCTTTACAGAACGCCGAAAAGGTAGCAACGGCCGTTGCCCCCTTCATGTACCGCCTTTCCCGTCTTGTCTACCCATTTGTCTGGCTGCTCAGCATTTCTACCCAATTCATCACCCGGCTCTTGGGCATCCAACCCTCAGGAGAACCATCCATCACCGACGAAGAAATTGCCATCATGATGCAACAAGGCGCACAAGTGGGCATATTTGAACCAGAAGAGCCAGAAATGATCAAGCGCATCTTTCGTCTGAGCGACCGCCATGTCAGCGCGTTGATGACGCCACGTCGTGAAATTGTATGGCTCAGCCGCACCGACAATCTGGACATGGTACGGCAAAAAATAACCGACAAAGGGTTCTCGCGCTTTCCCGTCGCTGACGCCGATCTCGACCATGTCATAGGATATGTTGAGGTCAAAGATTTATTGAAGCAAAGCTTACTCAACCCCGAATTTGATCCATTCCACACATTGTACCCACCTTTGTATGTGCCAGAAACCATGCCCGCCTTAGAACTTTTGGAACGGTTCAAAGAGAAACACACACACATGGCTTTGGTCTTCGATGAATATGGTGGATTGGAAGGGCTAGTAACCAGCAACGACCTGCTGGAGGCAATTGTCGGTGACATAGACTCGCCCCTTACCCCGTTGATCACGCGGCGTCACGATAACTCCTGGCTGGTTGATGGGATGCTGCCCATTACAGAACTGCTGGAATTGCTCGAACTGGATGATACGTCCAGGGTTAGCGAAGGGTATTACCAGACAGTTGGTGGATTCATGATGTCCGCTCTAAAAGGCGTGCCCGTTGCAGGTGAGTACTTTGAATGGGGCGGGTTTCGCTTTGAAATCATGGACATGGATGGGTTACGCGTAGACAAGGTATTGGTATCTCCCCAGGGCACCCTTTCAGGTTCTCAAATAGCAGACGCTTAACAATGGCGGCTATTTTTCATTACAGACCCTAAACGCATAACCCACGCCGGGAATCGTCTCCAGATAAGCAGGCAAATTCAAATTGGCGCTGGTTTTGCGCCGCAGCCGGTAAACAAGCTGCTTGAGCATAGCCCGATCTCCCCCCGCTGTGCCCCACACATATTCAATCAGATTGTCTGCGAGCAGCGCCTGACCACAGTTGCGCATCAATATTTCCAGGAGGCGGGTTTCCATCCGCGTCAGGCTGGTGACAACCTCATTGCCACGCCGTAGTTCCAGGCGCAGCATGTCTAATACCAGGTCTCCGGCGGTAATGGGTTCTGGAGTCAACGGCGGGGCGCCGGCGCGGCGTAAAACGGCTTCAACACGCGCTACCACCTGTCGCGGGCTAAACGGCTTAACGATATAATCATCGGCCCCAAGTTTGAGACCGGCCACAATGTCATCTTCATCATCGCGGACGGTGAGCATGATAATGGGCGTGTCATCTTGGGCGCGAATCTGGCGGCAGACTGCGAAGCCGTCTAGTTTGGGCAAATTCAAGTCCAGGAGGATCACGTCAGGGAGGTCAGCCCGCCAACGCGCCAATGCCGACGGGCCATCATGGGCCAGAATGGTTTCAAAACCGGCCCGGCTTAACGTAAAGGCAATCACGTCAGCCAGCGCCAGGTCATCATCAACAATGAGCGCTTTCATTTGCTAAAAAGCGGGCAGCAGATAGTCGTAAGCGCTTAGGGCTGCTTTAGCCCCTTCGCCCACAGCCACTAACACCTGCTCCACGCAGATGTCGGTAATGTCGCCGGCGGCAAACAAACCAGGACAACTGGTGTGGTTCAATTTATTAACGATAATACGCCCCTGCTCATTTAGCTCTACTAACGAGGCCAATGGCTGGGTGTTGGGAATGAGGTTCAGTTCAATGAACAGACCATCTATGTACAATGTCTCGACGTCGCCACCGGGCGCTTGCATGGTAACCTGAGCGACAAAGTCGTCTCCGGCTATTTCTAGCAGCCGATATCCGGGCCAAAGCGTCAATTTTTCGCGGTTAGCGGCCAACTCCCGCAGAGTTTTGCCGGCCTCCCCTGCCGGCGTCACCAGATGTACCTGGTTAGCTGTCTGTAACAATTCGGCAACGGCGCGGTGTGCGCGTGGTCCATCGCCTACGATGATCACATTTTTGCCGATGAAGAGATGAGCATGGCTGATGGCGGAATAACTGACGCCACGCCCCAAGAAGCGGCGCTCGCCAGGTACGTCCAGCCGCTGCACGCGCACCCCAGCCGCATAGATGATGGCGCGCGCCGCCAATGTTGTCTGGTCAGCCAGGTGGACGGTGAAGGTGTTATTGCTTTGGGTAACGGCCGTTACCGATTCCAGCCGCCGCGCAAAATCCAGGTAATCCAGCTCTTGCCAAAACTTTTCGACAATATCCGCGCCACGAATCACCTGGTATGGCTCCATGTCCGGCAGGCTCATGGTGTAGTTGATTTTGCCGCCCAGGTCCTGGCTCACCAGGATCACGTCCAACCGTTTGCGAATGGCATACACCGCGGCCGTCAAACCGGCCGGCCCACCGCCAACAATGATTAAATCGTGCATGTGCGTCCTTCCTCTTGTGGCGTGCTGCGCCCCGTCGTCACTTTCACCCAAGCGCAGGCTGGTTGATGAACGACGGCCGTTTCGTCAGCGCCGCCACCACGACCACCATCAACAGAGTTGTCACTACGGCCGACGTCAGACACCAGGCGCAGACGGCATGAATAGCGAACAGTTCCAACGCCGTCAGGTAAATAGAGAAAAACGTGCCAAAAATAGTTATGCCCAACAAGCCATAAATGGCGATGTTTTGCTGTTTATCTACCAACTGCCACAGCCACAAGCCACCCACCGCCAGATAGTTGATCAGGCCCAAGACAGCCACCGGCACGCCTAAGATGCGCGCATACGGGCTGGCCTGCACAACATTGCACTGACCAACCGGGCCACAGACGGCCGGTACGTGCTGTACTTCCACGTAAGTAAGGTAAGCAGCCACCATCAGGCCCAACAGCGTCAACAGCGGAACTGCCCAAGACGTCAACAAAGGCTCTTGACGATTATCGAGCAGATGCAGCAGATACGGCCGTGCCTGGCTAAAACGCAACAGCACAAAGGCTAGAGAAATAACCATGCCAACCATAATCGCCCAGGCCAATGCAAACCCGGTCGGGTCTGGAATCACAGCTTCGACCTCAGTCGCAATAGTCGCAGCATCCAAATTACGCACATCGGTAGCCACGCCTGCTGTCGCTAATTCTGTTTGGGCAACGGCCGTTTCCATCGTTGCGTTAGCGGCAGCGGCGGCGGCCACGATTTCCGGGTCAGCCGAGGGCGGCAAATCCGCCACAACCTCCCCTAAAGTGGGAATATCAGGCCAACCAACACCCCCGGCCGCTATTCCGGCGGCAATTAACTGCGGGAACTGCTGGGGAATTTCGACGCTGCCCACCAACACCACATCGCCCACAACCAGCGTGGGCACGCCCAGCCGATTTTGGGCGATCTTCAGGCGGGTGATCGCCTCCTGGTAAAGCTGCTGCCCCACTTCATGCGACACATCAACGCCCAAAATTTGCAGTTGGTCGCCATACTCCTCCTGTATAGGAGGTAAAACCTCAGCGATAACCGTGTGGCAATGCGGGCAAGTCGGCGAGTAAAACAAAATGGCCTGCACAATTGGCTGCGCATTGTTAGTAGTCTGCGCCTGTGCCCGCATCGGAAAACTCAAACACAATATAAACAATCCTATCCAAAACAACTGTCGTCTCATTGTAATTAACCTTTGGTATACTCGCTGTGGCCGGTCTCTGACCGTGCCACCTCTGGGAAAATATCAGATTATACTCGTTGGCAGTACGCGATAAACCCTGTTTAAGCGCGCACCAACAGCAGCGGCCGATCCACCTGATGCAACACACCGTCCGCCACACTGCCATAAAACACTCGTGACAATCCGGTACGGCCGTGACTGGCCATGGCAATCAGGCCAACATCTTCGCGCGCGGCCACTTCAATAATAGTCGTCACAACGGCGCCATACTCGGCAAACGCGCGCACCTGCATCCCTTTGGCCTGTAATTTGTGCTGCAACGTTTGCAAATAGGCTTCTGCCTGCTTTTTTTGCTCTTGCAAATCTTCCATACTTAAGCTGGGCATCACATCATAAGGGCTGACCAACGCGAGCGGGGCATCAACGATGTGCAGCAAAATCAAGGTAGCTCCCGTACAAGCGGCCAATCCTTCGGCATAGGGCAAAATCGCCTCTGCCCGCAGCGAACCATCTAGTGGAACTAATATTTTTTTGTACATGGCTTGACCCCTTTTCTCGGTAATCGGTAATCGGTAATCCGTTAATTATATGCACTGTACGCTTCTTGGCACGGGAAAGAAAGTGACAAATGGCATATTTGGTTTTGATGAAAGTCACAGATATAGCAAGTCATGAAGCAGCGCCATTGCCGCGCGCCGACTGCGGCCATCATTGTCCATAGATGGGTTCCAGGATGACATGGAAACGGCCGTTACCCGCCCTGTCCCCGCCAGATACCGAAAGAGTTGCGCCAACTCAACGGCCGTCGGCCCCCCGGCCGCCAGGTAATTCATCGCTGGCGCGTCAGCCGGCGTCAGCACATCCGTATCGAAATGAACGTACAACGGCCCATCCAGCAGCGGATATGCTAACAAATCGGTCACGTGGGGTAGATGTACCACGCCAGACGCCGCCAGCGCCTCCCGCTCGGCCGCATCCAGGTCACGCGCATCCGTCAAAATGACTTGCGTTTCCGGCAGGGGCGTCAGCCCTATCCCCTGCACAATTGTTTGCTCGCCACGTCCAACGGCCATCGCCAGCGGCATTCCGCCCAAAAAGCCGCTGGGCGTAGTTTGCCAGGTATTGAAATCCCCATGCGCGTCAAACCAGATCAACGTAGGGCGCACGCCGACCTGCTCCAACCCGGCCAATACACCCAGGCTGGCGCAGCAGTCGCCGGCAATGCTAACCGGGCGCTGGCCTTGCCGCACGGCCGTTGCCACCATCGCCGCCAACGGCCGGTACAAATACACCATGCGCTCCTGTGGGCTGCCCACCGGCAGCGCCGGTTTGTTGATCTGCCAATCTGCTTCTCGCAAAACGTTCAGACCTTTTTCGGGCCGGTCAAGAAAAAATGGCGTCAAGATAAAATGGTCGCTCATGCTCGTCTCCTTCCTGCGCCAATCTTACCACAAGCCACGCCTTAAAAATACACCGGTCATGCTGATAACATGACCTTGCGCATGACCTCTGGCACATGCCAACATGACCCGCCCCACCCTATACTGTGAGCATCAGTGACAAACAAACGGGCAGCGCGGCGCACACCGCCACCCGCAGCAAATTCAAAGGTGGCGCGGTCAGAGACCGACCACAGCAAATAGCAATGGAGTATTACGATGAAAGAAAATAAAAATGAACGTATCGGCGGCATTTTGTTGATTAGCTTGGGTCTACTGGCTTTGCTAGGGCAATTTGTAGACCTCTCCCCCTGGATGGGGTTGTTAGTCCTACCCACCATCGGCGGCATCTTTCTCCTGGCCGGCATCTTCTCCCGCAACATTGGGTTCCTGATCCCCGGCGGCATTCTCAGCGGCATTGGCCTGGGCGCTTTCCTCATCGAAGGCCCACTCAGCCACCTGGAGGGAGACGCCGACGGCGCCATCTTCATGCTCTCCTTCGCCTTTGGTTGGGCCTTAATCACCATCCTCAGCGCCCTCTTCACCAAACAAACGCAGTGGTGGCCGCTCATCCCCGGCAGCATCATGGCCCTCATCGGCGGCGGCATTCTCATCGGTGGCGTCTTCTTCAGCGCCCTGGAACTACTCGGCAAAATCTGGCCCCTCTTCCTCATCCTCGGCGGCGCTTATATCCTTTTCAAGGGTTATCGCAGCAGCGAAGTAGCAATGAAAATCAAATAACATACGGAAGATTGGACAAATCTCAGAAGATTTGTCCAATCTAAACGTGTAAATTATTCAAAT
>JACSRF010000289.1 GCA_014879875.1 Anaerolinea sp.
ATGAATGAAAACCGTAGCCCGATTTTCCCAAATCGGGCGGGCGATTTGGGAAAATCGCCCTACATTTACGAAGAAGGCATGGAGGGGCACAGAGAGAAAGAAGCGGAAAACAAGCAAACCAAAAGGAGTTGTAAATGATGAACCAACGATTGATCCCTTTTCTTATTTTGACAATGTTGCTGACGGCCGTCTGGCAAACCCGCCCTGCGCACAGCAACCCACTGACGACGATTGGCGATGGCACGGCCGTTAGCTGCCAGACCGAAGCGGCGGCCAATGCTTTCGCGGCGGCCGTCGCTGCCGGGGGCGTCATTGATTTTGATTGCGGCCCGGACACGGTGATCATCCATGTGAATACCAACGTGACGGATCAGACCGTGACGGTGAATGGCGACGGCCGTATCATCCTCAGCGGTGAAGACCTGCGCCAGATATTCCTGCTTAGCGGCAGCGCCAATCTGACGCTCAACGACATCATCCTGCAAGATGGCGAAGCCGGGCAAGGTGGCGCGATTTACATCGGCGCTCAGGCCAGCGCCACCATCAACCGCAGCTTCCTCACCAGCAACAACGCCAGTAGTGACGGCGGCGCAATCCACAACCAGGGCACGTTGACCATCAACCACAGCACCCTCGGCAGTAACAGCGCCAACGTCAATGGCGGCAGCATTTTTAACAACGGCGGCGCGGTGACAATCCGCGACAGCTACCTGATCAGCAGCCAGGCAGCCAGCGGCGGTGGCGTGTACACGGTGAATGGACAACTGACGTTAGAGCGAACGGCCGTGCGCAGCAGTTTCACCAGCAACCAGGGCGGTGGCATTTTTGCCGCCGGGAATACCCAAATCAGCAACAGCACCTTCTCCAACAACCGCGCCTTACAGGGCGGGGCACTCTTCGCCATTGCCGACGTCACCATTCTCAACGCCACGTTCAATGAAAATCGCGCCAACCTGGGCGGGGCGATCTGGAAAGAAGCTTCCTCAACAACAACGGTGAAAAACAGCATCCTGGCCGGCAGTCTGGAAACCAATGGCAGCAGCCCCAGCCTCAACTGCGATGGGTTGACGTTGACCTCGCTGGGGCGCAACATCATCAGCGACAACTCCTGTACGCCCAACCCCAGCGTCAACGGCGATCTGCACAGCACAGACCCGCTGTTGGGCGTCTGGTTTGGTTCGCCCACCCGCGCCTACATCCCCGACGCCGCCAGCCCGGCGGTGGATTATGGGCTGGACTGCCCGGCCACTGACCAACGCGGCTACCCCCGCCCGTTGGGCGCGGCCTGTGACGTAGGCAGCATCGAGCGCGGCCAACTGCTTTATTTGCCGCTCATTACCCGGTGATCAATGTCTCAACAGCTACAATTTCGGACGGAAATCGGACACGCGCCGGACGGCCGTTTCCTATAATACCCATATCGTTAACCAATTTACTTGTACGGAGAATAAAATGAAATCGAGAACTGCTTTATTACTCACTTTACTCATCGCCCTGTTTGCTCTGGCGGCCTGTGGCAGCGACCCGGCTGTCCTCAGCGACATCCCCGCCTACGATGGCGCGACGGCGCTGCAAGCAGGGCAAAACGCCATTGCCGACACCCTCATCCAGAACATGGAACAAGACGCCAGCCTGCGCGCCAACATCGGCGTCGGCGGCAGCATCGAGCAAATGGCCTACAGACTGCCCGATGGCGCCACCTGGGATCAGGTAAAAAGCTTCTACGACAAAGCTCTGGGTGACGCCGGTTGGAAAAGTGGGATGGGCGGTCCTGGCGGCGACCTGGCCAGCAGCATCATGGAATCGGCCAGCACCGGCAACCCCCTCTTCCAAACGGCCGTCTGGTCCAAAGACAAACAAACCCTCACCCTCGTGCGCAACGTCAACCCCACCAACGAGAGCGAGGTGTACTTGATTATGTCGTTGAACACGAACTAGAACGGTAATCAGTAATCGGTAATCGGTAATCAGTGACCGATTACCGATCACCCATTTCCTTATGAACCTTCACGCCATCACCCTGGTACAAACAAGTCTGGAACAGGTGATGCAGGAAGGCGACACGGCCGTTGCCCTCTTTTACAGTCGTTTATTCACCCTCGACCCAGAGTTACGCGCTCTCTTCATCGCGGATGCCAGCGAGCACGGCCGTTCCTTTTTAACCTTCTTGCAGCAGTGCGTCAGCGGCCTGAGCGCTCCCCAGACCATCATCCCGGCCGTCAAACAGGCGGGACGTGTCCATGCCCGGCACGGCATTCGGCCGCAGCATTACCACACGTTCGGGCAGGCGTTGTTCTGGACGATAGCGCAAATACAAGGGAATGCTTTCACAGAAGAAGTAGCCGAGGCGTGGACAGAGGCGTTTTATTTGTTGATCGGTTTGATGAAGGAAGCGGCCGTGAAGCGTGAAACGTGATGCGTGATGCGTGATGCGCGCGCAGGTACATTTACGAAGCGCACCACAGCCTGCACTGAGCGCAGTGAAGTGATGGATGAAAACCTGTAGTCCGAACATTCTTGTTCGGACATCGAACAGGGATGTTCGATTTACATAGGAGAATTTTATGTCTATTTATTCATTGAACAAATTTCGTATTCCATTTATTCTGTTTCTGTTGCTCACGGCCGTTTTCCTGCAATTCGGCCGTCCAGCGTTGGCGGACACAGCGGGCGAGTCACGGCCGTTGGCGGAAACGGCCGTGACCGGGGCCATCACCGTCGAAACCACCGCCCTCTCCCCCACATCGGCCGGCAACCCCAACGACGGCGCGTGCGACCTGCGCGAAGCGATGCAGGCGGCCTTTACCGCTAACAGCAGCGGCCAGGCCACCACCTTCAACGAATGCCAGGCCAGCCCTGGCCCCACCTTCATCACCTTCGCCGCCAACGTGGCCGGGCAAACGATTACCCTGGCCCCCGGCGACGACATTTTGCCCTTTGTCAACTATGACTTGACCATCACCGGCCCCATCACCTTCAGCGGCGGGGGGCAGCCGGCGTCAAATCCTCCGGCCAACAACCACGACAGCCGCCTCTTCCGCACCGCCGGCGGCGGCACGTTCACCCTGATCAACCTGACCATCAAAAATGCCTTCACCGTAGGCGGCGGCGGCGCGATCCTCGGCAGCAACAACTCCACCATTAATCTAGTCGGCGTCTCCATGACCGGTAACACCGTCTACGGCGACGGCGGCGCGATCAACACCGACGGCAGCCTGAACATCTTGCTCAGCAACTTCAGCAATAACGTCGCCCTGGGACGTAATTCAAATGATTACAGCAACAACGCCGGTACCGGCTATGGCGGGGCGATCTACATCAGCGGGGCTGGCTCGCTCACCGTCTCCCTCAGCAACTTCAGCGGCAATACCGCCAACAAAAGCGGCGGGGCCATCGCCGTTTACCAGGGGACAGACGTAGACATCTCCGACACCAATTTTGCCGGTAACGTCGCCCAGGCCGACACCATCAACGACACCCTGGCCGGTGGCGGCGCGATCTACAACTACCATGGCAGCATCACCATCACCCGCTCCCCTTTCAACGGCAATGTCACGACCAACGGTTCCGGCGGCGCACTGTTCAACAACCTGAATGCGAACGCATTGTCCATCAGCGACAGCTCCTTCAATGGCAACGTCTCCGGCGATTTCGACACAGCCGGCCGCGGTGGGGCCATCTACACCGAAGAAAACACCACCATCACCCGCAGCACGTTCAACGCCAATGTCGCCCTCGGCGATGGGTTGGGTGGGGCCATTCTCAACAATCGCGCGGCCGTGCTGCAAGTCACCAACAGCACCTTCCTCGCCAACGCCGTCGTAGATGGAATTACCGCTGCCGGTAAAGGGGGCGCCATTGCCAACATAGACACGCCCTACCCCATCGGCTCCGACAGCACCGTCGAACTGCGCAACGTCACCCTCACCGACAACAAAGCGCAAACGGGCGGCGCCATTTACAATGAAGAGGCGGTGAAGCTGTGGAACACCATTGTCGCTGAGGGCACGATTGGCGGCGGCGGCACGTGCGCCGGAACCGCGCCGCAAAACATGGGCGGCAATCTGCAAAACCCCGGCACAGGCTGCGGCGCGCAAATCACCAGCGCCGACCCGGAACTGGACACGCCCCAATTTAACGGTGGCGCGCTGGCGACCCTGATCAGCCGTCTGCCCAAAGATGGCAGCCCGGCCGTTGACAATGGCGACAACGCCGTTTGCGACGGGCCTCTGGTGAACAAAGAAGACCAACGCGGCAGCGCCCGCCCCAAAGATGGCGATGGCGATACCAGCGCAACGTGTGACAGCGGCGCCATCGAAGCGGGCACGGCCGCTCCCGGCTTTGGCTCTGACCCCGTACAACCTGGCCCGCTGGAATTTGGGAATGCGACGCCATCCGCGCCCGTCACCTTCGTCTTGACCATCATCGAAACGGGCAACAGGGAATTGACAGTGGACGCGGCCATCAGCGGCGCCAATGCCGCCGATTTTAGCATTGCCAGCGCCCTGCCCATCGCCCTGCCCAATGGCGCGCCGAACTTCCCGCTGCAATTGGTCTGCGCGCCGGGCAGCGACACGCCCGGCCTGCGAACGGCCACCCTGACGCTGACGACCAACGACCCGGACCACGCGCAAGTGACTTATGACCTGACCTGCAACGTGCCCAGCGTGCCTACACCCGGCTTTGGCTCCACGCCCGACGTGCCCGGCCCGCTGGATTTTGGCGCGTCGCCGGTGGGGGTTACGGTGCAAACGGCCGTTGAATTCCGCGAAACAGGCAACACGATGCTGCTGCTTGGCCCCTACAACCTTTCTGGGCCTCACGCCGCCGACTTCACCCTGTCGGCCCCCATCGCCAGCATCAATGATGGCGCGGGCGACGTACCCTACTGGCTCTCCTGCACGCCGTCGGCGACAGGGCTGCGCACGGCGCTGTTGACCATCGGCACAAATGACCCGGCGCGGCCGACAGCGGAGTTTAACCTGGTGTGCATGGGCACGGCCGTCCAACCCTCCCACCTCTCGACTCCCGGCCAGGCATTGCTCACCGGAACCAGCGCCGGGGCCAGTGGGCCTTATGGCGTCGCCGTCAGCGCCGACGGCCGTTTCATCTACGTCACCGATTACGGTGATGACCTGGTGGTGGCTTTCGAGCGCAATGCGTTGGGCGGGTTGGAACTGCTGGCCGTCTACCAGAACAACACCGGCGGCATTAGCGAAATGGCGCAGCCCGTCTTTCTCACCCTCAGTCCTGACGGCCGTAACCTCTACGTAGCCGCGGCCGGCAGCGACGCCATCGTCACCTTCGGCCGCGACGCCGACACCGGCGCGCTCACCTTCCTCAGCGCCGTCGCCGAAGGGGATGGCTATGGCTGCTTCCCGGCCCCGTGCAACGGAACCATTGACGGGTTGGATGGGGCGTATGGGGTGACGGTGAGTCCCGACGGCCGTTACGTCTACGCCACCGGCATCAATGACGACGCGCTGGTCGTGCTGCGCCGCAGCAGCAGCGACGGCGATTTGCGCTCTTTCCTTTTCGGGGCCAACTTTGTGCAGGCGTACACCAGCGCCGACCTCGACGGCGCGCGCGGCGTCACCCTCAGCCCAGATGGCCTGCACCTTTACGTCGCCGGCTATCTGGCCGATACGATCTCCGTCTTCAGCCGCAATCCCACCAATGGCGAAGTCACATTCGTCCAGGCGTGGCAAGATGGCGACCTCATCAGCGTCAACCCCCTGCGCTTCCTGGATGGCCTCGATGGCGCGACAAACGTCGTGGTCAGCCCCGATGGGCGGCACGTCTACGTCACCGGCAATGCGGACAATACCGTCACCCTCTTCAGCCGTAATGCCCTCACCGGCGCGCTGACGTACCTGCGCAAATATGACGATGACGATGGCAGCGGCGATGGCCTGGCCGGGGCGTTTGGCCTGGCGCTCAGCCCGGATGGGTTGACGCTCTACGCCACCGGCTTTACTGATGACAGCGTGGTGGTGTTCGCCCGTGAAGCGACGACCGGCTTGTTAACGCAGCAGCAAGTGGCGCTGCAACCGGAGTTGGACGGGGCGGTGTCGGTGGCCGTCGCGCCGGATGGATCGGCCGTGTTCGCCGCCGGTTACAACCAAAACCGCATTGTCACCCTGCGCAAATCAAACCCCGCGCCGCAAATTGATACGCTGCTGCCGCCGTCGGCGGCGGGCGGCAGCGATGGGTTCACCCTGGTCATTCACGGGCAAAACTTCCTGCCCAATTCGCGGGTACGCTGGAATGGGGTAGACCGCGAGACAACGTACATCAGCCCCACCGAACTGCAAATCGCGGTGACGGCCGCCGACCTGCCCACCGACCCTGCGGTGACGGCCGCCGCGGTGCAGGTGATCAATATAACGCCAGGTGGGGGAACGGCCGTCACCGACTTCACCATCACGCACGGCAGCGATCTGCCCATCCCGGCCATCAGCAGCATCAGCCCGCAAAGCCTGCCCGCCGGGGCCAGCAGCGCCACCCTGACGGTGTATGGCGCGAATTTCTTGCCGGCGGTGCAGGTGTTGTGGAATGGCAGCGCGCGCCCCACCACGTACATCAACAGCAGCGAATTGCAGTTCACCATCAGCGGCGCGGATCTGCTCGATCCTGGCGCGGCGGCGATCAGCCTGATCAATGAGCCAGGTAGTGTGGCGCAAGGCGGAAGCGCCGCTAACGGTGGCGTCCCATCGGCAAACAGCGCCCCCTTCACCGTCGCCGCGCCCGGCCAAAACGTCGCGCCGACGATCACCGGCCTCTTCCCCCATTTCGCCATTGCGCGGGGAGCGTCCAGCCGCGCCATCACCGTGCTCGTCAACGGGCAAGGTTTTGTAGAAGGGGCGCAGGCGCAGTGGAATGGGGTGAATCGGCCGACGGCCGTGCTCAGCGCCACCCAACTGCGCGTCACCCTGACGGCCGGGGACGTCGCCTTCGCCGGCAGCGGCGGGCTGCGGGTCATCAATCCCGCCCCCGGCGGCGGCCCGTCGTCCACGGCGACGCTGACGGTGTATCCGTTTGGTCTGTTCCTGCCGCTTGTCGTGCGGTGATCGGTAATTGGTAATCGGTAATCAGTAATCCGTAATCGGTAATCCGTAATCGGTAATCGGTAATCGGTAATCGGTAATAAGCGCCGGGCGTTTCATAGAGCGCCTGGCGCTTTTGTCGTGGATGGGGGGTGTGCACGATGCGAATATCATATCCTGCTTCCAGGAGGTGGGCAGCCGCCTGTCCCGCAACGGCCAGATGAGCAATTTATTGACCTTTTCCAGTCCAAACTGCTACAATGACTCTGGTCGTGGGGGTGAGCGGCAGCGGTTATCGGGTAATCCCCAGGCTTAAATTCCAAAGAGAAGAGTTACCGCCAAGTGCGGCTTCGTTCAACCGAGCATTCTACGAATGCCGCATTCAATGAATGCCGCATTCGCAGAATGCCATTATGCGGCGGCTCCGCAGACTCCGCGCCGCATGAATCCTTACTTCGTTGGGCGGCCAGAGACCTAACCAGAAAAGGTGATACAAGATGAGCTACAGTATTTCACGCCTCACCCTGTTTGCGGTTATTAGTGCAATAGAAACAGATCTTCGAGAGATCATTTCGAACTATCTTGGCTTGCGTACTGACATAGAAAACGTGCTCGGTCTAGAGCTTGCTAAACAAACCCTTGAGAGATATAAGAAGGACTTCGGTCACAACGCAAATCCACCGACGGTGGATCAGCTACTTACCTATATAGACTTTGCAGACTCGTACAAAGTGATCAATTCAAACGCAAGTAGCTTGGCAAAGGATATAGCAAAGTATGTAAAAAGCGTTACGGCCTCGCTTGAGAAACTCGTCCCAATAAGAAACAGGGTGATGCATTCACGACCACTGCTATTTGACGATTTTGCAACCGTCTTGGACATGGCAGGAGTACTTACCACGAGTCAGGACTATCCATGGAATAGTGTCAAATCAACGCTTGAGCAGCTTGAGAAGGAACCTAGTTTAGTTCTCAACTTGGAAATCCCCAGTTACACTGAGGAGAGGGGGAAACACAATTTGCCGATACCGGACTTTGATGAGACTGGCTTCCTAGGGCGCAAACAGCAAGCATCCGATTTACTCAAACGCGTTCTTGGTCCATACCCTGTAGTCTCCTTGGTCGGCGATGGAGGTATTGGCAAAACAGCACTTGCGCTAAAGGTAGCCTATGACGTGCTAGACATGCCCAATTGTCCATTCGAGGCGATTGTGTGGACGTCTTCGAAGACAACCCAGCTGACGGCCCAAGAGATACGAAGAATCGAAGGGGCCATAAGTGATTCGCTGGGCATTTTCAACAGCATTGCAGTTGAATTGGTAGGGACTGTTGATAACCCTATGGATGAAGTGATCGAATACCTGGGAACGTTCAAGATTCTCCTGATCATTGACAATCTGGAAACGGTTCTCGATGAGAAGATAAGGCAATTCCTAGGGATGTTGCCATTAGGCAGCAAAGTATTAATTACGTCCCGTATAGGCATAGGAGCCTTTGAATACCCCCAAAAACTACAAGCAATGGATCAGGGCGATGCAGTAGATTTGTTGCGGGCAATGGCAAGAGTACGCGGTGTCACGGATCTGGTAAGGCTAGATAATGCAAAGCTCGTGGATTTCTGTCGGCGAATGAAATTCAACCCTGGTTTCATAAAGTGGTTTGTGTCTGCAATTCAGACAGGTACACGCCCGGAAGAGATCTTGTCAAAACCCGACATCTTCCTGGATTTTTGCATGTCCAATGTCTACAGCTACTTGTCCGCTCAGGGCAGGGCGGTCTTGAGATCAATGCTGGGCTTGCCAGGAAAGCACAGTTTGGCAGAAATGGCATTCCTAAATGAGATTGAGGCAATCGACCTGCAATCCGCGATTCATGAATTGCTTAGGACTAACATGGTGATTATGTCCAGCACCGCGAAAGGGTCATCGTTCGAATCCCAATATGACATCTCTGATCTGGCGCGAGCTTACCTCTCGCGCCATCATCCCATAGAGCCCAAAGAATTCGATAAGCTTACTAAACGAAAGAGGCAGTTAGTCGCGGCTGGCGAGGAGATTCAAGCAGAACGGAGAACGGATCCTTACTCTTTCTATAGCCTAAATATGCGCTCACGTAGTGATATTATCGTCGCGAAATATCTTGTGGACGCACTGAGACAAGCCGAAGCAAGAAACTTCCCAGCCGCTGAGGACTTCATCCAGAAAGCTCGCGATTTAGCTCCGGAATATTTCGAAGTCTACCGCGTGGAGGCGATTGTAAAGACGTTTCAGGGAAACTATTCGGCCGCTCACCTTGCCTATGAAGCCGCAATCGAAATTGAACCATTGTCTGCTCCCCTTCGCAAGTGGTATGGTGGCTTTTTAATGAGGTATCTGGATGATACCGACGCCTCTTTGACTCAATTCAAGAAGGCTGCAGAACTGGATCCCAACTCCATAGAAGTACGACTAGAAATTGCTCGCGCGCTTCTGTACCTTAGGGAATTCGATCAGGCGACCCAGCGAATCCAAGAGTTGATTGGCGAAGCCAACACGCGAAGCCAAAATTCCAGAAAAATCTACGACTTATATTTGCAGTGCTTCTACAGAAAAGCGGATTGCCTCATAACTGAACACGAGTATGCCAGTGCGGTGGCACGCCTCGAAAAGCTTCGAGAAGCATATGAAGCGTGCCCGGTAAGGCTAAGAGATAGCCGCATGAAGGAAAAACTAGCGAACGCTGTTCAATTGGCAAGGCTATGTTTTCAACTCCCCGATAATGATGACATAGACACCAAGACCCGCGCGCAGAACTTAGCCAAGTGGTTCGCAGGTCAAGTCGGAATTCCCGTCACTCTCTGGAGCACAAATCAAATCTTGGGCGGCATCGTAAAGTCGTTACCTCTTAACAAAAGCTATGGTTTCATCTGCGGAGAAGACGAAAACGAGTTTTTCTTTCATCGCAACGAAATGAAGAATCCGAACGACTGGCCTTTGTTATCGATTGGGACGAGAGTAACCTTTATGGCCGGGATGGACCGAAGAGGTCCCAACGCAATCGCGGTAGATCTTGAAGACTCGGAGCGCCAGCCAGGTACTATTATTAGATTGCCTCCTGAACAGGAATATGGATTCATACGCGCGGTCAATGGAATTGAGTACTACTTTCACTTCAGGTCGATCCTAACGTCAGAAGATGCAAAGCCCCAGATAGGCGACAGGGTAAGATTCGCGTTAGGAGCAAATAGCCAGGGTCCCTGTGCAGTCGATGTAACAATCGAATAGCCGCCCAACATCGCTTGCACCCGACGCCGCTTCGCTGCCTGCTGGCGGAGGGGAAACGCGCTTGCAGGTAGTTTTCTAGCGAAGGGGCTTTACACGCAGTCGCGGCGCGGGTGAAGCCAACCGTTAGAGCGGGCTTGCCATCCAGGTGGTTTTTTAGTTGGTTTGCCGTTGTTTTGCCAAAAGCGTGGTGAATTTTGCTCAAACAAGCTGGTCATGTTTTTGGGGAATGGCAGAGAAGTTGAAGAGAAACGGCCGTTCACTTTTTTACTGTTTTGTCGTGGCGTAGGTTTTGGTGGGAAACGGCCGTTGGTCGTGATAGGTTTTGGGGATAGCGAGAAGATGGGATTGGAACAACCATGACAGCGCAGCTGATGGTGGCGGCGATAAAAAATGAAACGACGAAAAAGAGTAACATTTTGGGGCGCAAATGAAGATGATGATAGCCTTCCAAGAAGCGTAATGGAAGGACGCAAAACAGTTACCTCTGAGGTCTTGGAAGATTATTACAAGTCCTACGGAGAATACGGAGATGGAGGCTATGAAGAAGGAGATGTCGTTGAAGTTTACGATCTTCGCAAGAATCTACGCTGCATGATAAAAGTTACAAAAGTATATCCGATCAAATTCGGAAATATCCCCGAAGAGGTCTGGCGAGGCGAAACGTTCTCAAGTGCAGAAGAATATAGAGAATGTCACATTCGCTGTATGCCTGATCATCACTTGCATGACGATTTTGAGTTCATGACTTTACATTTTGAGCTCATTGAAGAAATGAAACCATTGAACAAAGCAGTTGAGGTAACCGCTTCCCGCTCCGCGTCTAGCGGCGCCTCACTTTGACGTTAGACAGCCGGGTGAAAACATTTTTACCCCGTATTACATAACGGGGGTGTGGGGGAAACGGCCGTCCACCCATTCAATACAGCCGGGGAGAAGAAGTAGTGGGAAACGGCCGTTGGGCGGCAAGATTCCAGCTATCCTAATTGTATAGAAACGGCTGATTTTGGGAGTGAAACAAACAAACTATGAACGCTATCGAACAACAAAATGACATCACCGCCATCATGCAGCTTGTTGCCGACGAATCTTCTGCCTTCTGGAACAAGGATTTTGAGGCTTGGGCACAATGCTGGCTACACACTGCCTACATCCGTATGATGGGTTGGTGGGCACGTGGCGGCGTCACAGTGATAGAAGGCTGGGAGGCACTCAGCGACCAGGTGCAAACAACGATGGCCGCCCATCCTGAACCAAATCCAACGGCCGCTCACGTGCGGCGAGAAAATGTGAATCTGCGCATCAGTGAAAATATGGCTTGGCTAACGTTTGATCAGTATGGTCAAGACACAGGTGATTTAGCCATGGACATGCCGGGATTAAGCCGAGAGACACGTATTCTGGAGAAGCAGCATGGCGAGTGGAAAATCGTATATGTCAATTGGCTGCTTGAAGGTGAGGCGACTGAGGGAAATGGGTCGTGACCAGCAGCTAAAGTCCTATCCTGTGTGCTGCTGCCCAACAATGCTTGCAGCGGGGCGCTCATTGGCCAGAGACGGCCATGGTGGGCAAAGGCGCCCCGCCTGCAAAGGCGCCCCGCCTCGTCCAGTCCTTGGTTCTCTCTCGCGCCCGTTGAAGCTGGCGTTGAACTAAGCGCTTCGCGCAGTGCGCCAGTTGGCCGAGTATTACGACAAATCCCCCGACCTGATTTCCGAACAAGAACTGCGTGACTACTTCTTGTATCTCAAAAACGACAAGAAGGCCGTCCGCAGCGCCTGCACCCAGGCGCTCTGTGGCATCAAGTTTTTCTACGAACAGACGCTGCTGGCCTCAAATCCCTTCTGGCGTCTGGCGTAAACCCGGAGTTCATCCGTCGTTTTTTGCAACATGTCTTGCCCCAGGGGTTTGTGAAGAGCCTGTCCTGAGCTTGCTGAAGTGACGGTTTCTTCAGCTCAGGGCAGCGGGCGCGATTGCGACCGGTGGCGCAATCGGTGGCGCGCGATGAATGGGGGAAAGTCGGGCGTTGATGATTGACCTTTTCCAGTCTAAACTGCTACAATAACGCTGGTCGTGGGGGCGAGCGGTAGCGGGTAGCGGGTATCCCCAGGCTTAAATTCCAAAGAGAAGGGTTGCGGCTGAGTGCGGCTTCGTTCAACGCAAGCATTCAATGAATGCCGCATTCGTAGAATGCCATTATGCGGCGGCTCCGCAGACTCCGTGCCGCATGAACCCTTACTTCGTTGGGTTGGTGCATAAAAATCACAAACTTTTTCTTATAGCAATAAAGAAAGGACAAAGCAAATAATGAAAGCATCACGTATCATCATAGTTAGTGTATCAGCAATAGTTCTGGTCATAGGATTGTTTATGATCCTAAATAAGGCTACCAGTTCCTATGCTATTGCATCCACTGTTTTGGTAGTTGATAGTGTTATAGATGCAGTTGATGAAAATCCTGGAGATGGGATTTGCGAAACGGCGGCTGGGGAATGTACACTCAGAGCAGCGATTCAGGAATCAAATGCTTTGTCCGGAACGGATACCATTTTTATTCCTTCGGGTATCTATACAAGAACTATCGGTGGTATTAGTGGCAATGATTCAATGGGTGATTTGAACATTGTAGATGACGTTAATATCATTGGCGAGGCAAGAGATACCACAATCATTGATGCGAATCTGCTTGATCGTGTATTCTACGTTGGCAATATGGCTAATGCCAACATATCGAAAATTACACTCAAGCGCGGCTCGACCCTTGGAATTGGAGCAGGGATCTATATTGAGAGTGGAGCAAGCGCTACGATAGATGATGTTGTCATTATTGAAAATATAGGAGGATCGGGGGCGGGGATCGAGGCGAGGGGTCCACTCACGGTCACA
The DNA here is from genome assembly GCA_014879875.1 of Anaerolinea sp. Lineage (GTDB taxonomy): Bacteria > Chloroflexota > Anaerolineae > Promineifilales > Promineifilaceae > JACSRF01. The sequence continues at coordinate 13,190 of JACSRF010000289.1, forward strand.
AATAGCCTCATTGCCGATAACCAGGCTTTAGGCGGTAATAGCGGTGGTGGGATAGTGGGATTTGATACAACGATAAAGATTATAAACACCACAATTCGCGGTAACACTACAACTTCTAGGGGAGCTGGAATTTTTTTGCAAGAACCTGGTTCTGCTGAATTGACTAATGTAACAATAAGCGGAAATGAATCAGATAGTGAAGGAGGCGGAATAACGAATTTGGGCATGAAGCTTTTATTGGTAAATGTAACGATCAGTGGAAATCGGTCAGTCGAGGGTGGAGCCGGTGTTGATAACCATGGTGTGATAACGATTACCAATAGTACCATTTTTGGCAACCAATCTGTAAACAGCACTGGGGGGTTATATAACAATCCTATCAACAACGGCAGTATAAAAGTCGAAAACACAATTGTTGCAGAGAACGATGGAGGGGATTGTGGGGGCACTGTTTCGACAATTGTCTCACTAGGAAACAACATTATCAGCGATACAACCTGTAATTTTACTGAGAATGGTGATTTACCAAATACCGATCCGCTCCTAGACACCCTGCAAGATAATGGAGGGACGACGTTGACACATGCTCTTCTTTCCGGGAGTCCTGCAATTGATAATGGCAAGAATGAGAATTGTCCTGATAACGATCAGCGTGGGTACCCTCGTCCTTTGGATGGAAATGGAGATAATATTTCCAAATGTGATATCGGGGCCGTTGAATCGGGTTCATTTGTTATTATCAATGACATTGATATTGTTGAGGGAGACGATAGCGAAATTACTGCTACTTTTACCATAACGCTCACTGGAATCACTTCTCAGAATATTATGATTACATACCATACTGAAAGTGAATCGGCAATTTCAGGAGTTGATTTTGTTCCTTACGCAGGGATTTTGGAACTATTTCCGGGGCAGATAACTGGTACGATCTCAATATCAATAATTGGCGACACTAAGTATGAAGCTGATGAAACTTTTTCTGTCTATTTGGATGATGCACAGAATACAAATATTGTAGATATGCGAGGTGTATGCACAATTCTCAATGACGATGAGCCATACTTAGTTTTCTTGCCCTTCGTCAAAAAGGAATAATTGTATCTGTGAGATTCCTATGGCATAAAACCTGCTCGAAGTGTGACTAACCCAACATCTAGGTAAAGGCTGACCGGGGGGGATTCTGACTCCGAAATTGAACTCAGAAGTCCCGATGGTGATCCTGATCCCGAAAATGATCTCAGCCCGCCCCCGGCAGCTTACCCCGACCGTTAGGGCGAGCAGATATTTGGTGAAAGCTCTTTGACAGGTTGTTTTTGCGTTGCCATTGCCAGAGGCGCGGCTGATTTTAGTCAGGTTCGCCTGGTCAGGTTTAGGGGGAATGGCGGAGAAGTTGAAGGACAACGGCCGTTCACTTTTCCAACGTTCTGCTCAAAAGTTCAGCAAAATCAATGTTTACCAGTTTTTCAGCCAATCTTCACCAGTTGAAAGTCTGGTCGCCACGTTCATCGTAAAGGAATAACCATGCACATCCCCCCTTTTGCCATTGAACAATTTTTTGCCGCCTATGAGTTCACGACGCCCTACCTGTTGTGCGCGTCGGACTGCGAAACGATGACCGTGGCCGACCTGCTGCGCCTGGCGGACATGCCGCTAGACGCTTTGGGCGACCTGCGCCTCAGTTATACCGACTCCCAGGGCAGCCCGGCGCTGCGCGCTGCGATAGCGGCGCAGTACGCAACTCATGACGCCGCGTCGTCGCTGCCCGTTACGGCCGAGGACATCGTCATGCTCGCCGCGCCGGAAGAGGGCATTTACCTACTTATGCGCGCGCTGCTCGACCCCGGCGACCACGTCGTCGTCCTGACGCCGGCGTATAACTCGCTGCTCAACGTGGCCGAGCATGTCAGCGGCCACGTCAGCCGCTGGCCGCTGCGCGTGACGCCATCGGGCGTGACGCCATCGGGCTGGCAGTTAGACCTGGATGCATTGGATCGTTTGCTGGCGACCGGGACAAAGCTGCTGATCGTCAATTTCCCCCATAACCCAACCGGGCTGCTGCCTTCGCCGGCGGAGTTCGCGGACATCATCGCCCTGGCGCGCAAGCATGACGTGTGGCTGTTTTGTGATGAGATGTATCGTGGGTTGGAATTGGATGGGCGTGAGACGCTGCCAACGGCCGTCGCCCAGTACGAAAAAGCGATTGTGCTCGCCGGATTGTCCAAAGTGCATGGTCTGCCGGGGCTGCGCGCCGGCTGGCTGGCGCTGCATGACGCCGCTTTACGCGCCGACCTGATCAACTGGAAACATTACACGACGATTTGCGCCCCCGCGCCAAGCGAACTGCTGGCGTTGGCCGGGCTGCGCGCGCAGGCGCAGCTCATCGCCCGTAACCGCGCCCTGATCACCGCCAATTTGCAGACGGCCGTTGCCTTTTTTGCGCGTTGGCCGGAACTGTTCACCTGGCGACGACCACAAGCAGGCTCCGTCGCTTTGGTGGAACTACACGTAGCGGACGTGACGGCTTACTGCCACACATTGGCGCAAACAGCCGGGGTGCTGCTGCTGCCCGGCAAATATCTGGATTATGACGAAGGGTTTGTGCGTTGGGGGTTTGGCCGGGCTGATTTTGCCACCGGGCTGGCGCAGTATGAGGCGTATTTGCAGAGAGCGAGGTAACACCGTCAGCGAACATCCCTAAAGAAAACAAAAGAGCTTAGGCTGTTTGGCAACCTAAGCTCTTTTCCTTATCCTCTTCCCTTGTTCGGTATAGTTTAATATGGCGCTGTGTAGACAATCGGGGTGTGATGGGGCTGCGATGCGTGAACGATGAGGCAGCGATGCGTGAACGATGAGGCAGCGATGCGTGAACGATGAGGCTGCGATGCGTGAACGATGAGGCTGCGATGTGCTCGATGAGGCTGCGATGTGCTCGATGAGGCTGCGATGTGCTCGATGAGGC
>JACSRF010000061.1 GCA_014879875.1 Anaerolinea sp.
TAACAACAGCAGCGCCAGCGCCAGCAAGCCCGCCCACCGCCCGCCCCATTCGCGCCCCCAACGGTAAACGAGCGCCCCCAGCAGCAGCGTCAGCCAGATCACCGGCAGCCGCCCCAGGAAAATCAGCCGCAGGGGGTGATCATTCACCTGCCACAAAAACAGATCGCCGGCCACCGACCAATCGCCCGCTGCCCACGCCGGGCTGCCCAGCGGCAGGCGCAAATTTGGCTCGGTCAGCAAGGGCAGCGCCGACAACGCCCCGCCCAGCAGCGGATGCCCCAACAAGAAATGGGTGGCCCCCGTTTGCACGTAGGCCACCCCGCGCAGCAAATGGCTCTGCTCGTCCACCGTCGCGCTTTTGCGGATGGCGCTGCTGACCATCAGGGCAAAGGCAAGCCAGACGATGAAAAGAGGGATTAGTCGGGCATACGGCCGTGACAATGAAGAAACTCCCGCGTGAAACCCTTCGCCAAGCTCAGGGCAAGCTGTAAGGCGTGAAACGTGAAAAGAGGCGCTTCACGTTTCACGTTTCACATTCAACGATTACGGCCGTACTGCTCGTGGCTCGACACCCAATCCGACGACGAAATGGCCGCCGCCAGCGAAATCTCCCCGGCCAGGGCGGTGGCGGCCACAAGTTCAGCAAAGCGGTACACTTTCCCTTTGCCATAACAGCCGAGCAGTTCCAGGCATTCCCGCTGCGTCGCCAACCCCACCCCACCGCCATAAGTCGCCACAATCAACGACGGAATGGTCAGAGATATGTACAGATCACGTTCCGGCGTCAATTCCGCGTACAGCACGCCGGCCGACGATTCCGACACGTTGGCGACGTCCTGACCGGTAGCGATGAAAATGGCGGTGATGGCGTTGGCCGAATGCAGGCCGTTGTTGTTCGCCCCGGAGAGGATCGAACCCACATTCGCCACCCCATAATGATAGAAAAGACTCTCCGTTTCCACGCGCATATGCTGGATGAGGACGTCGCGCTTGACAACTGCCTCGGCCGTGACGCGCTTGCCGCGCGTGCGCATGATGTTGATTTGCGACGCTTTTTTGTCGGTCGCCAGATTCGATTCCAGGTAAAAATGCTTGATTTTGCCCGCTTCGTAATGGTCGAAAATCCAGCCACAGGCAGCAAAGGTGGCGCGCCCGACCATGTTTTGCCCGGCGGCGTCGCCGGTGCGGTAGTTAAAGCGCAGATAGGCAAATTTACTCGCCAGGTAGGCGTCTACGTCGCGCAGTTTGGCGACGCTGGAGGTGGCTTCCGCCTCTTCGCGGATGTTGTCCATATGCGCCTGCACCCAACTGACAAACTCGCGCGCCTCCCGCGCATCGTCAAAAACAAAGACCGGCGCGCGCTGCATCACGTCACCGACCACGCTCACTTTGACGCCGCCGCTGAGGTTGAGCACCTTCATCCCCCGATTGTAGGAGGCGACCAGCGTCCCTTCCGTTGTCGCCATCGGGATGAGGAAATCCCCCTGCGCGTGTTCGCCATGAACGGTGATGGGGCCGGCAAAGCCGATGGGAATCTGGGCGACGCCGGTGAAATGCTCAATATTGCCCTGGGCGCTGTGTGGATCGAAGGAGTATTGGGTGATGTGGTTCAGCTTTTGCCCGGTGAACGTTTCGACAAATTGCTGCCGTTGGGTGATGGCCTCGACGCTGTAATCATCTTTCGGGTCGCGGGGGATGCGCACCAGGTCATCTTTGCGCGTGATGGCGTCTTCGACTTTGAATTTGAGCTTGCCAAACGGTTTGGCGCGAAAAGCGATTTCGATTTCATGTTTGCCTTCGGGCAGTTCGGCGACGGCCGCCGTGACGTGGACGGTAGCGCGTAAGGGAAACGGGATGGGCGTTTCACTGCTAACGTCGGTCGGGGCGTAGGTGTGGCCGTTGTCTAAATTCATCGTAATCGCCGTCAGGGGCACGTCCACCCCATCAATTTGCACGCCCAACAGCCCGGCAAATTCGGCGTCGCTCAATCGGTTTTTCAATGAAAAGCGCACGCCGTCCGTCACGTTTTCCAGACTGCCAAAGGTGTATAACTGCTTCAAAATCATACTGGGAATTAACATGAATTTACCTCCTCTTATGGGTGTGAAACGTGATAGTACCCGTAACCTGAAGTCCGTATACCGTTATCCAATGGCATTTTCCAGAGATAGCGCCCTACGGATTACCGATTACGGATTACCGATTACGGATTACCGATTACGGATTACCAATAATAAGGTCTTCACACGCTTCACGATTCACGCATAATGCGCCGCTTCACGTCTTGCGTCTGCGTTTGCAGCGAATAATTCACCAGATACCACATCCCTTTCCAGGTATCGGGGTCGAGCAAATCCTTCGGCGAAGAGCCTTCCAACATCTCTTGCAGGTTGACCAACGTCGTTCCACCAGGGAATTTAGCCAAGTGGTGGTTGAACTTTTCACGCAAGGCAGCCGATTCACTTTGCAGCGAGTAACTGAGCAGGTAAACAAGCCCTTTCCAGGTAGCCGGGTCGAGCATGTCCTTCGCCGACGCCCCTTGCAGGCTGTCTTGCAGTTCGCGCAAGATGCCTAACTGCACGTCTGGGGTGAAGCGATCAATGTTCTCCCGCAGCAGCTTGAGCAAGTTCAACGGCGAGAAGGGGGGCGGGGTGAACTTTGGCTCCTCGCGCTGCAATTTGGTCGCCATTTTGTTCAGTTCGGCGACCAGGTCATTGAAATCGGCCGTTTCCTCCTGGGGTGTGGGGGCTGGTTCGGCCGGCTGGTCAACCGGCTGATGAACGCGGCAATAATCAGAATCAGCCAGGGTAAAATTTTTGCATGGCGCGCCTGCTTTGGTCACTGCCAAACAGCGTTTCTTCTCATCACTCATGGCTCTTCTCCTTAAAGGGCGGCCGACTAGCAAATAGGGATAACCTTTGTAGTCTGGCGCTGTATGTGGGGATATGTCTACCGTAACCGGGATGAGCGTATGATCCCGTTTCTGGCGCGGATTGTCAAGGGGAGAAATCAAGCATAAAAACTCCCCAATCTCTCTGTGAATCTCCGTGTCTCCTCTGTGTTCTCTGTGT
>JACSRF010000171.1 GCA_014879875.1 Anaerolinea sp.
CACTTCAATAAGTTGGTCTAGATTGGTTCAATCTTCGGAGATTGAACCAATCTAAATGGGCAAATTATTTAATTCTCGTTCAATTCTCGTTCCTAAATTATGAGGAAAGGGGTATCTGTTTATCCTTACCAGGAGTTACTTTAATGAAATGGAAATTTCTTCTACTCACAATCTTGCTCGCGCTGCTGTTGGCGCAGTTACGGTGGCCGGTGCAGGGGCAAACGGCCGTTTCCGATTCTGGTGACGTCGCCGACCTCTGGTTCACGGTGACCGATTTCCCGGCGGGCAGTGGCGCTGGCTACCAGGTTGTCACGGAAGGGTTGACGATGGAGCGGGGGGCGACAACGGCCGTCTACCTCTCTCCCATCCTCACCGCGCCCATCGCCTTCAACGCCATCGTCCCCCGCTGGTTGGCCGACGTGCCCGACGGGGCCGACCTGGAAATCATGCTGCGCACGGCCGCCCGCGACGGGGCCTGGAGCGAATGGTATCACCTTCACCCACAGGACGACTGGATGCTGCCCGACCAACCAGACATCGTGGGCGACATGATCCTCGTCCCGGAGCGCGACGTCACCCACACCCACGCCCAATTCAGCGTCAGTTTCGGCCGCCACAGTGACGCCGCCCCGCTGCTGCAACAACTGCGCCTCACTTTCATTGACTCCACCGGCCCCACCATCACCGAACTGCTCGCCCAACAACAAGCCCTCGACGCGCAACTACCCCCGGCGGCCGTTACCGACGACTTCCCTAAACCGCCGGTCATCAGCCGCGCCGTGTGGTGCGTGCCATACTACGGCGACGAATGCTTCTACAGTGGCGTTGCATATCATCCGGTGACGCACCTCATCGTCCATCACACCGTCACCAACAACACCTACACAGACAGCGCGCCCATCGTGCGCGCCATCTGGCGCTACCACAACTACACCAATGGCTGGGGCGACATCGGCTACAACTACCTGGTAGACCTGAGCGGCAACCTGTACGAAGGGCATTTGGGGGGCGACAATGCCGTCGGCACGCACGCCAGCGGCGCGAATCGCGGCTCTATGGGGCTGGCGTACATCGGTACGTTCACCGTGTCCGATTACCCCAACCTGCCCGGCATTGCCCCACCGCCAGCCTTGTCCAACGCCGCCGCCGACCTGCTCGCCTGGAAGGCGGACCAGCGGAACATCAACATCTTTGAGGCCAGCGACGCCCTGCCCGACATCCCCTGGGGGTTGCCCAATTTGATGGGGCATCGGGATGTGTATGGCGGCACGCGCACCGAATGCCCCGGCGACCAGGCGTATGCCACGTTGCCCTGGCTGCGGCAGGCCATCGCCAACCGCATCGGTCTGCAAGACCCGCATTATTACACCGATGAGTTAAGTAGTAATTTCATTAAAAGTAACGCCAACTGGTATGAAGGGGCGCGCGGCTGCGGGTACAACGGTCACTCTTATTACACCTGGTCTACCACGAACCCTGGCGCCAGCACAAACTGGGGCGAATGGCGGCCGGCCGTGCCGGCCACCGGCCGGTACGAAATTCAAATCTATGCCCCTTATTGCGATACAGGCGCGGCGGAAACGGATGGCGCGCGCTACACCATTCAACATTTGCATGGTACGAGCAATGTCGTCATCAGCCAAAATGATGACGTGGGGCTGTGGATGTCATTGGGAGAATTTGACCTGACGGCCGGGACAGGCAGCACGGTGATCCGTCTCTCTGACCTGACGACCACCGATAACGGCCGTGGCGTCTGGTTTGACGCTGTTCGCCTGCGCCCGGTGGAGGGGACGGCGCTGTTGACGCAGCCGGCGGACAATAGCTGGCAGGGTAACCCAGCCGTCAACTTCGTCTGGTCCTTCACCAACCCGCTGATGGTCACTGGCGCGCGGCTGTTGGTGGCGACGGATGAAAATTTTGACCATGTGGTGGTGAATGTGGGGTGGAATACGGCCGTTACCAGCCACAGCCATACCTTCGGCCAACAATATCCCACCCTCTACTGGAAAGTGATCATGACCAGCACGTTGGGCAATGACGTCACCTCAGAAGTCCGCCACTTTGGCCTGGACCTGACCGCGCCGACATCGGCCGTTCACACCATTTACCGCTACTCAGGCAGCAATACTTATTACGTGGCCTGGCAGGGCAGCGACACCCTGTCGGGACTTGCGCATTACACCGTTGAATACCGTGCAAACGACAGCGCAACCTGGGCGGCTCTGGTCACGAGTACCATCAGCGTTGTCGCTCCCTTCAATGCCCCCGTCCCCGGTCAGGTCTATTGGTTCCGTAGCCAGGCTGCCGATTACGCGGGCAACGTGGAGCCGCCCAACCCAGACGGCGACATGAGCACGGCCGACGCCGTTGTGTTGACGCATAGCATCATGCTTCCTGTCATTACACGGTAAAAACAAAAGTGGGCGGGCGATTTTGGGAAATCGCCCTACATTTACAGTAGCCCGAACATCCTTGTTCGGACATCGAACAGGGATGTTCGATTTACACAGGAGCGACAAAATGGAACAGCAAGCAGATGTCATCATCATTGGCGGCGGCATTCATGGGGCCAGCCTGGCTTTCCACCTGACGCAGTTGGGGGTACGGCCGTTGGTATTAGAAAAATCGTTCACGGCGTCCGGGGCGACCGGCCGTTCCAGCGGGCTGGTACGGATGCACTATGACCTGGAGCCGGAATCGCGCCTGGCGTGGGCTTCGTTCGCTTATTTTCGCCATTGGGCGGAGATGGTGGGCGGGGATTGTGGCTTCACGCGCACCGGCTTTGTGCAGATTGTGGCGCCGGAATATGAGGCGCAGCTGCGGGCGAATGTGCTGCTGCACCAGCGCATTGGCATTCCGTCGCTGCTGGTGACGGCCGCCGACGTGGCGCGTCTGGCCCCGGCCTTTGTCACCGACGATTTCACCGTGGCTGCTTATGAGCCGGAATCGGGCTATGCGGACCCGTCGGCGACGGTGAATGGATTTTTAGCGGCGGCGCGGCAAAAGGGGGCGGGGTTGGTGCAGGGGTGTGCGGTAACGGCCGTTGCCACCACCGACAGCCGCGTCACCGGCGTCATCACCAACAAAGGAGAATTCGCCGCGCCCATCGTCGTCAACGCCGCCGGCCCATGGGCCAGGCAGGTGGGCGCGATGGTCGGGCTGGATTTGCCCATCACCACCTGGCGACACGACACGATGTTTATTCGCCGCCCAACGGCCGTTGCCGCCACGCACCCCACCGTCATTGATATGGCAAACTCCATGTACTTCCGCCCGGAGACAGGCGGGCTAACGCTGGTTGGCCTGGAAGATGGCAACCCACTGGGGCAGTCACCCGATGGCGACGCCGACCATGCTGCGCCGGGGTTTGTGGAGCGCGCGGTGGAGCGCATTTGCCGCCGTATGCCGCAGATGGAAGCGGGGTCACTGCACAGCGCGCACAGTGGCTATGACGGCCTGACGCCAGACCAGCGGGCCATTATCGGCGCGGCCGGGCCGGAGGGGTATTATCTGGCGTGTGGTTTTAGCGGGACGGGGTTCAAAATCGGCCCGGCGGTGGGCGCGGCGCTGGCCGAACTCATCGTCAACGGGACGGCCGAAACGGTAGACATTACCCCCTTTGCGCTCTCGCGTTTCGCCACCGGCGACCTGCTGCATGGGGAACATGCCTACGCCAACGTCTGGCATTAGGCATCACCCTAAATAGTAGGTCATGCGCTGCAATTCTGTTACGGGGTCGCTGTAACTGACGTGGACGCCGGACGGCGCTGTCAGGTGGAGGGGAGCATAACTGAGGATGGCTTTAATGCCTGCGGCCACCAGGCGATCTGCCACGTCTTGCGCCACGCTGGCCGGTGTAGCAATAATGGCAACCGCAATCTCGTGCTGCGCAATGGTTGCTTCCAACTCGTCCACGGCCTGAATGTGTACTCCATTGACTTCGGCGCCAATCTTGGTCGGATCTATATCGAAAACCCACCGAATTTCAAAGCCGCGCAGCTTGAACCCATCATAATGAGCCAGCGCCGTCCCCAACGAACCGACGCCGACAAGCGCGACCGGCCAGGTCTGGTCCAGGTGCAAAATCTGGCATAATTGGTCAACAAGATAATTGATATGATATCCGGTTCCTTGCTTCCCAAACTCGCCAAAATGGGATAAATCTTTACGAATCTGCGCGGAACTGATACCGAGCCGTTCGCCAAGCTCATGTGACGATGTGGTTAGCCTATCGCCTTCATCCTGCAACCGGCGTAGTTCACGTAAATAGATGGGGAGACGACCTATAACGATATCGGGGATTTGTGTGACCACAGTTGGCTTTCCTCTTGGGTGGGTTTTGAGATAAACTGTTTGGGAATTAGTGTAACATTTCACAATTTTAACATACGCCTAAACCCATCGCAAATATGTGCTGGGAGGCGATTATGTGCAAGGGGTAAACGTCCTGCGCAGCTGTGTGGGGGATTTTCTATAATACTGGATTGGTTCAATCGTCAAGATTGAACCAATCTTACAAGGACGTTCAGGATTTATGCGACGAACAATCATTATTATTGTGCTAGTTGGGGCGTTGGCTGTGGCCGGGTTTTTGTTTTGGCGTCAGCAGCAGGCGGGACAGGCGACGGCCGTTGAAATTTTGCGTGAGGCGGTGGTGACGCACGGCCGTATCACGGCCACGGTGAATGCGACAGGCTCGATTGAACCGGAATCGTTGGTGACGTTGACGTTTGGCATGGCGGGTACGATTCGTGACGTGAACGTGGTGCGCGGTCAGGTGGTGCAGGTAGGGGACGTTTTAGCGGAACTGAATGCGGCCGAATTGGCGCTGGCGGTGCAGCAGGCGGAGGATGCGCTGTACATTCAACAACTGACGCGGCAGCAACGGCAAGACAGCACGCCGACAGTGGCGACGCTGGCCGCGGCGCAGGCGGACATTGACGCGGCGCAGGCCAGTTTGTTGGTGGCGGGGGCGAATCTGGCGGGGGCGCAGGCGGCCGTTTTGCAGGCGCGGGCACAGAAAGCACAGTTGTTGGCGGGGCCGACGGCCGGGCAGATCGCCGCCGCCGAAGCGCAATTAACCGCCGCCCAGGCGCAGCAGGTCGCCGCACAGACCACGTATAACAAGCTGCTGGAATGTGTGACGTTTGAGCTGCCTGATGGCAGCACGCAAGAGACGTGCCCCGGTTTGGGCGAACCGGAAGAGCAGGGACGCTTTAATCTGAACAATGCCAACGCATCATTGGCGGCCGCGCGCGCCAACCTGGCGGATTTGCAATCTGGCGCGCGCGCCAGCGATGTTCAGGCGGCCGATGCGGTGATTGCCAGTGCGCAGGCGAACGTGCAGGCGGCCGAGGGTAACGTGGCGGTGGCGGAGGCGAACGTGGCGCGGGCGGAAGCGGCGTATGCGCGGCTGCTGGAACCCCCTGCGGCAAACGAACTGGCGATTTTAGAGGCGCAAATTGCCAGCGCGCAAACCAATCTGGCGTTGGCGGAACTGCGGCTGAGCCAGGCGCGGATTGTGGCGCCGATGGCGGGCACGGTCGCCAATGTGCTCATCCATGCCGGGGAGCAGACGTCTCCGGGCGCGCCGGCGATCACCGTTGTCAATGAGGGTGCGTTTCACATTACGGTAAACGTAGATGAGATTGATATTGCGCAAATTGCGGTGGGGCAGAGCGTAGACATTACCCTGGACGCCCTGCCCGATGTGGTGGTGGATGGCGTCATTGTTGAGATTGCCCCCACATCGGGGAGCGCGGGCGGGGTGGTGACGTATGTGGTGACGATCAATATTGACCCGGATGCGGGGGTGACTTTGCGCGCGGGCATGAGCGCCAACGCTTCGATAGTGGTTCAGGAAATTGAGAATGTGTTGACGGTCCCCAATTGGGCCGTGCGCCTGAACCGGGAAACGGGCGCCGCGTTTGTGCAGGTGAAACGCGCCGATGGCGTGATTGCCGAAATGGCGGTGACAACGGGTTTGCGCAATGAGTTGTTCAGTGAAGTGCTGAGTGGGTTGAGCGCCGGTGACGTGGTGGTGGTGACGAATATACGTGAGGCGTTTAGTCTGTTTAATTTTGGCAATTAGCCTGAAGGGTAGGTTTTGTAGATGAGTGCAGTGGGCAACGGCCGTAATCCCGTCATCAAAATAGAGAATATGACCAAGGTGTACCAGATGGGCGAGCATCAGGTTCATGCGTTGAATGGCGTCTCGCTGGAAGTGTACCCCGGTGATTTTGTGGCGATCATGGGGCCTTCTGGTTCAGGGAAATCTACGATGATGAACATGTTGGGCGCGCTGGATCAGCCGACCAGTGGCGCTTACTGGCTGGATGGCACAGACGTGAGCCAGTTGAGTGACGACGCGCTGGCCGACGTGCGTAACCGAAAAATCGGGTTCGTGTTTCAAAATTTCAATTTGTTGTCGCGCACGCCTGCCTTACAACAGGTAGAGCTGCCCCTGATTTATGCGGGCAAGGGGCAGCGCCGGGAACGGGCGCGCAAGGCGTTGGAACTGGTGGGGCTGGGCGACCGAATTGGGCACAAACCGAGTGAATTGTCGGGCGGGCAGCAGCAGCGGGTGGCGATTGCGCGGGCGCTGGTGAATGAACCGGCGATCATTTTGGCCGATGAGCCAACCGGCAATCTGGATAGTAAGTCTGGTACGGAAGTGATGCAGATTTTCCAACGTCTGAACCATGAGCAGGGGATTACGGTTATTTTTGTGACGCATGACCCGTGGATTGCGCGGCACACGAAGCGGGTGGTGACGCTGGCGGATGGGAAGGTGTTGAGTGATGAGATGATCTTGGAGCAGCTTATTGCCGGGAAGTCGGCACGGCCGTCGGATATGGCGCTGCATTAGCGCCGTGAACCGTAATCCGTAATCCGTGAACCGTGAACCGATTACCGATTACGGACTACCGATTACCGATTACCGATTACGGACTACGGATAACGGATAACGTGAACATCTGGGAAAATTTTCGCATTGCCCTGGGCGGGCTGGTCGCCAATAAGCTGCGGTCGCTGCTGACGATGTTGGGCATCATCATCGGGGTGGCGGCGGTGATTACGCTGGTGTCGGTGGGGCGCGGTGTGGAGGGAGTGGTCACGGCCGAATTCCAGGGTTTGGGCAATAATTTGTTGTTCATCTTTCCGGGGCAGCTTAACCCGGACCGGCAGACGGCGCGGCGGGCGGGCGGCCTGGGATTGACGATGAATGACGTGGCGGCGCTGTCTGACCCGCTGCTGGCGCCGGAATTGGGGAAGGTTGTGCCGGAGTACGGCCGTTCAGCATTGGTGACGCGCAGCGGCCATGAAACCCGCACCACCATCACCGGCACGACTGTTGATTACCCGGAAGTGCGCAATTTTTTCCCGGTGGCTGGTAATTTTTTTAATGAGCAGGACATCGCCGCTGGCGCGCGCGTGGCTGTTATCGGCCAGACAGTATATGAGAAATTATTCCCGGATGGCGATCTGCCTATCGGGGAAAGCATCCGCATTAATAACGTCAATTTTCGTATCATTGGCCTGTTGCAAGAGAAGGGTGGCTCTGGGTTTAATGATCAGGATAATTTGATCCTCGTCCCGATTTCGACGGCGCAAACGCGCCTGTTTCCGGCGCGCCGTCCGGATGGTAAGCTGCGCGTAGATTTCATTTACGCGCAGCTATTGGATGAGAAGCGGCAAGATACGGCCATCGGTCAGATTGAATTGGTGCTGCGTGAACAGCACAACATTGCCTTTGACCAGCAAGATGATTTCACCGTACTCAGCCAGGATGAATTGGTGAGCGCCTTTGCCCAGGTGACGAACGTGCTGACGGTGTTTCTCGGCGTCATTGCCGGGATTTCGCTGTTGGTGGGGGGCATTGGCATTATGAACATCATGCTCGTATCGGTGACGGAGCGCACGCGGGAGATTGGACTGCGTAAGGCGGTGGGGGCCAGGCGGCGAGATATTATGTGGCAATTTTTAGTGGAGGCGATGGTCTTGGCGCTGATCGGGGGCGTGGTTGGTTTGTTGATCGGGATTGTCGGCACATTTATCGTTTCTAATTTGTCGGCCAGTTTGCAGCCGGTGGTGGATTGGACGGCCGTCATCGGCGCGATCTCTGTTTCGGCCATCATCGGGCTGGCTTTTGGCGTCTACCCGGCGGCGCGCGCGGCCCAACTCAATCCCATTGACGCTTTGCGTTACGAGTAGTGACATGGAGATACACAGAGGGAAAGAACAAGGAGAATTTATTACAAAGAAACAAAGAGATTCTTTGTACCTTTGTTTCTTTGTGCCTTTGTAATAAATTCTTATAACTATCAGCCACAAAAACGCTAGAACCAGGAAAGCTATCAATCGCTAATCGTCAATTACTATGAATTTGAGAGAAAACATTCGTCTTGCTTTTATCTCGTTGGCCGCCAATAAGCTGCGGGCGGCGTTGACCATGCTGGGCATTTTGATCGGCGTGGCGGCCGTGATCACGCTGCTGGCAATTGGTGATGGCGTGACGCGCTTTGTGGCCGACCAATTTATCGGCCTGGGCACAAATCTGGTGTTTGTGCTGCCCAATACGGAGACAAGCGGCCCCCCTTCTGGCCCGCCGGGGTCAGGGCCGGGTGGCTCGTCTTTGACGATGCAAGACGCGCAGCAGTTGGCCGACCAGGTGTTGGTTCCGGGGGTGGCGGCGGCGGCGCCATTGATCTCGCGCAGTGAAGATTTGCAATATTTGGGCAATGTATACAGTACGGCCGTGCGCGCTTCGACGCCAGATTATGAGGCGGTGCGTGGGTATGAAGTGGCGCGGGGGCGGTTTTTGACGGATGCGGATTATAACGGCCGTGCGCGGGTCATTGTCCTCGGCCAGGATGTGGTGAATGGGCTGTATCCTGAAGACGTGGACCCGTTGGATACAAACGTGAAGATTCGGGGCATTAACTTTCGCGTCATTGGCGTGTTGGCGTCGAAGGGGGGCGGCACATTTGGCAGCGAAGATGACCTGGCGATCATCCCGCTAACCACCGCACAGGAGCGTTTGTATGATTTGCGTAATCCGCGTACCGGGAAGACGCAAGTCAACGTCATTTTGCTGCAAGCGGCGGACAGCGCGTTGGTGGCGGATGTGGTGATTGATACGACGGCCGTTTTACGCCAGGCGCATAACATTAATTTCCGCGATGAGGATGATTTCTTGATCCTGACGCAAACAGATTTCCTCAGCTCTTTTGGCGAAGTGACGAGTGTGTTGACCTTGTTTTTAGGGGCCATTGCCAGTATTTCGCTGTTGGTGGGCGGCATTGGCATCATGAACATTATGCTGGTGTCAGTGACGGAACGCACGCGGGAGATTGGGCTGCGCAAGGCGGTGGGGGCGAAGCGGCGCGACATTCTCGGCCAATTTTTGACGGAAGCGGTGATTTTGGCGATGTTGGGCGGGGTGTTGGGGATTGTGTTGGGGATGATTGGGGCTGCGGCCGTGCGCATTGCTGTGCCGGAACTGGATACTTCTGTTACCTGGGATGCTGTTGTGTTGGCGGTGGGCTTTTCGGCGGTGGTGGGCCTATTCTTTGGCATTTACCCGGCGTCGCGGGCGGCGGGGTTGAATCCGATAGAGGCGCTGCGGTTTGAGTAAACGGCCTCTGAATGGAATTCATAGGCTGGTATAAAAAACGTGCTCAAGCACGTTAGTAGAGGGGGTTTGAATGGGAGACGGCCGTTACACCCCAGGTAACGGCCGTTTCCCCTCATCCTCTTCATAAAAAAGGGGCGGGGGGAACGGCCGTTTCTGTGCTACAATTCGATCTGAATGCCGTTATTGTATAAATGGAGATAGTTATGTATGCAACTCCTCCCAAAATGGTCTATGACGATAGAGGACAATTAATTGAAGTTATTCTTTCGGCGAAAGATTACTTTCGCTATTTACGAACATTGACCGAAGGGGATGATTGGGAAAATCTGCCGCCACATATTCAAGATGCGGTTGATCAATTCTTGATCGCTGAGGTGCGTTCGGAAAAGGAAACGGCCGTTTCTCTTGAGTCTGTTCTTGCTGAGTAGATGTCGTGAGTTATCGCGTAAATATCACAGCAACGGCCGTTAAAGAGCGAAAAAAACTTGATGCCACTACCCGCATACGAGTAGATAAAGCGCTCCAGCAATTGTTACAAGGTGCATACCCTCCGGGCGCAAAGAAAATAACGGGCAGTAAAAACGATTGGTGTATTCGTGTTGGCGATTATCGTGTTTTATATGAAGTGGATGACCAGGGACGGATAATCACTGTTTGGCGCATTGCACACCGTCGAGAAGTTTACCGATAGGAAGCAACAACGGAACACGTCCCATGCACATCGCCCTCAACGCCACCTTCTGGAATAAGCCCTTCGTGGGCAGCGGGCAGTACACCCGCCAGCTTGTCTACCACCTCAACCGCACCATCTCCGACCTGGACATCACCCTGATTTACCCACAAGAACCGGGCGCTGACGGGCCGCAAGACGTGCCGCCCAGCGTGTGCGTACACCTCGTCCCGACGCGCCCCGGTAACGTGGGCAAGCTGCTTTTCGAGCAAATCCATTTCCCGCGCGCCTGCCGCAACGTGGGCGCAGACATTGCTCACGTGCCTTATTGGGGTGGCCCCTTGCAATCTCCCATCCCCCTGGTTGTCACTGTGCATGACCTGATCACCTTGCTTGTGCCGGAATACCGCCGACCGCTGAAAGCGCGGTTGTACAATGCCCTCGTCAGCGCCAGCGCGCGCGGGGCCACGCACGTCATCACCGATTCCTTTGCCAGCAAGATGGACATCATAGACCATTTAGGCATTGCCGAGCGGGACGTAACGGCCGTTTACCTGGCCGCCGGGTCAAACTATAAACCGGGGCAAAATAATTTGGTGGATACGGCCGTGCTGCGCAAATACGACCTCCCCGACTTCTATATCCTCTACCTGGGCGGCTACGAGCTGCACAAAAACGTCACCACGCTGCTGCTCGCCTACACCTACGTTGCCCAGGCGCTCGGCGAAGATTATCCCCTGCTGCTTGCCGGCCGTAAACCGGCTGCCCCTTCTTCCGTCTACCCCGACTATGACGCCTACATCCAAAAGCTCAAATTGGAAAAGTATGTGCGCTGGATTGGCTTTATAGATGAAGCCGACAAACCGGTCCTGTATCGCAATGCCGAAGCGTTCGTCTTCCCCAGCCGTCACGAAGGGTTTGGCCTGCCTCCGCTGGAAGCCATGGCCTGCGGCGTGCCCGTCATCACCACCAACGCCAGTTCCCTGCCCGAAGTTGTCGGCGACGCCGCCTTTGCCGTAGACCCAGACAACGCGCGCGACATGGCCGGGGCTATTATTGCGGCCGTCATTCAAGACAACCTGGCGGCCGACCTGCGCCACAAAGGCCCGCAGCAAGCCGCCAAATTTTCCTGGCAAACAACGGCTACCGCAACAGCCCTTGTTTACGATCAGGTTTTGCGCGCGCGCTGACCCCGTTACCTTTGCGTAAAAAAGCTGCCCTTCGCTTGCACACTCGCCTACCCATGCTATAGTAGCCGCGATTTCCAATTGCGTTTACGCTGGCGCGATTGGAAATCGCGGCTACGAAATTGCAAAGATTGTTGCTAAGACTAACCCGCTGGTCGGTCTCCAGACCACGCCAGGCAAGAGACAAACTAACCAACGAGCCAACCAACAAACTTTCCCAGAGAGAGGTAAATTGCTGATGAGTGTGAAAAACGATGCCTGGATTCGCCGCATGGCTCAGGAACACAGGATGATTGAACCGTTTGTGGATGGTCAAGTCCGTGAAGGCGTTATTTCTTATGGCCTATCGTCTTACGGATACGACATCCGGGTGACAGATGAGTTCAAAATTTTCACGAATGTTCATTCGGCCGTCGTGGACCCGAAACATTTCGACCCTAAATCGTTCGTTGATTTCAAGGGAGATATTTGCGTCATCCCCCCCAACTCCTTCGTGTTGGCGCAAACCGTTGAATATTTTCGCATCCCGCGTGACGTGATCACGATCTGTTTGGGCAAGTCAACGTATGCACGCTGCGGTTTGATTGTCAACGTTACCCCCTTCGAGCCAGAATGGCGGGGCTATGTCACGCTAGAAATTTCAAACACGACACCCCTGCCGGCTCGTGTGTATGCCAACGAAGGGATTGCCCAGGTGTTGTTTTTCCAGTCAGATGAAGTGTGTGAAGTCTCCTACGCTGACCGCAAAGGGAAGTATCAGGGGCAGCAAACCATTGTGCTGCCACGCATTTAGCGCGGGGACAGTGGTCAGTAATCGGTGGGCAACCCTGGAAACCGATAACCGATTACCGATTTCGCTTGGCACATTCCCTACAGATCGTTATAATTTCGGCTCATGTGGGCGCTTAGCTCAGTTGGTTAGAGCGCTTCGTTTACACCGAAGAGGTCGGGGGTTCAAGTCCCTCAGCGCCCATTCCTCAATTTTGGCATCCTTTCTTCTTTTGCTATAATCTGTTCTTGTGATAAAAAGAACATACGGGGCGTACATCTGCTGTACGTTTTGTTGTCTGGTAACCGTTTCCTAGACAACAATTATCACGATTCATCATTGGACAGACAGGAGAGAAGCGTTATGGCAAATGCAGCGATAAGTGTCAGTGCAGGAAGTAATGGCATGACAAGGCGCGAATTTTTGTATTATATTTGGGGGGCGTCAATTGCGTTACTGACTGCCCAATCTGCCGGCCTTTTGGTATGGTTCCTCATTCCAAAATTCCGTGAAGGTGAATTTGGCGGCAAGTTCCTGGTTCCGGTAACCAGCGTGCCAGCGGTTAATGGCGAACCGATCAATGTGCCCGACGGCCGTTTCTGGTTAGTCAATCTGGACACAGATCAACCAAGCCCGCTCGTCGAAAAAGCGAGTGATGAACAGCCCCTGAAAGGGGTCGCCGCCATTTACAAGGTATGTACCCATTTGGGCTGTATCTACTCCTGGACGCCGGCCAACAACCGCTTTGAGTGCCCTTGTCACGGGTCCAAATATCGGTTAGACGGCCGTCGCATTGAAGACCCCGCACCTCGTGATTTAGACCGCTTTCAAGTTGAAGCATTGGATGCCAATAGAAACTTCATTGCCGGCGCCATTTCTGCTGAAATCGAAATAGGTGGAACACCCTTCTTCGCCCCACTTGTCTTACCAGAGGGAACAGCATTCCTCAGCGTCAATACCGGTTCTCGCAAACAAGGCCCCAAACAGACACTTCTGCCCAACGTACCCAAATAACAGCAAACAACATTGAGGAACCGCGTTTCTAAGTAGAAACGCGGTTCTTGGGTGGTATTAATACCCGTTCCTAAGGAGTTGGAGAAAAGAGCATGGCTACCTTTGTTGATCAAGTTAAAGAAATGGGGGTAAAGCAAGCCGTTATCGCTAAAGCGGACGAGGTTGTAGAGCGCGTCACGGCCGGCATGAATATCGCCGACGTGCGTTCAGCGATCCGTGGCGATGAACCCCGTCGCCCCAACCCGCGACTACGGCCACATGCTGACAGCTTTTGGCTGCACATTCGCCCCAGTTTTTATCACACCGAAGTCACACACATCTACCCCACCTTCCGCATGGGGTGGATGTCTACCTTTATGTTTGTGTGGGAAACGATCACCGGCATCATTTTAATGGTTTTCTACACCCCCAGCCCATTAATCGCCTATTCCAACATGTGGAATATCCTCAGCAATGTACCGCTGGGGCAGCTCATTCGGAATATGCACCGCCTGGGCGCTGAAGTGATGGTCATCGTCGTAGCCATGCACATGCTGCGGACATTTATCACCGGCAGTTACAAAAAACCGCGCCAATTCACCTGGGCAACTGGTATGATCTTGTTGGTGCTCACCCTGATGCTCAGCTTTAGCGGCTACTTGCTGCCGTGGGATCAACTCGCTTACTGGGCGTTAACCGTCTTCATTAGCGGCGCCGAAGCCGCGCCGGCGCCGGCCGTTGTCAACCAAAACATCTTGCTCATTTTACAGGGCGCGCCTTCACTCGGCGCCGGTGGCTTGCTGCGCTGGTACTTACTGCACGTGCTGTTAATGCCGCTGCTGTTAGCCATCTTCTTCTTTGTCCATTACTACAAAGTGGTGCTGCATGGGTTGTCGCTGCCACCGGGGCGCGAAGAAATTGGCGAAGACACGGCCAAGCGCGTGCCCAAAAATGAACGGACCTATTTCATCCCTGATATTTTAACCAACGAACTGATGTGGTCGGCGCTGCTGACGCTGTTTCTGACAGCCGGCTCGTTGTGGCTGTGGGATGCGCCGCTGGAAACACATGCCGATCCGGTCGTCACTCCTCTCCACGTTGTCGCCCCCTGGTATCTTTCCTGGTCGCAGGGCTGGTTGAAGCTGGCTGATAAGACGTTGGTCGTTGGTTTCATTCCGGCGCTGCTCGTCGCCTTCATTGTGATGCCCTATTTTGAAATCGGTAAAAGCCGCCGTTATGCTGATCGGCGTGTTGGCCTCAGTGTTGCTTTCCTCTTCATGGCCTTTATGCTTGTCTCCAACTGGATGGGATCGCCAGAATATGCCGTTGCCAGCTCGCCTGACCGCGAAGTGAGTATTGAATTCTTGCCCGAAGAAGGTCCCAGCCTGATGAAAGCGGTGCCGTATGACGAACTCATTCAAGGGAGCTTTCTACCCGGCCAAAACCTGGGCGCCAATTACCCCCATTTGAATGAAGCGTTGGCCGAATTGCAAGAGGCTGTGCTGCGACATAGTTGTACGATGGGTAATCCCAGAATTACAACAATACCGGCTGATGAATGGAAAGAGTGTCGCGTGCAAACGTTGGCGGATGGCGGTAAGCAGTACAACCTCGCGTTTAAGAAGGACGTCATGCCCGACCCTTACATTGTGCTGGAAATTAAAGAAGTGCAGCCAGGGTTAATGCGCTTGACACTGAACTATGAAGTGCTAGAACCGGATAACCCCAACGAATTTCGTGCCAAGACATATTGGACGTCCTACTTGCACGCCGATTCAAATTACAAAGAGGAATGCCGCTACGCCAATAAAAAATGCTAAAGGTCGTCATTCCTGCGAAGGCAGGAATCCACAATGGATACCCGCCTTCGCGGGTATGACAGCCGGAGAGGCTTAGTAGTCACACGTACAAAGGAACAAGAAAGGATTTTTCCCATGCAAGTAAAAATTATCATTGGCACGATTTCGTTCATGCTGACTATGATTATCCTCGGTTTTGCCGCGATTCGTGAACCGGCGCGTTTGGCAGAATTTACGCTGGCGCGTGAAGGCCGCCAGGTTGAAAGCGGCGCGGCATTGTATGAGAGCCAGTGCGCTACCTGTCATGGTGTGGATGGGGATGCAACCGAATGTTATGATGTGGCTACCGGTGAACAGATTGGCTGCCAGGGGCTGCCGTTGAATTATAATCAGCTTCTTTGTGGCGATACGTCTGCGCGGATGACCGCCCTGAACTGGGAAGGGTCGAAAGCGGCGTTTATTCAAGCAACGATTTCCTCTGGTCGTTATGGCACTTCAATGCCTACCTGGGCGCAGGAGTATGGCGGCCCGCTGCGCACCGATGAAATTGTAGATATCACCCGGTTTGTGTTGAATTGGGAAACGGTGGCGTTATGCTCGCAGCCGTTGTTTGAATACCCGTGGCCGGAAACGATTGAAGAGTTGTTGGCGACTTTCCCCACTGGTGACGCTGCGCGTGGTGAAGAGCTTTACACGACCTATGGCTGTTCTGGCTGCCATGGCAATTTGGAAGACCCTGCTTCGGCCGCCGTTGGTCCCTGGCAAGGTGACCTGCCAACCACAGCGGGGACGCGGGTTGAGGGGTTGTCGGGCGCGCAGTACGTCTATGAGTCAATCCTTTACCCGAACAATTACGTCGTGCCAGAGTGCCCAAACGCTGCCTGCACAGACCCAAGCTCAATGCCGAGCAACTTCCCGCTGCGCATGGGTGATTCAGAACAGAAGCCGCAAGATTTGATAGATATTATGGCTTTCTTGGGGATGCTGCCTTAAGGAATGGCACTTCAATAAGTTGGTCAAGATTGGTTCAATCTTCGGAGATTGAACCAATCTAAATG
>JACSRF010000611.1 GCA_014879875.1 Anaerolinea sp.
AAGTAACTTGAACATTTGACCGGCTAAAGCCTCGACTCCAATGGATAAGTTATTTAAGCGCCATTCCTATCGGTAATCCGTAGGGTGCTACCTCTGGTAAATGCCATCGGATAACGGGATACGGACTTCGGCCTACGGATACTAATGCTTGTAAACTTACTTTTGACCATAGTTTAGGAAGCAAACGATCAAGAAACGATCAAAGCAATCATGATGACCGATAAAGGATTGTCCATTAGACTGTTTGGGAGGGTGTCATTAAGTTTGGACGGAAAACCCCTCACCGACCTGCCTACCCGCAAAGCTGAAGCGTTGTTAATTTACCTGGTGTGCCATGAACGGCCGTTTTCTCGTGAGCAGCTTGCCGACCTGCTGTGGGATGATCGCGCGCAAGAGCAGGGGCTTGCCAATTTACGCTCCATCCTGTCTAGTTTGCGCCGCTTGCTCAAACCCTACCTGCTGATCACCCGCCAGACCGTTGCCTTCAACCACGACAGCGATTACTGGCTGGATACGGCCGCATTTGCCGAGGCGGTTGGAGCGTGGAGATTAGAGGCAGGTGAATTTCTCGGATCGAGTCTCGAATCACTCGAAAAGGCCGTCTCGCTTTATGCCGGTGATTTTCTCGCCGGTTTTTACTTGCGCGAAAGTCGGGGGTTTGAGGAATGGGCTACGCTGGAACGGGAGCGGTGGCAGCGGCAGACGATCCTGGTGATTCATGCGCTGGCCGCGCATCATCTGCGCCAGGGGCAGTTTTACCTGGCCGCGCGCATGGCGCGCCGGCTGCTGCAACTGGATGATTTGAGTGAAACGGCGTGCCGGATGTTGATGCTGGCGTTGGCGCGTAATGGCGAGTTGAGCGCGGCGCTGGCGCAGTACCAGGAGTATCGCCGACGATTGGTGGAAGAGTTGGGCGTGCTGCCATCACCGGAAACGGACGCTCTCACCGACCGTATTCGCCGCGCCAGCCACTCTTTCCGCCACAATTTTCCGTCCGCGCCCACTCCGTTCGTCGGCCGCGAGCGGGAATTGACTGACCTGAAGCAGCAGTTGACCGATCCCGCCTGCCGCCTGCTGACCGTTATCGGCCCTGGCGGCGTGGGTAAAACCCGTTTGGCGCTGGAAGCGGCCAGCCGCCTGATACCCACCGGTTACTTCCTCAATGGGCTGCGCTTTGTGTTGTTAACCAATGTGACGACGGCGGCGCTTGTGCCCGGCCTGATCGCCGCCGAGCTGAATTTAACGCTGCAAGGCGAGTCGCCGCCGGGCGAGCAGGTGGCGGCGGCGCTGTCGGGGCAGGAAATGCTGCTGCTGCTGGATAATGTCGAGCATTTGCTGGAAGGGAATGAAGGCGAGGAACTGTCTCGGTTTCTGGCGCGTTTGTTGACGGCGGCGCCATCGGTGACGCTGCTGGTGACATCGCAGCGGCGGCTGTATTTGCAGGAGGAGTGGTTGTTTGACGTGGGCGGGCTGGAGACGCCGGCGACGGATGACGCCGCACGGGCGGAGCAATACAGCGCGGTGCAGTTGTTTTTGCAGACGGCCGTGCGCATCCAGCGCCAGTTTCGCCCCACGCCCGACGACATGGCGGCTATCATTACCATTTGCCGCACGCTGGAGGGGCTGCCGCTGGGGATTGAGTTGGCGGCGGCCTGGCTGCGTCATCTGCCCTGCGCGGCCATTGCGCAAACGCTGCACGAACGAATAGATTTGTTGACCACGCCGCTGCGCAATGTGCCTGAGCGCCATCGTAGCATCACGGCCGTTTTTGACTATTCCTGGGCGCTGCTGACGGCCGCCGGGCAGACGATCTTTGCCCGGCTGGCCCTGTTTCAGGGCGGCTTTACGCTGGCGGCGGCGGTGGCTGTGGCCGGGGCGTCGTTGGTTGATCTGGCGCGTTTGGAGGAGTATTCGCTGCTGCGGCAGGAAAACGGCCGTTTCACCATCCACGAATTATTACGCCAATATGCGGCCAGGCAGTTGGCGCTGAGTGGCGCAGAAACAGCCATTCATCAGGCGCACGCGCGCTTCTTCCTGGAATACCTGGCCGCGCAGGGCAGCGGCGAAGAGACAGCGCAGCGGCAGGCCATTCGCGCCGAACTGCCCAATATTCGCGCTGCCTGGCAGTGGGCGGCCGTTCACGATGAGACCGCGCTGCTCAAAGCGGCCGTCACGCTGCATAATTTTTACAGCGCGGCAAGCTGGTTTTATGAAGGGATTGCCGCGTTTGAGTATGCCTTAGAGCAGTTGGCGCGCGCGGCGGCAGCAGGGGCGACCGCTGAGCAGGCGCAGGCGCGCGCCGATTTGCTCAGCCGCAAGGCGCGGATGCACATTCATATCGGCCAGCTGCCGGCGGCGCGGCAGGCGCTCGATGCGGCGATGGATGCGCTGCAGCCGGTGGATGATCCGTTGCGGCTTTCGACCATCATGGGATATGTGGCGATTACCACGTTTTACGCCGGGGAGTTTGTGCGCGCGGCCGAATGGGCGCAAGAAAGCCTGGCGTTGGCGGAGCGCAGCGGCGATCAGGACGGCATGGCGTTTGCGCTGAACTTTTTGGGCAGCTGCTATAAATCGCTTGGAGATTATGCCGCCGCTGCTGACTATTTCACGCGCTCGGTGGCGGTTTATGAGCAGATGGGGGATGACCTGGGCAAGGCGATGACGATTAACAATCTGGGGAATCTGGCGCAGGCGCAGGGGGATTATGCCGCTGCGCAGCGTTATTACCTGACGTGCAGCCGTCTGTTTCAGGCGCATGATCATTTACATGGCGCGGCGACGACGCTGGCGAACGCGGGCCAGTTGGCGCACAAGCTGGGCGATCTGGCGCAGGCGACGGCGCTGCTAGAGGAAAGTTTGCAGTTGAAGCGGGCGCAGCAGGATGAACGGGGAACGGCCGTTGCCCTGATCGGCCTGGCGGATGTGGCGCTGGCGGCGGGTGATGGCGCCGCCGCCCGCGCCTATTTGCAGGAAGGCATTGCGCTGGCGCAGCAAGCCGGGGATGTGAAGCTGACGTTGGAGGGGGTGGCGTTGTGGGGGGCGCTGCTGCACCAGG
>JACSRF010000211.1 GCA_014879875.1 Anaerolinea sp.
TGCCAGCGTCGCCTGGCAAAAGATGTAGTACCTTACGAGTCAACTTCTTGTACAGTGTGCAAGAAAATCATCCGCAGATTACGCAGATTTTTGCTTTAATCTGTGAAATCTGCGTAATCTGCGGATAAATATCTTCTCTGGTTTATCCAGGTTAGGGTCTTGCAGATTTCGTAATCATTCACTCCCGCCCCCTGAGCCTGTCGAAGGGGGCGCCGGTTTCGACAAGACTTCGGCGTGAACTCAGTCGAACGCTCAACCGGCGGGGAGTGAACGGTTACATTCCCAAAGAGCTATTTTCTGAAAAGGGGTACGATATGAAAAAAGTAGGTGGCAATAAATTCGCGCAGCACTTGGAAATCTTAAAGATGAAACTCGTCCATGAGGATGATTTTTTTGAGATTAAAAACTATTTTTTTGATCATCTCGCTGAGAACGACGAATTTATGGAGATGGGCAAACATAAGCGGGATAAACGATTGGAGCAGGTCCTGGCTTTTACCGCGCAACAGGCGCTAAACACCAAAATTATTGCGATGCAAAATGTGTTTTTCATCAATTTGCGCAAACAACACTTTACGCATGGCGGCGGTCAGATGAACGAGTACCTGGCAAATTTTATCTATTTTTCCGATATTGACGTGGGCCTGTTGACGCTGGCTCCTTTCCCCCCAGCAAGAGGGGAAACAAAAATGGCGCGTTTCTCCCTCCACCTGGTAGATCAAAAACCCAAGCCATCGCCGAATTAGTAGACATTATTTGGAATAAAGGGACACAGAGTTACACGGAGAATACACAGAGATTCACAGAGAGAAAACAGAGAATAGGAACCGACCGCGTCCCTTATAAGGACGCGGTTTTTTTACATTTTGATTTGGCGATTACTTGTTTGAAATTCACAATTCCCATTTGACAATCGTCGAATTAGATTTTATAATTCGGTAATCATCAAATCAAAAAGGGATGGTGCAACATGGAAGGCAAAAAACGAGATAAAGATACGATGGCGGCTTACACCGCCATCATGGCTTCTGACTTGCCGGAGGTAGAGAAAGTACATGAGGCCTTCAAGCTGGTCACAGACTTTTACATCACCGATGGCGAGCGGGAGATGGAATTATTGCGCGCAATGAGCGACCGCGAGAATCTGGTGAAGGTGCAAATTAAGGTGAGCACATTTCGTTCGGCGCAAGCGATTTTGAGCGAGGCGTTTCGGATGGCGAGTCGGCAAACGGCCGCCGGAAGGAAGGTGTGAGATGAGCGAGACAACGGCCGAAAAAGACCTGGAAACACGGGCGCAGTTATTCAAAGCGTTGGGACATCCGGCGCGGCTGCTAATCGTGAATTTAATTGTGGAAAAGCCGCGTCATGGTGAGGAGTTAGCGGCGATCTTGCATCTGAAACCGGCGACGATTTCGCATCATCTGGCGCAGTTGACGATCGCCGGTCTGCTGCAAGCGCAGAAGGATCAATATTATCAGATGTATTCGTTGGTGAAGGGGGTGTTGGAACGGCCGTTACGCGACATCGTTTCGCTCCCCCAACCTGACCTGACAGCCGAAGTGCAGGAAGACGCCTACAAGCAAAAGGTGTTGAAAGCGTTTGTCAAACGGGGCCGTCTGACCCAAATTCCGGCGCAGCTTAAGAAGCGGCAGGTGATTTTGGAACATCTGGTGCAGGAATTTGAACCGGGGCGGCAGTATACCGAGCAAGAAGTGAACCACACGCTGCTCGATTTTCATGAGGACGTAGCCTCACTGCGCCGCTACATGATTGAGACGAAGTTGATGCAGCGAGAGCGTGGCATTTATTGGCGCACAGAGGGAGACGGGGGTCGGTAATCGGTAATCGGTGGTCGGTTTCACTGTTCACCGATTACTGTTTGCCGATCACAGGGTAAAGAGTGTTGAAGATGTTGTTTGATTATCCATTGACCAAAACGAATCGCCTGCGGTTGGCACAGGCATTCCGCCATAACCGGCGGGTTGACATATCCATTGATTGTGTGCTTGAAGAGCAGATGGGACGGGCGTTTGTTGATGACCTGGAACGGCCGTCAGCCTTCATGCTGGAAGTATCCGGGTTCTACTACTTTGCCGGCGAGGCGCACAGCGCCGGCGGGCAAGAAATGTTGGCGACGCTGCGACCCTATACCTTGTTTATGCCCTCGCCGCAGTCATGGGCAGAGGCGGCGCAGGCGATGTATGGCGAGCGGTTCGTGGCGTTTCCGCGTTACAGTTTTTCGTCGGCGCAGTTATCACGGGAACATTTGACCGGCCTGTTGCAGGCGTCACCCTGGCGGGAACGGGTGCGGCGGTTGGATGATGAGGAATTAGTAACGGCCGTTTCCCAAAGCGACGAAGGTATTTTCGACATCGGCGCTTTTGACTCCGCGGCTGATTTTGTGGCGCGGGGCATCGGCTATTGCCTGCTCGAAGGTGACGCCGTGCAAGGCGTGGCCTACGCTTCGCTGGTCGCCAGTCGGGGCATTGAGGTGAGTATCGTGGTCTTGCCCGCTTACCGCAGGCAGGGTGTGGCGACCGCATTGGCCGCGGCCATGTTGTCTGACTGTTTGGCACAGAACATGGATGCCAATTGGGATGCGGCTAACCCACCCTCATGCAGCCTGGCAGAAAAGTTGGGGTATACGCCAACAGGAACGTATACGGCCTACTATTTGCGCGAATGATCAGGCACAAGCGACGACCGTTCACCGCTTGACGATTCACAAGGATGGGGTTAACGGCCGTTTGGTCAAATAGATGCTCAACCCCACGTAGTAGACGATGAACAGCAACGAACCGCGAATGAGCAACGGCCGTACCAGCGGGTACTCAATCAGCGCCACCAGCACCATGATGCCCCACAGCAGGCTCAACAGCATGGTTAACCGCTGCATCCGCCGAGTGCGCGACGGGTAAACATACTTCACCGGCACAAAAACCAGCACGCCGCACAGCAGCACCAACAACAAATTCAGCCACGGGTTCAGCGCCAGCAAAAAGAGATAAAGCGCCACCACATTCCAATAAGAAGGGAACCCCTTGAAAAAGTGGTCATCTGTTTTCGCATCCGCCTGGGCGAATTGATAGGCAGAAGTGAGGACGATGACGGCCGCGCCCACCAACGCCAACGCCGGCGGCAGCAGTTCCGCCTGCACCAACAGCAGCGCCGGAATGAAAACGTAGGTCTGGTAATCAATGATATTGTCCAACAGCGCCCCATCAAACTGCGGCAGGGTATCCTTCACCCCCAGCGCCCGCGCCAACATGCCGTCGAAACTGTCAATCAGCACTGTGACGGCCATCCAGATGAAGGCCATTTGCCACTGCTGTTCAAAAATGGCGAATGTCGCCAGCAAGGCAAAGATAGCGCCGCTGGCGGTAAAAAGATGAACGCCCCAGGCCAGGGCTTGTTGTGTGGGTGTTGATTTGTGCATAGATGTTTCATCGTTTCCTGAAAAGGGGTATTGTACCTGATAATGGGGGAACAAAGAAAACGGCCGTTCCCCTTCAGGAACGGCCGTTTTCTATCTACCGCTTACGTTTCACGTTTCACGTCTTACGGCTTCATGATGACCGGCAAATACAGGTAAACGATCCCCGTCTCCGCCGTCGTCGTCAGCGTGCTGCTGGCGGTCTGCGTGGCGTCGCCGTCGGAAACGGCCGTCACCACCACCACATCACTCGCCCCATCCGCCGCGTCCTCGGCAATCGTCACGACAACGATCAGCGTCATCGCGTCACCGGCAGCGACCGTCACCGTCGGCGGCAGCGTCACAACCCACGCATTACCGCTGACGGACAGATTGAACGTGTCCGCCGCGTTGCCGCTGTTCGTCAGCGTCAGCGTGTAGGTGACGGTAGCCCCTGGCGCGCCCGTTTGCCCATCGGCTGCGGGAGTCAGTTCCAGGCCATAGACGTTCGCGGCCGTCGTCGTCAGTGTCGTCGCGCCGGTGACAGTCGCGTCGCCGGTGGACGTGACGGTGATCGCCGCCACATCGCTCTCCCCGCCCAATGCAGCGGCAGGGATGGTGACGTAGATTACCACAGCCGCCGTCGCGCCCGCGTTTAGCGGCAGGGGCGCGGGCAGCGTCACCTCCCAATCATGGGTCGCAGTAAAGGTGAAGATATCGGCCGCGTTGCCGGTGTTGGTCAAGGCCAGGGTATACGTCACCGTAGCGCCCGGCAGCCCCGTTTGCGCCATACTTGCCGGCGTGAACAGCAGCCCATACACACTGTTCGCCGTCGTCGTCAGCGTGATCAACGCCGCCGCGGCCGTGACGTTGGGGTCATTGACCGACGTGGCCGTGACGGTCACATCATCCATCGCCCCGCCGGCGGCGTCGGCCGGGATGTGGACCAACACGTTGACCATCGTCGCCGCGCCGGCGTCGAGCGTCACCGTGGTCGGCAGGGTGACGTCCCAGGTGTTGCCACTGGCGCTGAAGGTGAAGCTGTCGCTGGCGCTGCCGGTGTTCGTCAGCGTCAGGGTGTAGGTGACGACCTCGCCGGGCATCCCGGAGAGCGCCACCGCGTCGGCGGACAGTTCCACGCCATAGACAGTGACTTCTTCCAGGATGTAAACGGCCGTCGTCCGCCCCGGAACCACAAACGTCCCGGTTGCGCTGTCGAAGGTCGTCTGCTGTACCACGTCATCCACCGAAGCCATTTGTACCGGATGGAGCGCCAGGTCTAAGCCGGCCCAGGTCGGGCTGCTAATGGTTTGCGCTTCGTCGTTGGCGTTGAACAGCACCACAATCCACTCATGGTTCGGGTCGAGGTCGTCCAGGCCATCTACCATGTCGGACAGATTCATGACGATCAGCCCCGGAATCTGGGTTGGTCCGACATTGGCATAGGTGAGGCGGGCTTGTACGTCAGCGGCCGTTTCCAGGCGGAACAGCGGCGAGCTATAGCGAATCGCCAGCCAATCCTGGTACCAGGCGGCTGAATGTTCGATGTCCGCCTGGGCTGGCAGCAGGTCAGGGTTCGCCAGCAGCGGCTGCATGATGAACCAGTTCTCCTGGTTCTTCTCGGCCACCGGCAGACCCACGCCCCAATTGTTGCTGGCGTAGGTGAAGTCGAGCCGGTTGAACCAGTCACCGGAGTTGTAGCTGTCCCGATCCAACGATTTCGAGCGCAGCATGTCGCTGCCCGCATGGAAGAAAGGCACGCCCTGGCTCAGGGAGACGATGCTCAAGCCGACTTGCTGCACGCGGACGCGGTCAGCCATCGAGGCGCTGCCGGGAATGGCATACGCATTGATGTCGTACAACGTCTGGTTGTCGTGTTTGGAGATGTAGACGATGTGTTCCTGCGGATCGAGCGTGTAGCCGGTCGGCTGGCCGTTGTAATCCACCTGCGCCCCCGTCACCAGATTACCGTTGCGGTCAATGAATTCGTAGGTCGCCAGGTTGCCCGCCAGCCCGATACGAATCTGGTCAGAAAGCAGTAGCAGGCGCGCCAGCGTGTCCCCTTGCGGGTGGCCGTTGGGGTCGTAATGCAAACCGTTGGCAAACCCTTGATTTTGCAAATCGAGGCCGCCGGCAAACGGGCTTGGCCCGCGCACAGCGTCGCGCAGCCGGTCGCTGAACGTGCCGATGCCCGTGCCCGCCATGTTCAACTGCGTCGCATTGACGCCGCGCGCGTCGTTCGCCACCTCGCCAAAGTTCCACCCTTCGCCGTAGATGTAGATGGCCGCGCCGTCTACGCCGTCGTCTTCGAGCGTGAGGGCGTCGAGGGCGGCGCGCACGGCGAGCATGTTGTCTTTCATGTGGTGGCCCATCAGGTCGAAGCGGAAGGCGTCTACTTTGTAGTATTTCGCCCAGACAACCAGCGAGTCAATCATCAATTTTTCCATCATCTCGTGTTCGCTGGCCGTGTTTTCGCAGCAAGTGCTGTTTTCGACGCGGCCGACGCTGTTGAGGCGATGGTAGTAGCCGGGGACGATGCGATCCAGGACGGATTTCTCGTTTTGGCCGGAGGCGTTGGTGTGGTTGTAGACCACATCCATGACCACGCGCAGGTTGTTCTCATTGAGTACCTGCACCATCTCGCGGAATTCCACAATGCGCGTGGTTCCGGTGGGCACGGTGCTGTAGCTGCCTTCGGGCACGGTATAATGGAACGGGTCGTACCCCCAGTTGAAGGCGTCGAGATTGGCAACGGCCGTTACCGCCGCCTGCTGGTCCTCTGAATCAGGACTCATATCCAGGCCGGTGAAGTCCGGTTCCTGCCAGTTCGACTTGTCCTCGTCTATGGTGGCGATGTCAAACACCGGCAGCAGGTGCAGGTGCGTCAGACCGGCGTCGGCCAACGCTTGCAAATGCTGCATCCCGTAGCTGTTCTCATAGGTGAACGCCTTAAACGTCCCCTGCGCCTCTTCTGGGACCAGCGGGTCAGACACGCTAAAGTCGCGCATGTGGACTTCGTAGACGGTGATGTCTTCCGGGTTGACCAATGGCGGCTTGACCAGCGTATCCCAGCCGGCCGGGGCCAGCGCTGGGTCCGCCAGGTTTACCATCTGGCTGCGCTTGCTGTTCATCGCCAGGCTGAAGGAGTACGGGTCGGTGACGACGTTATGCTCCACCTGCCCGGCGCTGTGGACATACACCTCCACTTCGTACAGGTAATACTGCCCATTCCAGCCAGGCGCGCCGGTGTAAGACCAGATACCACTGTCCGCGTCCAGGCTCATGGTGTAGGTGACGCTGGCGGTGGCCGGGTTGGCGTCGGCAAAGCGGTGCAGTGTCACTGCTTTGGCCGTGGGGGCCCACAAGTTCAGCGTCGGCGCTGCGCCATCCCAGACCACGCCCAACGTTTCGCTATAGGCGCTGGCCGCGTACAGGTCATCAAGCACGCCGGGGATTTGCAGGCCGGTGGCGTCTACCAGTTCGCCCGCGGCGAAGGCGGAGACGGCGATCTGCCCTTTCAGCAGTTCGGGCACGTCGGCCACGTCGGCCACGTCAATTTCCCAGGCGGGCAGGCCGGCCAGGTGGGGGAATTTAGCGGCGATGTCGCCGGTGATGACGCCGTTGAGGGTGAGGGTGTAGACCGCGCCGCCGCTGATGCCGCTGTCGTCCAGGAGCAGGCCGCCGGTGGGGGCCGCGTGTAAGTATACGGCGTCGGCGGCCAGCAGCGGTTGCCAGCCGATGGTGTTTTCGCTGAGCCAGTAGGCGCTTTGGCGGGTGATGTTGCCAATGGTGACGCCGGCGCAGACGCGCTCAGCGACGTTGTAGGCGATGGGGAGGTTGGTGAACTGCACCCCGGCGCTCAACACGTTCGCGCCATCGTTGCCTTCGACAATCCAGATTTCGTAGCCGCGGGCAGGCAGGTCCAGGCTTTGGTCATCGGGCACATCTTTGAGGTTGCCGCGATGGAGGATGTAGCTGAGCGTGGCGGCGTCTGCTTGCAGCGGGATGGCAAAGACCGGACCGAAACCATCCTGCCCGATGGGTTTCAGGGGTTCGGTCCAATTGGTAGCGGTCAGCGCGCCTGTCCACAGATGCAGTCCCCAGAAGTCGTTGAAGTCGCTGCTGTTGTAGTCGCCATAGTCGCCCAGGCAGCGGTGGTAATGGATGGTGGCGACGTCCGTGGCGGCCCCTTCCTGGGCGTACCAGTCAGTTTCGGCCGAATTGACCCAGATTTCGTAGTTGTCGGCCGGGGTGTAGGCGCGGTCTGGTTCTTGTGTGCCTGCGCCGTTGTGGATGATGAAGTTAAGGCCGCGCGTCATTTCCAGTGTGGGGTAGACGTTGGTAGTGATGCTGTAGACTGCGCCGAAGCTGTCGTAGCTGCTGGGCAGTTCGCGCGTGGGCCAATCGGTGAGCGAGGGGGAGCCATCTTGCCACATGTGCAGCCCCCAATCGGTGTAGGTGTCGTCGGGGCGGTTGTAATGGACCAGGGTTTCACCCAGCGCCTCGGCGCGGGAGGTGTAGATAGTCCAATCGCCCTGCACCAGCCAGATTTCACGGCTGACAGAGGGGTCGAAGGCGCGGTCGCCATCGCCGGGGTCTTTGTCGTTGCCTTTGTGGATGATGAAGTTGACGGGCTGGGTTTCGTCGGCCAGGCGCATGGCGACGAAAGCGCCGTAGTCGTCTATGCCGCTGAATTTACGCGGTTCGCTCCAACTGGCGTTGTACTCGTCGGGATGCAAGGCGCTGCCCCACAGGTGCAGACCCCAGAATTCGTTGAAGTCGCTGCTGCTAAAGTCGCCGTAGTCGCCGTTGAAGCGGTGGTAGTGGATGATGACGTACTCTTCATCGGCGCTGCTGGCCGCGCCGACGACGGCGCTGACGATGTTGTTCTTGTAATCGCCGTTGAGGTCGTTGACGATGGCCTGGAAGGTAACGGCCGTGCCATCAGGAATGCCGCTGACATCGTAGAAGACGCGGTACGGGGCGTTGGTGTCCGTGCCGATGTATTCGTAGGGGCCGTCGCCGATTTTGACGGCGAAGTTGACCTCAACAAAGACATTGCTTTCGCTGAGATTGACGCCGACTTCGACACGGCCGTTCAGCACACTATCCGGCGTGGGAGTGTAGAAGGTGGCATCGGGCGCGGCGCTGATCGCCTCGTTTTGCCCCGTTGGCAGGGCGGCGTTGGCGCGGTAGATGGCGACGCTCAGCGCGGGCACGGTCACGGCAAGCTGGCTGCTGCCGTCGCTGGTGATGACGTCTGTGCTGGTGAGAGGGTAAACGGCCGTGAAGCCCATATTCGCCGTATAGACGGGGAAGGTGGCGGAAGCGGCCGTCGTCGCATTGTTCAGCGCCACCACATACTCCACCTTTTCGCCGCGCTCAATGCGCGAGAAAGCATAGATACCGGCGCTGCCCTGCCCGTAACGGTGAATTTGCGCGCCGCGCCGCAGCGCCAGGTGCGCTTCATAGACGGTGGCATAGTCGGCAAACGTCTGGTAAAGCGGGTGGGTGGGGTCAAGGTTGTCGTCGGCGGTGGTCGCCGTCGTGCCGATCAGGTCGTTGTCGTTGTATGAGGCGACCTGGCTGGGGAACATATCCTCGCGGGCGTCGGCGTCGCCGCCATCGCTGACAAAGCCTTGCTCATCGCCATAGTAAACGATGGGGAAGCCGCGCGCGAAGAACATCAGCGCGTGCCCCAATTCGGAGCGGGCGAGCCATTCAGCGGTGGGCGCGCCGCCTAACTCATTGCGAATAAAGCCACCGAAACGGCCGATGTCGTGGTTGCTGATGAAGTTCGCCAATTGGTAGGCGTTGCTGTCGGCGTCGGTGTAATAGTCGTCATTGGCGAAATGGGTTTGCAGGTTGTTCGTCGCCTCGCTCTTGATGGCAAAGCCGTAAGCGTACCCCTGTGTCTGGAAGTCCAACACCGAGGGCAGCCCGCCCTGAGTGGTGAAGGTGCTCAGGTAAGGGGTGCTGTAATCGAACACTTCGCCAAACATAAAGAATTCCGGCTTGCCGTTGTTCGTGGCGTAATCCATCACCGTGGGGATCACTTCTTGCCAGAATTCGACGTTGACGTGTTTCACCGTGTCCAGGCGGAAACCGTCAATGTTGTAATTGGCGATGGTGTTGGTGAAGATGTCAATGAAGCCCATGACCACAGCGGGATGCTCGGTGAACAGGTCGTCCAGGCCGAAGAAGTCGCCGTAGGTGCTGCTCTCGCCGCTGAAGCTGGAGTCGCCGCGATTGTGGTAGTAGATGGGGTTGTTGAGCCAATCAGGGTTTTTGACGCCGGTGGTGATCGGCGTGTACGGGAAGCTGATCGCCGGGTCGAGCGCCGGGAAGGTCCCCGTACCCACGTAGTCGCGGTCGTCAAAGGCGACGTTGGTGGCGTCCCGATACGGGTAATCGGTTTTGTTGCGGTAGCTGTATTGGTTTTCCAGGTAATCAATCAGGTTGCCGGTGTGGTTGGCAACGATGTCCAGGTAAACCTTGATGCCGCGCGCATGGGCGGCGTCTACGAAGTCAATGAATTCCTGGTCTGTGCCCAAGTGGGGGTCTATGGCTTCGTAATCAATGATCCAGTAGCCGTGATAGGCGGCGTAGGAGCTGTTGACGTCGGTCCCGCTGCCTTCCAGCACATCGTTTTTGAAGACCGGGGTGATCCAGAGCGCGGAGACGCCGAGGTTGTCCAGGTAGTCGAGGGTGTCGGTGAGAGCCAGCCCGGCCAGGTCGCCGCCATGATAGAAGTTTTTATGGCTGGGCAGGAAGCCGTGGTCGAATTCGTCGCCGGGGATGCCGCCGGTGTCATTGCCGGGGTCGCCGTTTTGGAAGCGGTCGGGCAGGAGGAAGTAGAACACTTCGTCTTGCACGGGATGGGTGACGGGGGCGCGCACCAGGTCGAGGTCAATGGGGGGCAGCAGCGGTTCGGGGGTGAAGATCGCCAGTCGGCCGGTGCGCCCATCAAAGACAAAGGAAACGACGTCACCATCGTTGGCAACGGTGAACGGGATGGTGGGGGCATTGACGGAACGGCCGTCGGCCCCAATCTGATACGCCCAGCCGCCTGTATTTGTCGCTTTCGCCTCATAGTCGCCGGCGGTGGGGAAGGTATAGTTGAGAATGTGGACGTTGTAGCCAATGGGGGTCATGGTGGTGTCCACGCTGCTATTGTCCCACCCCTGCCAGGGGCCAACGACGGTGAAGCTGACGGGCATGTCGTCACGCGCGTTGACGATGTGCTGCGCGGGGCGGAAATCCAGCCCGGCATCGCCGCTGTGGTCGTTGGCGTCAAAGGTGAATTTGACGACCTGATTGTCGCTGGCGGTGACGGCCCAGGCGTTTGCGCTGGGGAAGCTTGTGCCCCAATCGCAGGCGGTGATTTTGAATTCGTGCGTGCCGCTGGTGGGCACGGTGAAGTCGAGGCTGAAGAGGCCATCGCCGCCGAGCAGGTCGCCGTTGGCGCCGTCATCATACATGGGGAAGCCGTCTCCGCTCCAGCCGTTGAAGCTGCCCGCCAGGCACCAGGGGCCGGCCGTGGAATCTTCAAGGGCGATAATCATACGGCCGTTCAACCCATCGAGCAGGAAGGTGACGTTTTGGTCCGCCTGGGTGGTGGTGAAGGAGATGGTGGGCGCGCCTTTGTTACGGCCGTCGGTCCCAAATTGGTTGTCCCAGTTGTCCGTTTCGCTGATTTTTGCTTCGTAGCTGCCAGCGGTGGCGAACTGGTACACCAGGCGATGCCAGCCGTGCCCTTCGTTGCTCATGGTGGTGGTAACGGCCGTGTTGTTCCACCCCTGCCAGGGGCCGACGACGGTGAAGCTGGTGGGCAGCGCATCGCCCCAGACGTTGACGATGTTTTGCGCCGGCAGGTAAGCCGCGCCGGCGTTACCGCTGTAATTGTTCGTGTCAAAGGTCAGTTTGACGGTTTGGTCGGCCTGGTCGGTGACGACCCAGGCGTTGTCGCTGGGGAAAGCGTTGCTCCAATTGCCGCATTCGACCGCTTTGAACTCTTCACGGCCAGGCGTGGCAAAGGTGTAGTCGAGCGAGTGGACGCCATCGCCGGCGATCAGGTCGCCGTTTGTGCCGTCGTCATAGAGGGGGGTGCTGCTGTTATTCCAGCCCTGGAAGCTGCCGGCCACGCACCAGGCGGTGTTGGTCGGCGCTTGCGCGGCCAGGATACTATCCTGCGCTGCGGCTGCCGGTTGGGCGGGCTGCGTGGCCGCTGCGTTTAAGGTGTGCAGAGACAGCCATAACAATCCCACAACCAGCAGCAGGCTGCCTGGAATTGACAGCCAGGTGTGGTTACGTTTATTCCTCATGCAAATTCTCCTTGTTCAGAATAAAAAAGGCAGGTTCAGCTTGTTGCACGCAATAGCTAAACCTGCCTGTTGTCAGTTTATTGGCAGAATTGCCTAAAATATTGACGTTTATTTCTATCATCTTATACAATTTTGCCACAAATCTGGTTGATGTGTCAACTAATTGCGTGATGTGAATCAATTCAAGTTGGGTTTATGTTGAGACTTGACAAACTAATTATATTAGTATATAAACTAATTAGATTAGTTTATCAGGAGAAATAAAACGATGAACGTCACGAAACACGGTGAAAATCTCTGGCAGTTAACCAGACTGGCCGCTTTCAATTGTTATCTGGTGCGTGAAGAGGATGGGTTTACTCTGATTGATACCAACATGGGTGGCAGCGGCAAGGGTATTGTGCAGGCCGCGCAAATGCCTGGCTTGCCTAGCTTGCCCATCTGCCGCATCAGCCTGACGCATGCCCACGCTGACCACGCCGGTTCGCTGGATGAGGTGGCGGCGCTCCTGCCTGACGCAGAAGTGGCCTGCAGCGGGCGCACGACCGCATTCCTGCAAGGCAATCTCAATCTGCGCGCCGATGAGCCGCAGGCGAAATTGCGCGGCGGTTTTGTGCGGCGGAACACGCCGGCCGCGCGCCTGTTGAGGCCAGGTGATAGGTTGGGTTCGCTGCGCGTGGTGGCTGCGCCCGGTCACACGCCAGATCAGATCGCCTTTTATGATGAGCGAGATGGGACGCTGCTGGCCGGGGACGCCTTTCAGACGCAGGCGGGAACGGCCGTTGCCGGCGTCCTCCGTTGGCTCTTCCCCTTCCCGGCGCTGGCTACCTGGCATTTAGAGACGGCGCTGACAACGGCCGTTGCCCTGCACGCGCTCAATCCCACCCGGTTAGCTGTTGGACATGGGCCAGTGGTGGAAAAACCGGCAGCGCACATGGCGGCGGCCATTCGCGCCGCGGAGGCAAAAGTCCATGGTCAAACACAGACGGCTTAACCCCGACCGGGTCATCGCCCAGGCAGTGGGTATGGCCGACGAGGCGGGCAGTGTGACGGCCGTTTCTCTCACTGCCCTGGCCCAGGCCCTCGATATCCGCCCGCCGTCGCTTTACAACCATGTCGCCAGCCTGGAAGATTTACAGCACGGCATGGCTCTCTACAGTCTGCGCCAGCTTGTAGCCGACCTGCGGCAGGCTTCGCAAGGGCTGGTCGGCCGCGAGGCGCTGTTCGCCATCGCCAACGCCTACCGCCGCTTCGCCACCGATCATCCCGGTATCTACCCGCTCACCATCCGCGCCCCGGAGCCGGACGATGCAGCGTTGGCGGCGCTGGCGCAAGAGTTGGTGCAACTGCTGCTGTTGGTGATGACCACCATTGGCTTACACGGGGCAGACGCCCTGCACGCCATTCGTGGGCTGCGCGCTATTTTGCATGGCTTCACCAGCCTGGAAGCGGCCCAGGGGTACAAAATGCCCCTGGACCAGGAGGAAAGTTTTCGCCGCCTGGTCAACACTTACCTGGATGGTCTTGTGGCAAAATAGAGGCCAGGAACTGAAGACTGGTACACAAAATGGTGAGTGCCGTATCTCCTCAGTAGTCTTTGACAAAGTTTCAAGGTGTGAAAGAGCTGGCATAGGTTTATGTGTTTGCCGCCGAACTACTCTTCAGCGCAGCGCCAGGTCGGCGATCATGACCAGGAAGACGCGGGGTTCCAGTTCGTTGTAGGTGGACTTAGGCGCTTCAGCCCAGGCGACGATTTCCTGGCCGTCGGCGCTGCGTACCATGATAAATCCCCAGATTTCTTTGCCATCGGCCGTGTAGCTAAAGTCGGCGCGCTGCCAGAGGGTGCTGCCGAGGGTGAATTGGCGCGCTGGTTGTTGGCTGAAGTTGGCAACGCCGCT
This sequence comes from Anaerolinea sp., assembly GCA_014879875.1. GTDB lineage: Bacteria > Chloroflexota > Anaerolineae > Promineifilales > Promineifilaceae > JACSRF01. The sequence continues at coordinate 13,635 of JACSRF010000211.1, forward strand.
GCCGGCGTCGCGGACGAGTGCGGCGAGCGCCTCGCTGACGTCGCGGGTGGCGGGCTGGGCGCGCAGAGCGACGAAGGTGTTCTGGTTGGCGCTAAACCGCTGCCAGGTGTTGTAGGGCTGGTAGATGAAATCGGTGGGTTTGGGGACGGTGAAGGCAGTGGCGTCGAAGGCGGCCCATTGACCGGGTTGCAGGCCAAAACCGGCGCCGGTGAACTGCCAGGAGTTGATGAGGGTGGCGACGGCCGTTACCGTCGCCGCTTCTTCTGTTTCCAACCCATCTACGTCTACCACAAACCCCATTTTGTCCTTGATGAAGGTGAAAAAGACGCCGGTGCGCGAACGGCCGTCGGCGGCTTCGTAGCCATAGGCGGTGCGCAGGCCGCGGATACCGGCGACGGCGATTTCTTCGGCAAAGAGCACGTCTACCGCGCCAAAACGGGACAGCGCCTCGTCTTTTAACGTTTGCGCCGTGACGTTTTGTGGCAAATTGGGGTAGATGGTCATTTGCAGGGCTGTGTGGCCGCTGCTGCTGCCGCTGTAGAGCAGCGTGCCGCTGTAGACCGGCGTATACCAATCGGCCGGGTGCAAGAATTGGAAACCGAGGTAAGGGTCGAGGTAAGCGCGCCAGCCGATAGGAGCGCCATCGTTGGCGACGGTGAGGTCGGTGAAGGCGTGGGCGTGGGCGCCTGCGCTGTTGCTGGCGCTGAAGCCGAGGAAGTATTGCCCGGCGGGGAGGGGACGCCAATCGAAATAGAGACGGCCGTCATTATCGAAAAAGAGAGCGCCCCCCACCTGCTGCACGGTGTTGTCGCTGCCATCCAGGTAATATTCAAACACCTGGAACTCGTCGCCGGGCTGTGGCGTGATCTCGGCCGCGCCGCTCAGACGGCCGTCATACCCACCGGCCCACACCCGCACCAGTTCACCACGCTGATGGTCGAAGACGAGCGTGGCCGGCTGGAACCCATCGGCCGCAGCGCGGCGGAATTGGCCGGGCACGGTGAACAGTGGGCTGCCATAAGCGGTGGGCCACATGACGACAAAGCCACCATGATCAAAGCTGTCATAGAGGTAGGTAAGTTGGGTATCCCAGACAAAGAAATCCTCGTGCAGGCCGTCGCGCCAGACGTAAAGCTGGCTGCCATCGGGCAAATGCGCCGGTTCGGGGATGAGGTTGTCGTATTCGAGCAGGCGGCGCTGCCCGTTTTCTTCGTAGCGCCCGCCGATGAGCTGCACCTGGTCAATTTCGCGCCCGACGATTTCAAATTCGAGATAGGCGGGGTTAGCAATACTGACGACGTCGCGCAGGCTGCTGACCAGGTTGACCTCTGGCGCAGGCAGGGCGGCCAGCCCAACGTCGTAGTAGCTGTTGAGGAAGCGGTTCCAGGTGGTGAGTTGGGTGACACGGCCGTATTCCGGCATGTAGAACGGTTGTTGGCGCGGGAAATAGAGGGCGATGCCCTGGCTGTGCCGGAAGCCGTACCCTTGCATGTGGGCGATGATGGCCTTGTCCAGGGCTTTTTGCAGGGTGACGGCCGTTTCCTGCACGAGGGGGTCGGGGCTGCGCTGGCTGAGGATGGCGACAAAATGACCCAGGTCTATGGCGGCGTATTGTTCCGCCGCCGTGGCATAGGCGCGGGCAAAGCTTTCGACGCCGCTGCGCGCATCGGCGACGGCGCTGGCCGCCAGGAGGGGATTGTAGAGCAGGGCGGCGGCGAGTTGTTCGACGGCGTGGGAGAGCGCGGGGAGCTGCGCCAGGTCAACGGCCGTCATCGTCACAAAATCATCGGGTTCCATTTGGGTGTAGTAGTTGGCAAAATCGTTGACCATCTGCCAGGCCAGCCGCGCCCCGTCCATGTCGGGTTCGGCGTAGAGGTTGGTGAGCAGCGCCTGGTAATCCCAGCCGCGACCGGGGGTCAGTTCCGCCGAGGCGACGGCGTAACCCGCATAAGGCTGCACAGCCTGGAAAACGTCAAGCTGCCCCATGAGGCAGGCGTCAAAGGCGATGACGTCGAAGGTGTGGACGCTGGTTTGGGCGAGGGTTTGGGAAACGGCCGTCGCCAGTTCAGGCAGCGTCAGGTGATCGGCGGCGCTGGCGGTTTGGGTGTCGTTATCGAAGGCGAAGCCGTTCCAACCGGCGCCATGATCCCAAAGGATGAGGGCGTAGCGGTTGGCGGGGTAGGCGGCGATGCCCCAGGCGAGAAAGTCGCTGAGCGTGGCGGCGTCGCCCATGTTCACCTCGTTGATAGGGGTGAATTCCGACGCGATGGCGGTGGGATCGGCGTCGGCGCGGATGAGGTAACGGCGCGCACCCTGCCAGTCATCGTCGTCCGCAGCGCGATCCAACTGCACGACGACGTTGACCTGGCTGCTGTCGCCGGCCGCTTCCATTTCGTTGAGGTCTTGCAGCGCGGCCTGGTCGAGGTCGTTATCGGCGGCCATGTAGACGAGGA
>JACSRF010000458.1 GCA_014879875.1 Anaerolinea sp.
CCAATCGCAAATCGTCAATCGCAAATCGTCAATCCACCATCACGCCTCCGGCCGCATCTGCCAAAACTTCAACGCCAGGTGCAGCGCCAGGCGCATATCCGCCTGGTTCAAATCATGGTGCGTCAATTCCTGAATCCGTTCCAGCCGGTACAGCAAGGTATTGCGATGCACAAACAGCGATTCGGCCGTCTGGCTGATATTGCCATGATGGGCAAAATAGGCATCCATGGTCTGCACCAGGCTGCCCCGATGCTGCGCGTCATACGCCACCAGCGGCCCGATCACCTGATTCGTAAACGCCTGCACCAGCGGCAAATTCTCCAATTCACCCAACAGCCGGTACACCCCCAGGCTGTTAAAATCCACCACAAAATGCGTCAGTTTCAGCCGTTCCCCCAGGGCCATCGCTTGCATCGCTTCCTGATACCCACGCGACCAATCAGACAAAGCCATCACCGGACCACTCATCCCGCCAATCAAGCGCATTCCCGGAAACTCCGCATCCACCTGCTCTTTCAGCCGCCGCACAAACTCTTGCGTGCTTTCCATATCCTCTTCGTTTTTCAACGCATGGAACACGCACAAATGCTGCCCGCCATAAAGATGCACCAACGCCGGCCGGTTATGATTGCGCAGCAGCCAATTTGCCGTCGTCTCCAGGCGGCGCAGCGAGGGCGTCTCACTGCCAGACCAGGCAAAGGTCAACACCATATGCGGCTGCTGTGTGTCATGATCCAGACGGCCGGCCAGCCGGTTAATCTCATTTTGCGGCAGCGACCCCACCAAAATCCCTTCTAGAAAATCCCCACGCAGCGATTTCTTCGCTTCACTGACCGCCTTCGCCTTCGCCATTTCCAGGGCGCAAGCGGCCGCGCCATGCTCCACCGTCAGGCTGTCCAGCAAATCCAACTCGTCAGACTTGCCCACAATCGAAACGTAACCCCGCGCGCGATCCCCGGAAATAATCGGGCTGATCAGGCGTCCCATATTTTCGATAGGTAGTAACTGCTGCCAATAACTTTGCCGCGCCCTGGCCGCCGCCTTACGATTGCGCAGCACTTGCGGCATTTCACTCCGTTCGGTAATCGCTTCCACCACCAACTGCCGATCCAGCTCCAGATTGCGCGGCCAGCTAATGGCCCGAATTTCCATCCGTTTGTCTTGCACCACCACTATCTTGCCGGTCAACTTCGACATGACGTCGGTCATGGCATCCAAACCCTGCCCCTCGCGGGACATCTCCGAAAGCCGCCGGTATAACTGCATCCCTCGTTCCGTCGTTGCGACATGGCGGTCAATGAGCAGCGCCGCCACCGCGCGATGAATGTCACGCACCGGCGTTTCCGGTGGGGCGATCAAAATCGGCATTTGTAAATGGCTGACTTCGGTCATCACCGCTTCGGGCAGCTCTTGGAAAAACAACACGCCAGCCACAAACAGATCCGTAAACAGCTGTAAATGGGCGATCAGATCGGTATCATTCACCCGTTGGCGCACCCAGGCTGGCACAATCACCAGATCGCCGGCCTTGACGTGATCGGTCAGGTCTTGCCAGGTAGACAGCAGGGCGAACCAATTGACGTTGCGGCGTGTGTGCGTCTCGCCGGCAACGACCACTGTTTTCAGAGGCAGCGCCAGGCGTAAAACGTCGCCTATATTGATTTCGGTAAGAATGGGTTGATTAACCATAGCTTTGACTTGGGTGGCGCGGTTAGGAAACCGACCACAGCAATGTTAACGGCCGTTAGCAATCGGCAGCCGCACAATAAACGTTGTACCCTGATTGGGGGCGCTAACCACGTTGATTTCACCGCCATGCTGTTCCACAATACGGTGGCTGGTCGCCAATCCCAATCCGGTCCCTTTGCCTGGGTCCTTGGTGGTATAGAATGGCTCAAAGATGTGCTCCGCTTCCGCCGCTGACATCCCCTTGCCATTATCACGAATCAGCACTTGCAAGTGCCCTTCATCTACACCCATGCGCGTGATTATCTCAATTTGTCGCTTTTCTGCCACGTCTATCACGGCATCGCGCGCATTGACCAGTAAATTCAGCCAGACGCTTTTCATATGATCCCAACTGGCGACGACAGCGGGCAGCCCATCATCCAGGCTTTGCAACACCTCAATATTCGCCTGATCCAGTTGGTATTTCACCAACGCCAGCGCCTGCCGGATGGAGTAGTTGACATTGGCCGCCGCAAATGAATAATGCTCCTGGCGCGCAAAGTCCAGCAGTCCGCGCACCACAATTGTTGCGCGTTCGCCGGCGCGGGCAATTAAATCCACCGACTCATAATTGTCATCTTCTGGGGGAATAAACATTTTCAGCATTTGGGCGTTGGCGTTGATGGCCGTCAAGGGATTGTTGATTTCGTGCGCCACGCCGGCCGCCAACTGCCCAATCGCCGCCAATTTCCCCGCTTGCAGCAGCGAATTTTCCAGTCGCCGCTCCTCTGTGCGATTTTGCCACAAAATAACTGCGCGCGCGGCCGCCGCCTGCATACTGGGAATGGGGTAAGCGCTCACGTCCCATTCCTGCGGCAGATGATCCTCGCCCAACCAATGCACAGACCAATGCTGCGCCTGCTTCGCTTGCAGTGTCAGGGCTGCCGCGCAATGGTTGCACGGTTCATCCCGATTGAAGAAGGCGGCATAACACGCCTGCCCGGCCATCGCTTCGGCCGTTAACACTTGTTCGTCGGCTTTACTTTTATTCACCGACACGATCTGCCACTGCTCATTAATGGTGTAAATGGGGTGGGGAATGCCATCAATGAGGGCTTGCAGCGTATTCCGGCTTTCCAGCAGCTCTTGCTGGCGCAGGCGAATGCGCTGGAAAAGCCAGGCGTTTTCCATGGCCTCGCTGATGGCGCTTGCCAAAGAGGCAAATAAATCGAGATCGAAGTTGGCAAAGAGGCCGTCATGTTTGTTGTAGGCGACCAAAATGCCTACTGAATGGGCGCGCACGACCAGCGGGGCGACGATGAGATTGTGTACGGTCAGTTGTGGCGGTTGGTCCCATTCAGGCTGGTAACGGCCGTCGGCGGTCGGGTCATTGAGGTAAACGGCCGTTTGCGAGGCAAACACCGCTCCTAAAATCCCTTGCCCCACCGCAGGAACCGCCATGTCGTCCGGTTGCAGGGCATTGGCGGCGCTGCGGCAGTGCTCGCAGTACAACCGCCCCCCTTTGACCATGAAAATGGCCGCCACGTCTACATTCAGCATCGCATCAATGCCGTTGACGGCCGTTTCCAACACCTCTCGCGTCTCTAACGTCGCCGCCACCGCCTGCCCTATCCGGTTCAACGCCGCCAACTGCTGCCGCTGCCGCTGCAGCTGCTTTTCCAACTGCTGCGTGCGCAAAATCGTCTTCACCCGCGCCAGCAGCTCCTGCGGATAATACGGTTTGGTAATATAATCGTCGGCTCCGGTGGAGAGCGCCTCAACTTTGTCGTGACTGCTGGCCGCGGCCGTCAGCAGCACCACCCGCGTATACTGCAAATCAGGATGCTGGCGAATCCAGCTTAACACATCCAGACCCGATAAAACCGGCATCCGCATATCCAACAGCACCAGGTCAATTTCCGTCTTCGTGCCCACCGACGCCTGCAAAAAAGCAATCGCCTGCTCGCCATTATTCGCCAGAGAGATGTGATACCCCTCCTTCTTCACCAAAAAATCGGCGAGCGACTCGGCTATTTCCGTTTCGTCGTCAACAACCAGCAAATGGGCTTTCGCCGGGTGTGTTAAGGGTTGGGTGCTCATTGGACCAGACACTTGTTAAAAGGCAACACATAAACAACTTGTGGAATGGCGTGAAACGTGATGAATTCCGGGCACGTTTCACGCTTCACGTTTCATACTTACGCTTCCCCGGCCGAAAAGGTATACCCATGCCCCTGCACGGTGCGGATGTAGATGGGATTACTCGGTTCCGGTTCGATCTTTTCCCGTAAATTTTTAATGTGCGCGCGCACCAGTTCCGGGCTGCCCGTATCGCGTGGGTAATCCCAAACATCCTGCAACAACTGTTGGCTGTTAAACACCTGGTCTGCATGGCTCATCAGGTGGTACAGCAAATCAAACTGCACATTGGTTAACAACGCTGTCCCTTCGGCCGTTGTCACTTCAAACGTGCGGCAGTTCAGCACCACCTCCCCTACCACAACTTTATCCCGTTGATCCGGTTCGGTTGCCGGCGGCCGTACCCGGCGCAAAATCGCCTTCACCCGCAGTTCCAATTCCTCCATATTGAATGGCTTTACCAGGTAATCATCCGCGCCGGCGCGAAAGCCCTCAATTTTGTCTTCGTCTTTCGCCTTCGCCGTCAAAAACAGCACCGGTAACGCTTGCAGCAATGGATCGCCGCGAATCTGGCGGCACACCTGGTACCCATCCGCCCCTGGCATCATGATGTCCAGGATGAACAGATCCGGCAGGTGACGGCGGGCCAACTGCAATCCCTCTGTCCCGCTGCGCGCCACATTCACCTGATAGCCATACATACGCAGCGCCCGCTGTAATGTGCGCGAAACCAATTCGTCGTCGTCAATTACCAGAATTAAAGTCATACTACCACCTCTGCCTGTTGTTTTATGTGAACATGCGCGTTAAGTATAGCAGATTTTTAACGTCTTTAACACCGGAGACAGACCTGATGGGTTTTCAAAATCTGTCAGGTCTCTTGGGCAACAAGTTCCACAATGCACAGTGCGTAGCGCGAAGATTTCTCTACGCACTACGCACGCTTTGTCCTGGTTCATATACCAGGTTATGCCTTATCCAGGTTTACAACAGCAAACGCAGCGGCGACTCTAGCAGCGCTTGCAACGCCTGCATGTACTGCGCGGCTTCGGCGCCATCCGTCACGCGATGATCGGCCGAAATGGTCGCCTTCATGCGCGTGCCAATAGCTAATGCCCCATCTACCACCACCGGGACCTGCTTGACAGAACCCACAGCCAAAATCGCGGCGTCTGGCGGGTTGATAATGGCGATGAAATGGTCTACGTCATAAACGCCGAGGTTACTGACGGTAAACGTGCCGCCTTCCACGTCTTCTGGCTTCATTTTGCCGTCACGCGCCCGGCCGATCATGGCGCGGTTATCGGTGGCGACTTTCGATAGGGTGGAGGTGTCGGTATCTTTTTGAACGACGGTGAGCAGCCCACCTTCGACGGCAACGGCCGATCCCACGTTAATGTGTTTGTGGCGCATAATTTTGTCCCCGGCAAAGGCTGCATTGAGATTGGGGAAGTCGCGCAGCGCCAGGGCGACCGCCTTCACAATCAGGTCATTCACGGTCACTTTGCTTTCCGGGGGCAGCGTGGCGTTGATCTGTTGGCGCAACGCCATCGCCGCCGCCATGTCAATCTCCGTGGTGATGTAGAAATGGGGGACGGTGGTCTTGCTCTCCACCATGCGCCGGCCGATAGCCTGCCGCAGTCGTGTCAGGTTGATTTCTTCAACGTCGGGACCGCTGGGCACGGCCGTCGCCGTCGTCTTCGGCGCAGTCGGAGCGGACACAGGTGGGGCTGCGGCCGGGGTTGGCTGCGCCAGGTAAGCTTCCACGTCGGCGCGGCGCACACGCCCGCCAGGGCCACTGCCACTGACCTGCGCCAGGTCCACGTCGCGTTCTTCGGCCAGCCGCCGCGCCACCGGCGTCGCCTTCACGCCACCGGGAAATTCAGCGGAAACGGCCGTGCTGCCCTTATCCGCCACAGGTTTTACCTCAGAATCCGCAGCCACTGCTTCTGTCGCCACAGCCGGCTGCGGTTTAGCTGCGGCTGACGCTTTTCCCTCCAACAAAGCGGATATATCCTCATCCGCTTCCCCAACAACGGCCAGATTCGCGCCAATCGGGACCACTGCGCCGGCTTCTTCCAGCACGGCCAGCAGCGTCCCCGACACCTGCGCTTCCAATTCCAACGTCGCTTTATCCGACTCAATTTCGGCGACCACGTCACCCTTGTTAATCTGGTCGCCCACTTCCTTGAGCCAATTGTTCAACACGCCTTCACGCATGTCGAACCCCAACTTGGGCATGACAATATACTCAGCCATTACAAAACCTCCTTCACCGCCGCAATCACGCGATCCTTGTTGATCAAGGCAGATTGCTCCAATTCCCGCGAATAGGGCAGCGGTACCTCTAACTGCGCCACCCGTTTAATGGGGGCGTCCAGGTAATCAAATCCCTCTTCTTGTAAACGCGCCACAACTTCCGCACCAATGCCGTAGGAACGGTGTCCCTCTTCCACAACCACCGCTCTGAAGGTTTTCTTGAAGGACGCCAGCGCCGGTCCCGTGTCCAACGGCCGCAGCGAACGCAAATCCACCACTTCCGCCTCAATGCCCTCTTGCGCCAGTTCGGCTGCGGCTTCCAGCGCCACCTGCAACCCCTGGGCATAGGCCACAATCGTCACGTCCGACCCTTCCCGTTTCACGTCCGCCACGCCAATGGGCAGCGTGTACTCCTCCTCCGGCACTTCCCCGCGAACCTGGTATAGGGTGGCATGTTCAATAAACAACACCGGGTCATCAGAGCGAATGGCCGTCTTCAGCAGCCCTTTCGCGTCATACGGCGTGGCCGGGGACACAACCTTGAGGCCAGGGAAATGGGCAAAAATCACATCCGGGGTATGGCTGTGCGTCGCGCCCAACTGCCGGCCACCACCGCCCGGCGCGCGGAACACCAGCGGTATCTTCATCTGTCCGCCAAACATGTAGCGCAGCTTGGCGGCATGGTTGATGATCGCGTCGAAGGCCACAAAGGCAAAATTAATGGTCATAAACTCGGCCACCGGGCGCAGCCCATTCATCGCCGCGCCCACGGCCGCGCCACCAATGACCATCTCCGAAATGGGCGTGTCACGCACCCGGCGCGGCCCAAATTCATCGTAAAAGCCGCGCGTCACGGCATAGGTGCCGCCCCACACGCCGATCTCCTCCCCCATCAAGAATACATTTTCGTCGCGGTGCATCTCTTCACGCAGCGCGTCGGTTATCGCCTGTCGCATTGTTATTCGAGCCATTGTTCTATCTCCGTTTATAACCGTTCAACCCCGCTGTGGCCGGTCTCTGACCGAGCCACCTGACGGGGGGCTGAATGCTTGCTTTTTCTCTTTCTTCTCTCCGTGAACCTCTGTGTTTCCTCTGTGAATCTCTGTGTAACTGAACAGATACAATCGTCTTACATCTCCACGTAAATGTCGGTGAACAGTTCTGCGGCTGCCGGCAAGGGGGATTCTTCCGCAAATTGCACGGCCGCTTCTATCTCTTGGTCAACGGCCTTATCCAGAGCATCTAGCTTATCTTTGCCAGCCACCTTGTTTTCCAAAATATGGCGCTCCAAAATGCCAATGGCGTCATCTTCACGCCATTTCTCTACCTCATCTTTGCTGCGGTAGCGCAGCGGGTCGCCCATGCTGTGCCCTTCGTAACGGTAGGTCAACATTTCCAGGAACTGCGGCCCCTGGCCGGCGCGGATCGCTTGCAGCGCCTCGCTCACCGCTTCATGCACTTTGAAGACGTTCATGCCGTCTACCTGCTTCCCCTCCATGCCATAAGCGGTCGCTTTTTGTATGATGGAAGAAACGGCCGACGCGCGGTCAACGGCCGTGCCCATGCCATACTGGTTATTTTCACAAATCCACAACACCGGCAAATCCCACACGCCGGCCAGATTCAACGACTCGTGAAAGTAGCCAATATTCGTCGCGCCATCGCCAAAATAACAGAGCACCGCATTATCTGTGCCCCGGTACTGCTCCGACAACGCCAGGCCGGTCGCCAGGGTCAGGTGCGCGCCAACGACGGCATGACCACCCCAAAAGTTACGGCCCACATCGGCCAGGTGCATCGAGCCACCCTTACCTTTGCTCACGCCGGTACTTTTGCCCAACATTTCCGCCATGATCGCCCCGGTATCGCTGCCCACGGCCAGCGCATGGCCGTGATCGCGGTAAGCGGTGATCACGTGGTCCCCCGCCTGCCGCGCGGCAATCGAACCGACGGCAATCGCTTCTTGCCCAATATACAGATGCAAAAAGCCGCCGATCTTGCCCAATTGGTACAATTCAGCCGACTTTTGCTCGAATCGGCGAATAAGTACCATCTGCCGATACCACTCTAGCAACGTTGCTTTGTCCATTCATGTCTCCTTACAATCAAGCTTGTAGCATTTATGATTTACGATTGACGATTTCAGATTTACGATTGTTGTGGCTCCAGACAAGGCATCGTAAAATCCCAACCTTTTTCTAAAAGCGATGAGATGCAGCAAAATCGGGGGTTTTGCTGCGCATCAGTTATTTGTCCAGTTTGTCAATATTCGGGGAATCGGTATCAACAAGTTCAACCCACAAACTCGTATCTGGTTACGCCGCAAGGTTCCAAGATTGGTTCAATCTCGGAGATTGAACCAATCTGATTAATGTTGATACCGCAACGAATATGAGTTTAGCAAACCTGTGAGGAAATGGCGAGGTAAAGATGGGTCTGTCAAGGTTTTTTCCAGATTTTATTAGAAATGAGCAGATTGTTATTCCATTATTGGTCACTGTTCACGGCCGCTCCCGAATGCGCTACCGGCAAAATCCAGGCGCGGCTGGGCAGCCCCGCAGCCGTAAAAGCGACTTGGGCCGCGGCGGCTATCGCTTCATGGTTGTCGCGGGCAAAGGCGACCAGGCTGGGGCCGGCGCCGCTGAGCGCCACACCGGCCGCCCCAGCCGCCTGGGCCGCTTGCAGCGCCTCCGCCAGCCCGGGGACCAGCGGCACGCGGTATGGTTGGTGCATCCGGTCTTGCATCGCCAGTGAGAGTTTGGCGTAATCGGCCGTTTGCAGCGCGCGCAGCAGCAAAGGCAGCCGACTGTGGTTAAAAATAGCGTCGGCGCGCGGCACACATGTTGGCAGAACGGCGCGTGCGGCCGCTGTGGGGAAGCCGAATGTGGGCAGCACGATGATCACGCGCAGCGGTGGCAAAGAAATGGGTTCGATGTGCCAGCCCTCGTCCCCTTGTACGACCAGAATGAGGCCGCCGTGCAGCGCGGCGACGACGTTGTCGGGATGCCCTTCGTGGGCAATGGCTAACTGCTGCACCTCGGCAAAGGACAACGGATTGCTCAGTAGGGTGTTGGCGGCTAACAACCCGCCCACTACGGCCGCACCGCTGCTGCCCAGGCCGCTGCCGATGGGTATCTGGTTGTCCAGGTGGATGTGCAAGCGCGACGGCCGTTTGCCCACTTTGTTGAACAGGCAATCGGCCGCCCGATAAACCAGGTTGGTCGCATCGGTGGGAAGTTGGTCGGCGCCTTCGCCAACGGCCGTGATGCGCAGCTCGTCCGTGTCAACGTCTGTTGGGCCAACAGACGTTGGGTCAACGGCCGTCATCGTCACTGTGTTATACAATCCCAACGCCAGCCCCAGGCAGTCAAACCCAGGTCCCAGGTTGGCAGTTGTGGCCGGTATGGTTATAGTCACTTTCATGCAGCGTATTTTACGCTAAAATCAGGTAAACGGTACTTGCACCTGACACCATGTCTCATAACAACGGTCACACCCCTCTTTCACGGCTGCCGCAGCGCAGCGACAAGCGCATTGCCCTGCGCGTGACGCCGGCTGCCGAGCGCGCCATTCGCCAGGGACACCCCTGGCTGTTTGCCGACGCCATTCAGCAGCAAAGCCATCAGGGGCAGGCGGGGGATACGGCCGTCATTTTTGACCGCAAACACCGCTTCCTGGCCGTTGGGCTATACGATCCCTATGCGCCCATTCGCGTGCGTATTTTGCATGTTGGCGATCCCACCCTGATTACCCCCGATTGGTTCCGGCAAAAAATCGCCGAGGCGGCGGCACGTCGTCAATCGTTGGCTGCCAGTGGGCACACCACCGGCTACCGTCTGGTACATGGCGAAAATGATGGGCTGCCCGGCCTGGTCATTGACCGGTATGACCAGGTTTATGTGATGCGCCTGGACACGGTTGCCTGGGTTCCGCATTTGAACGAGGCGCTGGCAGGGCTGACGGCCGTTTCCGGTGCAACGCAGGTTGTCTTACGCCTCAGCCGCAGCGTGCAGCAAATTGAGGATGGCTTGTATGGGTTGAAAGATGGCGTGCTCATCAGCGGGGAGCCTCTGCCCGACCCCCTTTATTTTCAGGAAAACGGCCTGATATTTGAAGTAGATGCACGTCAGGGACAAAAAACCGGCTTCTTTCTGGATCAGCGTGACAACCGCGCCCGCGTGGAAACGCTGGCGGCCGGGAAACAGGTGTTGAACGTGTTTGCGTACACCGGAGGGTTTTCGTTGTATGCGGCGCGTGGCGGGGCGCGGCAAATTGTCAGCCTGGACATCAGCCAACCGGCGCTGGCGGCAGCGGTGCGCAATTTTCGTCTAAATCGGGAGAATACGGCCGTTGCCCAGGCGGCTCATGACCTGCTGCTGGGCGACGCATTCCACACGCTGCGTCAGTTAAGTGAAAATCGTCGTCGCTTTGACCTGGTGATTATTGATCCCCCTTCGTTTGCCAAAAAACAAGAGGAAACGGCGCGCGCGTTGGGGGCTTATGCCCGGCTGGCGCGGCTGGGGTTAGACGTGCTGCGCCCTGGCGGCGTGTTGGTGATGGCTTCTTGTTCCAGCCGGGTGACGGCCGCTGCCTTTTTTGCGCAGGTACATGAAGCGGCGGTTAGTGTGGGACGGCCGTTGCACGAGATTGAACGCACCTTCCACCCCCTCGATCACCCCATTGGCTTTAAGCAGGGCGCTTACTTGAAGTGCCTGTTTGCCAAAACGTAATCTCCGGCAGACTACTACCGAAGTCCATATACCGTTTTCCGTTGACATTTGCCAGAGGTGTCGCCCTACGGATTACCGATTACGGATTACGGGTACTAATCTTCCTGAAAGCGGCGGTCTAATTCTTCCAGCGCCTTGGCCGCTTCCACCAGTTTATCTAACGGGTTTTGTTCCCCTACAAAATAACGGTAATCGGCCGGCATGATGTCTAATGCCGTCACCAAATCCGCATACTTTTCTTTGAGCGCGCGATCGGACACATCAAACATGGCGGCGACTTGCGCCAATTTGACGTTTGTGAAGTTGACCTTGCAGATAGCATAGGCCAACGCGGCCGCCCACAGCGCTGGTTTGGGAGCATGGAACTGCTTGCGCCCCAGCGTGATGCGATACTCCAGCCACATCTGAATGGCCTTGCCGATTTGCTGTACCGACATTTTATGTTGACGCATGGTCTCGATCAACGTTGTTTCTACTTCATCCAGCGCTGAGGAAAACATACGCTCAAACCGTTCGGCGACTTTTTCATCCGGTTCGGTGCGAATGTAATCACCCAGGGCGCTCATTGCCTGGTGATAATCGCTGCTGCGCGCATGTGCGCGTGCCAGATTCAGGTGATAGTCAGGGTTCTCGGCGTCAGCGCGAACAGCTTGTTGGAATGCCGCAATTGCCTGATCCATTTCCCAATTTTTGAAATGGGTCAACCCTTCTTGGTTTTTTTGTGCAGCGAGATGAGGATCTTTTTTTCTTGCCATGCGTAAGCCCTTTTGTTAACTACCCAGGGTATGAGATATAGGTTGTGGCCGGTTTCTGACCACGTTTGCATGTCGGGCGATGCCATTTGTTATGAGACGCCATTTGCTATGAGATGAAGCATTTTTGAAGCGCTAACGATTCCTCAAGACGCAGCTTTGCCGACGGGAACTTCGGCTAATAAAACTGGCGCCGCGACTTGCTGCTGACCTGTTTCATAGGCCAAAACGTGATCCAGGGCGGCAATTGCCACTTCAAGCATCTGCGCATCGGGTTCGCGGGTTGTCAGGCGCTGTAAGGCCAGGTTGGGCTTGGTGATGAGGCGGATGAAGGCATTGTGTTGGCGAGCGGCCGTAAACCGTAAAAACTCATACCCCATACCGGCAATCAGCGGCAGCAAAGCAATCCGCGAGAGAATGCGTATGCCTAAACTCATGGGAGGGAGCAAGGTGTAAATTAAAATCGAAAGGATGACAACGGTGAGCAGAAAGGCTGTACCGCAGCGTGGGTGCTCCAACGAATAACGGGCGACGACATCTGGCGTTAATCGGGCTTTGTCTTCATAGGCGTTGATCGTTTTGTGCTCGGCGCCATGATACCCATACAGGCGCTTAATGTCGGGAATGAAGCTAATGATCCAAATATAGCCGATTAACAGGCCCAGGCGCACCATCCCTTCTATTAAGTTGCTGACAATTTGCGTTGACCCCAAATTTAGCCAGCGGTCGGCCAGGCCGGCCACAAAGGCGGGGATCACGAAAAACAAGAAGATGGAAAAGGATAAGGAAAGGATGACTGTACCAATCTGCGCCGGGCCTTCAAAGGCGCTGCTGGGTTTAGTGGCTGCCTGGCCTGGTTTTGCCGCATCTTGAGCCTCTGCCTCTTCGGCGATGGCGACGTCGGCGGAGAACATCAGGCTTTTAATGCCCAGCCCCAACGCATCCCAGAGCAAGGTCAGGCCGCGTAAAAAGGGCATTCGCGCCAGCCGTCCTCCGTAGATACGCGCGTCGAGCGGTTCTGTATGCACTATAATTTCGCCAGCCGGATTGCGCACGGCAACGGCCAGGGCTTTTGAACCGCGCATCATGACGCCTTCAATGACGGCCTGGCCTCCATAATTAAATGAAGATTTTTGTTTCTCAGATAAGTTGTGTGTTTCTGACATGCCCTGCATTGTACTGAGTGGTTAGACAGCCGTCAAGGTAAGGGGATGTCAACCTGGCAGGAAAGTATGGGTAATTGGTAGCAACCGATTACCGACCACCGATCATTGATTTTCAAGGGGCTGAAAACTGGCTAATACATTTTCGAATGGGATGGCAAACGCGCGAAATTCTGCTTCGGGAGCACAGCCGCCGGCCAGGTAAGCCACATCTGCAGCCGGTACAAAGATTTGGCGACAGCGCAGCGCTCCCATTTCTGTGTTGGGCAACACGAGCAGGAATTGGGCCATGTTGGTTCCGGTAAAGCTTTGTACAACGTCGGCGCTCACCAAATCAAAGGTGGCGTCGCTTTGTTCGACCAACGCGATGCTCTGTTCCGGGGTGATGGCGTTGAGGCTGTGGCTGCGGGCAATGAGGATGAAGCCTGCCTGGGGCATTGCGCCCTGACCGGCGATGAGTAGATATTCGGTATCGGTGGCGATGGCGCCCAGGGGATAAACGGCCGTTACCACCGGCCCCTCCTCTATGACCAATGACGCAAACAAGGGGTGGTTTGCTTCCAGCCAGTTCCACTCGCTTGGCAGATCAAGCGTAAACTGTTGATCATGGGATGTCACCGGGACCCAATCCGCACGCGCCTGTGTGTTGGGGTGGAGCAGGACTAAGGGCTTTTGCCCAAGCGAGCGCATCACCAACAGCATCGCAATGATCAGCACGGCCGTTATCGTCCCATAAACAGCAACGGCCGTCAGCGGCAGCGGCTCAACGGCTACCTCGTCGCTGAGAGCCGTTATCCGTTTGGGGGCTTTGGGAACGGCCGTTAAGCTCAACGGCCGTCCGCAATGCCAGCAAACGGTATCTGTGTCCAGCACAGGTTGTTCGCAGTTTTCACAACGTTTGCCCATAGATTTTAGAACGGCAAAACGCTGTCCAGACAAATGAACAGCAGCAGCACCAACAAATAAATGTTGGACGAAATAAACAGATTGCGCGCGTTGAGGGGGGAAGGATCAAGGATCAGCCGGGTGTTGCGCCAGATCAGGTCGCCGGTGATCAGCAGCATGGGCAGGAAGTATATCAGGCCGAGCGGTGGGAAGGCAGCCAATCCCAACCCGGCCAATCCGGTGGGCAGTGTGTGCGACAAAACCCACCAGGCAGCCTGGCGTGGCGTCGTTTGCGTGGGCAGCATGGGCACGTCAGCGCGCGCATATTCATCGCGGTAAAGCAGCGCCAGACTCCAAAAGTGGAAGGGCGACCAGAGAAACAGCACCAGCGCCAGCAGTAACGCTCCCGGATCAGCCCAATTGCCGGCGGCGGCGCTGCCACTGAGCACGGCCGCACTGCCCGCCGCCCCGCCAATGACCACATTGAGCAAGGTGCGCGGCTTCAACCAGATGGTGTAAATGCCCACATAGATGACCGCGCCAATGAAAAGGAAAAAGGAAAGAGGCGCGTTAAAGGGCAGCAGCAGTAAGACGGGCACGAGAACCATCAACACGCCCACGTAGGGGACCCAAGCAGGATTGGCAATGGCGCCGGTGACGAGCGGTCGTTTGTGCGTGCGTCCCATTTTGCCGTCTTTGTGCCGTTCCAGGTATTGATTGAGCGCCGATGCGCCGGCCGCGGCGCTGCCACCTGCACCCCAAACCAACAGCATGATTACGAATCCCGGCCACCCTTGCGCCGCCAAAAATGCGCCACCAGTAGCCGCCATGAGCAGCAGAAAAACAACACGTAGTTTGAATAAAACGATTAAATTCTGTAGGATGGCTCGCCAATCGGTACGTAGTTGTTGTAATGGCTCCAAAACAATGTCGTGTTCGCTGCCGTGCTTGGTTGCGTTGGATAAAGACATGCCCGTTTTTTCCTCCATTCCCATCAAGCATACTGTCTTATGCACATAATGCCCATCAGGGAGTTGCTTCGACCATTTGTCATGGTGAGCGTGATTGTAGCAAGGCTTACACCGAGATACAATAATTTGGAGCAAATTGGTCAACATTAAGCGGGGTTCGTGGGGACAGACGACAGTCGGGCAGGTTTTAAGCGCATCAGTTTTTCCTGGTTTGCAACGGCCGTAACCGGCTACGGGTATAGCGTTGTGATAAAACGGGGTAGCCATTGTGCAGCATATTGAAGAGAAACAGCCATACGGCCGTGTCCCACCATTGCCGCGTCAAAGCGTATAAACTCATGCCGCCAATGATCACAAAGATAAGGGCATGGGCCGCTTCTGTTGTTTGCGTGATCTCATCCAATTGTTGCAGCGCATGGTTTCCCGGCGTAGATAGCTTGAGATTATCGTTTATCTTGCCCAAGAAGCTGCGGCGCAGCAATTTTTGAAAACGCCGGATGCCCAGGCGCTTATAGAAGCGCCCATCCTGTTCAAAGGCATAGATGGCATAATATCCCGGCCATAGCTTAACCGTGCCCAGTTTCCCCAAGAGGTACAGCCATAACATTAAAAACCAGTTGACAAAGAAGGTGAAGGCCAGGCTGCGAAAGCCCACATCCACGGCAAAGGAGTAAAGAGTTCCCCATACCGCCAGCGTTATACCTGCTGCCAGTAAAAATTTGCCAAGCGTTACTAAATGTCTTTTCTGCGCCAATGAGTTCATGAAAGATGGGCGATTGTTCTAAGGGTTCGTTCAGCAATAACTTTGGAGTTTACAGATTAGGCCAATCTCCAAGATTGGCCCAATCTCGCCAAGTTAAAAACGGGCAAACCCTAAGTACCTTACAAGTCAAATGCTTGCACACCGAGCAAGAAGTTTTAACGCAAAGGTGCAAAGGTTTTCTCTTTTTCTTTGCTTCTTTGTCTTTTCTCTCTTTGTGCCTTTGCGTCAAATTCTTCTCTGGCTTGCCCAGGTTAGGAAAACGGCCGTCTGGCGGCGACTTCTTCTTCTCTACGGCTCAATTGCGCTGAACGCATGGCCGCAATGATGGTAAACAGAGCGGTAATAGCACTCCAAATCAGGAAAAAAAGGAACAAAACTTTCAAATTTTTCACAATTCCCTCCTTTGTACATCGAACATCCCTGTTCGATGTCCGAACAAGGATGTTCGGACTACAGATTTTCATTCATGGCGGTGCGTACTGCGCATGTCGTCTCTTCTGAAAGTGGCGCGGTCAGCGCGTTTTTCTACGGACTAAGATGTGACCGTAACAGGTATAACAATGTCAGCATACTGACCAGCTTCTAGCCACCAATACATAAAGTATACTTGATTTTGTGCAGCTTTGTTACTTGTCCTTGTTCCTGTTGCTTAGCCCTAACCTGGGCAAGCCAGGAAAGAATTTAATACAAAGATGTTCTAAGTCTTGTCAAGTACTTCGCACATTAACAACCGAATAGCAGAAA
>JACSRF010000422.1 GCA_014879875.1 Anaerolinea sp.
TTTTCAGCAGGATATTGCCAGAGGTAGCGCCCACTGATTACCGATTACCGATTACTGCATACCGATACTGGCTGGGTGTTATAAAAAGTGTGGATCGCTTCTTGTACGCCGGTGAGGTGGGCTGCGGGCAGGGTGGGATAGATGGGAAGGGACAGAATTCGCGCAGCGATTTGTTCCGTGACGGGAAGGCTGCCTGCCGGGTAGCCGAGGTGATGATAGGCAGGCTGCCGGTGGACGGGCATGGGGTATTGAATGGCGGTACCGATCCCTCGTGCGTGCAGGTAGGCGCGGAGAGCGTCGCGCCGGTCTGTCTGGATGACGTACAGATGGTAGACGTGGTGGGCAAACGGCCGTTCCCCTGGCAGCGTCAACGGTAAGCCAGCGAGCGCCTGGGCATATTCGTTTGCCAGACGGCGGCGCGCGGCATTCATGCCGTCCAGGTAAGCCAGTTTCACGCGCAGCAGCGCCGCTTGCAGTTCATCCAGGCGGCTGTTGTACCCGGCCGTGCTGCTGACGTAACGCTGCTGCCAGCCATATTGGCGCAGGGCGTAGAGCCGTTCGGCTACTTCATCGTGGCGGGTGACAACTGCGCCGCCATCCCCCATGGCGCCCAAATTTTTGGTGGGGTAAAAACTGAAGGCAGCGGCGTCGCCAAAGCTGCCGACCATTTTGCCACGATAGCGCGCACCGTGCGCCTGGGCGCAATCTTCCAGGACGAGCAGCTTGTGCTGCCGCGCCACTGCCAGGATGGGATCGAGATTGGCAGGGTGGCCGTAGAGGTGAACGGGGATGATGGCTTTGCTGCGCGGGGTGATGGCGGCGGGCAGCAGCGCCGGGTCGAGGGTGTAGGTGTCGGGGTCAATGTCCACGAAAACGGGGGTAGCCCCGGTCAGTTCAATGGCGGCAATGGTGGCGACGGCCGTATGCGCTACCGTAATCACTTCATCACCAGGCCCCACGCCCAGCGCCCGCAGACCGAGCAAGATGGCATCGGTGCCAGAGGCGACGCCCACTGTATGTTCGACGCCAATATAGGAAGCGAATTCCGCCTCAAAGGCGCTGACTTCTGCGCCTAAGATGTACCAGCCGCTGGCGATGGTTTGGGTAACGGCCGTGTCTAATTCAGCTCGCAAAGCCTTGTACTCTGCCTGGAGGTCAACAAAAGGGATGTTCATCATCATAGATCGGTTCAAATATAATGCGCTAAATGTTCCTGGTAATAGGCCAGCGTCCGTGTCAGCCCTTCGCGCAGGTTGATTTGCGGCTGCCAGCCCAGTTTACTACGAATTTTGCGATAATCACCGTAAAAGTCGCCGATGTCAATGCGTTTGCGATCAGGAGGAAAGGGAATGATCTCGTAGCTGCCATGACCGTTGATGGCAATCATCAATTCCGCCAGATTGATGAGATTGATAGGGTCGTCGCTGCCCAGGTTGTAAATCTGGCCGGTGGCTGCATCGTGCATGGCTACCAGCAGCAGCACATCTACCACGTCGTCCACGTAGTTGAAATCACGCACTTGCAAGCCATCGCCGAAGATCTGCAACGGCCGTCCTTCGACAAGCTGGCGAATCCACCAACCGATAAAAGTTTGGCGGGCATCCTTGACGCGCATACGGGGGCCATAGGTGTTGGTCAGGCGCAGCGACACGGTTTTCAGCCCATAAACGTTGTGGTAAACGATGTGATACCATTCCCCGGCCAATTTATTGATGCCGTTCACATCTACCGGCTGCAAGGGGTGGCGCTCATCTACGGGCAAATATTCTGGACGGCCATAAATTTGGCGGGTGCTGGCAAAAATGACTTTTGCGTTGGGGCTGCCGTGGCGGCACGCTTCGAGGATGGAGAGCTGGCTGCGGGCGTTGATTTCCAGGTCAGTGTACGGGTCAGTCATGCTGTCGGTGTGGCTGACTTGCCCGGCCAGGTTGAAGATGTAATCCTGTCCCTGCACCAGGTAGCGCATGCCATGTTCGTCGCGCACGTCGGCGATGTTCACGCGCACCTGGTCACGCGCGCCATCGAGGTTGAAGAGGTTGCCCCCGTATTCGGGGATGAGCGAATCTACCAGCAGCACGTCGGCGCCAAGATGAGCCAGGCGGCGGGCCAGATTGGAGCCAATAAAGCCGAGACCGCCGGTGATGAGGATGTGCTTGCCATGAAAATGATCGGCAAAGGTGGTTGTTGAAGTAGGCATACTGATGTTATAAATCCTCTTTTTTAGATTGGAGCAATTTTGGAGATTGATCCAATCTGCGCCACGTAATTTTTGGACAGTTACATAATCTCCAACGAGACAATATGAAAGAAATGCCAACTATTGTATCCCACGTCATAGAAGCGTACACCATACGGCCGTTTCACCCCACCGACCAATCTGCCGCCAAAGCCCTCATCCTGGCCGGGCTTGCCGAGCGCTGGGGCGAACTGGACCCTACTTTGAACCGTGACCTGGATGACATCTGGGCGCATTACGTTGCCCAGGGGGGCGCGTTTATTGTCGTCACCTGCCAGGAAAAATTGGTGGGGACGGGGGCGTTGCGCCTGGAAGCGCCGGACGCCGGGCGCATTGAACGGGTCTCTGTCCATAAGGAACATCGGCGGCATGGCCTGGCGCGCGCCATCAGCGAACATCTCATCGCCGAAGCGCGGCGGTGTGGTTGCCAGCGCGTGTTGGTAGAAACGACGGCTACCTGGGAAAGCGCCATTCGTCTGTATGCAGCTTGCGGCTTTGTGCCCTATGAACAGCGGGATGGCGATGTACATATGGTGTTGCAGTTGAATGCGGGGAGTGGGGCGACGCTCACTTGCCACTAAGAGAATCGTAAGACCTTCTGCCTATGGCAAGGGTTGCGGTTATAATGCAGCCGGTGTAACCATTCACGCCCCCGCAGGCTGAGCCTGTCGAAACCGGTTGCGTCTTTGTTTCTTTGCATCTTTGCGTTAAAAATTCTTACTCGATGGGTAAGCATCTGACTTGAAAGGTACTACATCTTTTGCCAGGCGACGCTGGCAAAAGAAGGTGTAAACACAGATAGGAGGAACACG
>JACSRF010000318.1 GCA_014879875.1 Anaerolinea sp.
ATCAAGCGCAAAAACTCCCCAATCTCTCTGTGAATCTCCGTGTCTCCTCTGTGTTCTCTGTGTAACTGATGACCCAGTGTAACTGTGGTTTATTTTCGAAGGAGGTTGGCGATGAAGTGGACGGATAAGGTGAAATCGGCGCTGCGCACGGCCGTTGCCGATCTTTTCTCTGAGGAGACCGGCTCCCGTGAACCAGACCGGGCAGCGGCGCAGCTTGACGTGACGCAAGCGCGGCTGAATGTGCTGCAAGATGAGGTGGCGCTGGCCGTGGCGCGCGCCAAACGGGCGCAGCAAACATGGCAAACGGCCGTCACCCAAAACCACCCCGACACCGACCTGCTGCAAGCGCGTTACCAGGCTTACCGGGAAACGGCCGTCTCCCTGCAAGCCGACCTGGCCCACTTGCAACAACGCCTCGACGCGCTGCGCCGCCACAACGCCGGGCTGCACGAACGGGAAGACAACGTGGCCGTCCTGGAAACGCTGCACACCCTGCACCGCGACGTCGAAAAAACGGCCGATTCCCTCCACGAAGAATTAACGGACCGTCAAGAAACCATCGCCCAACGCGAAGATCACGCCGCCGCCCGCGCAGACCTGCGCGCCCGGCTCAGCCGCGACCCACGCGACAACAAATAGGAAACCCATGCTGACCCCGGCACAACAACAAGCCCTGGATACCCTTTTCTCCCAACCGGCCGCCCAGGCCACCGCAAACGCCCTGCCTGCCCCAGACATGCTGCAAACCTGGCTCGGCATTTCTGGCGACCAGCTTCAAGACACCTGGCGCGGCCTGCTCGCACACAAAGATCAGTGGGAAGGCGCGTTTTTAGACTGGGCCGAGCGCAACCCCCTCGACGCCGTTTTCTCCTTTCTGGGGACAACGGCCGTCGCCTTCTACCAGGCCGAAAAAGAGGCCAACCCGGGCATCAACACCTACATTGACGCCTTCTACTACATCGCCACCTGCGCCTCGGTGGGCTACGCCGACGTCTTCGCCGTCACCCAACGCGGCAAAGCCATCGCCTCCCTGGTGATGGTCATCGGTCCCGCCCTCGCCGACCGTTCCATCAACCACCCCGCTGCATGAAAGAACAACTGCCACGCCTGGACGCCAACCCCACTTTGCGGGAGCGGCTGCGCCCTTACTGCCGCCTGGGGCCTGGCGATGTGTGGGAAGACCCGGTGGCCGGGCATCGCGTGGGCATACTCGACGCCACCGCCGCCGCCGACGTGAGCCGTATCATGAACGGCCGTCGCGCCTCCCTCCTCATCAACGATCCCCCTTATAACCTGGCCGTCGGCCACGCCAACACGCCGCACCTGTCCAAAATGGATTTAGACAGCTACCTCCACTTTTCGTGGCAGTGGGTGAGCGCCTGCCTGGATGTGCTCGCCGACCACGCCCACGTTTACGTCTGGCTGGGGGCAGATGTCAATGACCATTTCCAACCCCTGCCCGATTTCATGATCCTGATGCGCCAGTTTGCCCAGGTACGGCCGCGCAACTTCATCACCCTGCGCAACCAACGTGGCTATGGCACGCAGCGTAACTGGATGTGGGTGCGCCAGGAGTTGTTGCATTACGTCAAAGGGGATCCGCCGTTTCAGGTGGTGTACACCGACATCCCCAAAATTTTGCGCGGCTACTACAAGGTGGTCAACGGCCGTCGCGCCGAAAACAGCGAACGCAGCAAAGCCCCCACCCTGCGCCCCGGCAATGTCTGGGTAGACGTGCAGCAAGTTTTCTACCGCCTGGAAGAAAACGTGCCCGGCTGCTATGCGCAAAAGCCCCTCAAAGCCATCGAACGCATCATTCAATCCAGCAGCCAGCCCGGCGACACACTGCTCGACTGCTTCGCCCACTCCGGCACAACGCTGCTCGCCGGGGAACGGCTCGGCCGGCGCGTCATCACCTTCGACAATGACCCCATCTTTGCCGAAATCAGCATTCGCCGCCTGGAACGGTACCGGGAAACGGGCAAAACGGGCTGGCAGTGGCAGACGCCGTTCCCGGAATTGACGATTGGCGATTGATGATTGACGATTGGCGATTTCGGTGAGCATTTGCTTTTGCCTGGCTCTCCCAATAGTGGTAAATTTCCGGTCATACTTATTTTGTTGTGCCACGCAACAAGGGAGGAGTCAAATAGTCAGCCCCTCTTTTGCGCGTCACGATTCTCACAATTCTGGAGGATAATCATGTGCCATATTCGTTTACGCCGTTTCACGCTGCCAATCGTTTTGCTTGGCCTGCTCGTTTTTGCCCTGGCGGCTTGTAAGGGCGCGGAAAATGACGCCGGGTCGGTTACAGCCGTTACCCCGGACACGGCGGTCGTCGCGGTCGCTACCATCGCGGCATCGTCCACACCTGAACCGGCAACGGCAACGGCCGTGCCCCCCACCGACACCCCGGTTCCCACAGACACAGCCACCGCGACCGCCTCCCCAACCCACACAGCCACGCCGGAACCGACAGCGACGGCGACGCCATCCGCAACGCCAACGGCGACAGGGACGGCGACGGCCACGCCGCAGCCGCCAACACCCACAATTGCGCCGCCAACGGCCGTCCCGCCCACCGCCATCCCGCCAACGGCCGCTCCTGTCACCGCCCACACCTTCGCCGAAACGCCCATTGTGCCCTTCAACGCCGACACCTTCATCCGTTATATGGGGCTGGTGCGCGACTCCTTGCGCAGTTTCGACAGCGAAATCGGTATCTGGCAAGCGACCGGCAAGCCTGGCGACTGCGGGACATTCATCGGCTGGACCCGTCTTTGGATTTTAGAGTCGCCCGGCTTCACCGACGTCCCCCCCGCCTGGCAGCCGTTGTATGTTGAGTATCGTTCGTTGTTGCAACAAGTTGCTTTTGTGACGACAGAGATACGGCCGTTATGCACCGGCGCCGGCGGTGCGGTGAGCGCCGAAACCACCGAAGCCATCGTCAATTTTCTGAGCTGGGCTTATCCCCGTTCCGAGCAAATGGTGATCGAACTGAATAAGCTGCCACGGCCGTAGGGTGTGCAAGCTAGACCTGACAGGTCGCGACGACCTGTCAGGTCTGGGAGGTCTTAAAACGTGGTGCGCACATCGCTTTTGGGGGGCGCGGTGGTCAGGAAGTCCTGCGCAAATCGTTCCGCATAACTGGTGATGAGCTGCTCAATGCGCTCCTGGTTCCAGGAAGCAATCAGCAGCCCGGCATGGTGTGCTTTGGGCACGCGCCACATCACTTCTGGGTCGTTGTAGGCGGAGAGGTCAGAGTATTCTTGCCGCGAGAGGCAGGTGAGCAAGCCGGCATACTCGCGCCGGTAATTGGGAGCAATGTACGCTTCGCCGCGCAAACTTGCTAACTCGATGCGCGCCGCTTCCTGCCACAGTTCGATGCCCGTAGCCGCCTGTACCATGCGGTCAATGTTCGCCCCACCGACGCGCGCGGCCGTCTCCAGGAAGTAGAAACGGCCGTCTTCATGCCCGCGAATAAACTCCGTATGCGACACGCCGCGCGGCAGGCGCAGCTTTTGCATCAATTCCCCGGTCAACTGCCGCAGCGTGGTCGCTTCTTCGCCATCCCAGGGCAGCGCGCGTGTGGTGAAAATGCCGCCGCCATGGGAGACGGCGAGCGGGGGCAGGCCGTATTTGCTGGACATGGCAAAGACCAATTCCCCACCCCAAATGAGCGCATCCACGTGGTACACATCGCCGGGCACAAATTTTTCCAGCAGGTAAAAAGATTGCTGGTCGCCCAATTCGTCCAGCGCGCGCCACACCTGTTCGCTGTCGTGCAGCTTGCGAATGCCGATGGCTCCGGCCTCAAAACGGGGTTTGAGGACCCAGGGAGCGGGTACGTCGGCCATGTAGGCGCGTAGATCGTCGTAGTTGAAAACGGCCGTAAACGGTGGGACCAGCATCCCTTCATCCCGCGCCTGCACGCGCATCGCCAGCTTGTCGCGGAAATGGCGCGCCGTCGTCTCGCCCATGCCGGGGATACGCAAATGTTCACGCAGGGAAGCGGCCGTTGCCACGTCGTAATCATCCAATGCCTGAATGCAGTCAATTTTCTGCCCACGCATCACATAGCTGATGGCATGGGTTATATCTGGCTGTTTAGACAAATTGGACATGACAAAATGTTCGTCAATGCTCTCCCAGGGCCATTGCTCATGCTTCTTTTCTTCTGTCATGAGCGCCAACACGCGGCAGCCCTGCTGCTTGCATTCACGGATAAAGGGGAATCCTTTCGGTTCAGAGGCGATACAAAGGATGGTATACGGCCGTTGCAACATCTCACACTCCTAATGTAGGGCGAACTTCCCAGTTCGCCCGCGCCAACTGGAAAGTTGGCGCTACAGACAACGCTCCACGTGCCTGTATTGTAACCAGGAAATAACAAAGGTAAACACTCACGAGCAAACTCAATCTACGCAACACTTAACCAGGTAAACACAACACATTTCAGACAAATTGCACAATAGACAAGGAGCGTCTCTCTGGTTACACTGAATAGCACTTACCAATTGGTAACAATTTCAGGTCTGTTCATATAAAATCATGTTTATTACTGCTCTTTCACTTCTTGTTGTCGTCATTATTCTTAGCCTGGTCCTTATTTTGGGGATTGGAGGCTTAAGCATGGCTGGACGGCAAACGGGGTAAGAGCGAGACACACAAAGCGCACAAATTTTCAAAGGGCTGTCCAGACAAGGACAGCCCTTTTTGCTTTTACTGGCGATTTGGAAAATCGCCCTACATTTTTACTGGCGATTTGGAAAATCACCCTACATTCACGAAGGAGAAGATGATGATTAAAAGCGGCGCAGAAATTTTATGGGAATGCCTGGTGCGCGAAGGCGTCGAAGTCGTCTTTGGCTATCCGGGCGGGGCCATCATGCCGGCTTACGATGCCATGCTTGAATACCCCATTCACCACGTGCTGGTGCGGCACGAGCAGAGCGCGGCGCATATGGCGGATGGGTACGCACGGGCCACCGGCAAAGTGGGGGTCGCCATCGCCACCTCCGGGCCTGGGGCCACCAATCTCGTCACCGGCATTGCCACGGCGATGATGGACTCTTCCCCCATCGTCTGCATCACCGGGCAGGTGCCGATTACGGCCATCGGCGGCGACGCCTTCCAGGAGACGGACGTGACGGGGATTACGCTGCCGATCACCAAGCACAATTACCTGGTCAGCAGCGCCGACGAAATTGCCGAAGTGGTGCGCGAGGCATTTTACATTGCCCGCAGCGGCCGTCCCGGGCCGGTGGTCATTGACATCTGCAAAAATGCGCAAATTGAGCAGGTGGAATTTGTCTATCCCGAAGAGATTGAACTCCCCGGCTACCGTCCGCCGCAGCACGCGCCCCTGGTGGATGTGGAACGCGCGGCCGAGATGATCAATCAGGCAGAACGGCCGGTTATCCTGGCCGGGCACGGTGTCCTCAAATCCCACGCCATGAAAGAGTTGATGGAATTTGCCACCAAAACACAAACCCCCGTCGCCATGACCTTGCTTGGCCTGGGCAGCATCCCCGCCGCGCACACCCTCAGCCTGGGCATGATGGGGATGCACGGCGAAGCGTATGCGAACAATGCCATCCAACAGTCCGATTTGCTGCTGGCGTTTGGGATGCGCTTCGACGACCGCGTGACGGGCAACCTGCGCACCTACGCGCCGCGCGCCCGCAAAATTCACATTGAAATTGACCCCTCCGAAATTCACAAAAACGTCCATGTAGATGTGCCCCTGGTGGGCGACCTGAAAACGGTGCTCGGCGATTTGCTGCCGCACGTCGCGCCGCGCGACCATGAGGAGTGGCTGGACACCATCCACGCCTGGAAAACGGAAACCGAAGAACGCGACATTCTGGCCTGGCCGAATGATGACAAATTGTACGCCGCGCATGTCATCCGCGATGTGTGGCAGCACACGGCCGGCGATGCCATTGTGACGACCGATGTGGGTCAGCATCAGATGTGGGCGGCGCAATATTACCATTTTGAGCAGCCGTTCCGCTGGATTACGTCAGGCGGTGCGGGCACGATGGGCTTTGGCCTACCATCGGCCATTGGTGCATGGTTTGCGCACAAGGATCGGGAAATCTGGACGATTGTCGGGGATGGGGGTTTTCAGATGACGCAGGCGGAGCTGGCAACGGCCGTACAAGAAAACGCCAACGTCAAAATCCTCATTCTCAACAATGGCTACCTGGGCATGGTGCGCCAGTGGCAAGAGTTCTTCTTCGAGAAACGGTACTCCGGCGTGAACATGACCGGCCCCGATTTTGTCAAACTGGCCGACGCGCACGGCATTCCCGGTATTCGCGTTAGCAAACGGGAAGACGTGAACGAAGCGATGGCCTTTGCCAGCCGCACCCCTGGCCCGGTACTCATTGAATTTGTGGTGGAAATGGAAGAAGCCGTTTACCCAATGGTTCCCGCCGGGGCAGATCTGGATGCCATGCTGCGGCGGCCAATTCGGCGTGAAACGTGAAACGTAAACCGTGAACCGTAAGCCGTAAGCCGTGAACCGTGAACCGTGAGCGGATTACCGATTACCGATTACCGATTACGGACTACGGATTACCGATCTCTGGAGGAAAAAATGCGTCAAACATTAATCGCAACTGTAGAAAATAAACCGGGCGTGCTGAACCGTGTCGCTTCCATGTTCCGCCGCCGCAATTTTAACATTGATTCGCTCAACGTCGGCCGTACTGAACACCCCGACGTCTCGCGCATGACCATTGTCGTGGACAGCCTGGACACGCCCGCCCGCCTGGTAGAGGCGAACCTGTACAAGCTGGTGAACGTCATTGACGTGCAAGATGTGACCAATCAGGCGGCCGTTTTGCGCGAGTTAGCCCTCATCAAAATTGCCGCCGCGCCAGACAAGCGGGGCGAAGTCCTCAGCCTGGTCAATATTTTCGAGGCGACCGTCGCCGATGTGGCCCCCGATTCGATGATCGTGCAAATCGTTGCCAGCGAAAACGCTATCAACAGCCTGATCGAACTGCTGCGCCCCGGTGGCATCCTCGAAATTGTGCGCACCGGTCACGTCGCCATGATGCGCGGCCGTTCTGAAGGCATCCGCCACACCCCCGGCGCGGGGCAAAATGGCAATGGGCATAATGGAAACAGTGGCCTTGCCGCAGACTAGCAACCAGGAACCGCGTTCCTCAGAAGGAACGCGGTTCCTAAATTATTGGAGATAGAAATGGCAACTATTTATTACGACAAAGACACCAACCCAGACCTGATTCGCAGCAAAAAAGTGGCCGTCATAGGCTATGGCAGCCAGGGACATGCCCATGCGCTGAACCTGCAAGACAGCGGCGTCACCGTGACCGTGGGGCTGCGCCAGGGCAGTAAATCGTGGGCGAAAGCAGAAGCCGATGGCCTGACCGTGCTGCCGGTGGCCGAAGCCGCCGCCTGGGCCGACACCATCATGCTGCTGGCCCCAGACACCGAGCAGGCCAAAATTTACAAAAATGACATTGAACCCAACTTAAGCGCCGGTAAAACCCTCATGTTTGCGCACGGTTTTAACATTCGCTTTGGCACAATTACGCCGCCGGCCGATGTGGACGTAAGCATGGTCGCCCCCAAAGCGCCCGGCCATCGCGTGCGCGAGGTGTTCCGCGAGGGTGGCGGCACGCCATGTTTGTTGGCGGTACATCAGGACGCCAGCGGGCAGGCGCAGGCGAACGCCCTTTCCTATGCGTATGCCATTGGCGGTACGCGCGCCGGGGTGCTGGCAACGACCTTTGCCGAGGAGACGGAGACCGACCTTTTTGGTGAGCAGTCGGTGTTGTGCGGCGGCGTGTCGGCGCTGGTGCAGGCGGGCTTTGAGACGTTGGTGGAAGCGGGCTACCAGCCGGAGATCGCTTACTTTGAATGTATGCACGAACTCAAGCTGATTGTAGACCTGATGTACCAGGGCGGGCTGAATTACATGCGCTACTCGGTGTCGGATACAGCCGAACATGGCGATTACACCGCCGGCGCACGCCTCATCACCGAAGAGACGAAGCATGAGATGAGCCAGATTTTGAAGGAAATTCAGGATGGGACTTACGCCAATAGCTGGATCAAGGAGAATGAAAACGGCCGTCCCTGGTTCAACCAACAGCGCCGCCAACAGCAAGACCACCTCATCGAGCGCGTCGGCGTGCAACTGCGCGGCATGATGCCCTTTGTCAATCCGAAGGTTGTCAAGCCGGGTGAATAGCGGTAAACGGTAATCGGTAAACGGTAATCAGTAATCGGTTCACCGCTTACCGATTACCGTTCACTGATTACCGATTACGGAACAGGAGTACCCCATGAACGATCCCAACTACGTGCGCATTTTCGACACCACCTTGCGCGATGGCGAGCAGTCGCCGGGGGCAACGCTCTCGTCGGATGAAAAGCTGCAAATCGCTCACACCCTGGCCGATTTGGGCGTGGACATCATGGAAGCCGGCTTCCCCGCCGCTTCCCCTGACGACCTGGAAGCGGTGCGGCGGATTGCGGTGGAAGTGGGGAATAAGGAGCGCGACGGCCGTCATCCCCCCATCATCTGTGGCCTGGCGCGCGCCGTCAAAAGCGACATAGACAAATGTTGGCAAGCCATCCGGCACGCCCGCCGTCCGCGCATCCACACCTTCCTCGCCACCTCCCCCATCCACATGAAATACAAGCTGCAACTGGACCCCGAAGAAGTGGTAGACCAGGTGCGCGAAATGGTCGCCTACGCCAAAACCTACTGCGACGACGTGGAATTCTCCCCTGAAGACGCCGGCCGCAGCGACCCCCAATTTCTCTACCTGGTACTGGGCGAAGCGATTAAAGCCGGGGCCACCACCATCAACATCCCCGACACCGTAGGCTACACCACCCCGCAAGAATTCGGCGCATTAATCAACGGCATCCGGCAGCACACCCCCGGCGCGGATAACGTCGTCATCTCTGTCCACTGCCACAACGACCTGGGGCTGGCGACGGCCAACACCCTGGCGGGCATCCAAAACGGGGCGCGGCAGGTGGAAGTGACCATCAACGGCATCGGCGAACGCGCGGGCAACACCTCCCTGGAAGAAGTGGTTATGGCCCTCAAAACGCGCAACCCCGTCTACAATGCCGACACCGGCATAGACACCACGCAGATCACCAAAGTCAGCCGCATGGTTGCCAGCCTCACCGGCATGGCCGTGCAGCCCAACAAGGCGATTGTAGGGGCCAATGCCTTCGCCCACGAGGCGGGTATTCACCAGGACGGCATGTTGAAGCACGAAGAAACCTACGAGATCATGCGGCCGGAGACGGTGGGGCTGAACAAGTCGGAATTGGTGCTGGGCAAACATTCTGGGCGGCACGCCCTGCGCGCGCGGATGCGCGAATTGGGTTATGAACTGGACACGGGCAGCCTGCAAGAGGTATTTGACCGTTTCAAAGAGTTGGCCGACAAAAAGAAGGTGATTACCAATGCCGACCTGCTGGCCTTGATGAAGGATGAGCTGTACCAACCGGAGGAATTGTACGCGCTGGTGGATTTGCAGGTGACGTGTGGCACAGTCAACCTGCCAATGGCCTCGGTGCGGCTGCGTGGGCCAGATGGGGAATTGGCAACGGCCGCAACCATTGGCGCCGGTCCCATTGACGCTTGCTACAAAGCGATAGACGCCATTGTGCAGTTACCCAACACCCTGCTGGAATACACCGTGCGCTCTGTTACGGATGGCATTGACGCCATCGGCGAAGTGATTGTGCGTGTGGCCCCGGAACAGGCGCAGATGCGCAAATCGCCACAGACGGGCTTTGACATGCCGCGCCAGTTCAGCGGGCACGGCGCAGAGACGGACATCGTGGTCGCCAGCGCCAAGGCTTACCTGTCGGCGCTGAACAAAATCCTGGTTGCGGAAGGCGTTGAGGGAATGGAAGAAACGGAGCAAATGGAAATGGCTGTGGCGTGATGGATAAGCTCTATTGGCGATTGTCGAGCCAGCGTTTGAGTGAGCGTTCGCTTTCACCGCTGCGTCGTCCGGCAAGCAATCCTTCAATGCCGATATGCTCATCCAAATCCGGCCATTCAATAGCGTAACCATCGCCTAACAGTAACCAGTTATTACGCTCATCTGGCGTGGCATGATAAAGGCGAGGATACCAGGAAAGAGGCACAGTTAAAGTACGTTCATCAGCCAATGTAATGATGAATTGGTCATTCGTAAAGGAAATATCAATAACTTGTGGATCACTCTTCATAACAAAAACAATTGGATTGGAGTGGAGGCTTGAGCCGGAACGAATAAAAATTACACGTACCGGCTCGACTCCGGACATGTGGCGTGATTGTAACACAGATAAATTGCCGGGTGACTGACAACTTAAATCTTTTGCCCAATGACTACAACGAATTAGAGGAAGCGGCGAATTTTTTCTCTGGTAGTTTCCATTCGTTTATTACTTAAATTCGCTGTAGTCACCCCGAAAATGAGATTTGTCAGTCAATCAGGGTAAATTGATACGGAGTAAGTGGTCATCTATGACTCAAGAAAAACCAAAAACACTTTTTGACAAAATCTGGGAGAGCCACGTGGTTGTCAACGAACCGGGTTCGCCCAGTGTGTTGTACATTGACCTGCACCTGGTCCACGAAGTCACGTCGCCGCAAGCGTTTAGCGGACTGCGACAGAAGGGGCTGCATGTGCGCCGCCCCGACCGCACGGTGGCGACAATGGATCACGGCATTCCCACGCGGAATTTGGTAAACAGTGATCGGTTATCGGTGAACGGTGAGCAGGTGTGGTTGATTCAGGATGTGCAGGCGGCGAAGCAGTTGGCGCAGTTGGAGACGAACTGCCAGGAGTTTGGCGTGCCGTTGTATGGCCTGGACAGCCCGAACCGGGGCATCGTACATGTGATTGGGCCGGAGTTGGGGTTGACGCAGCCGGGCATGACCATTGTTTGCGGGGACAGCCACACGAGTACACATGGCGCATTTGGCGCGCTGGCCTTTGGCATTGGCACCAGCGAGGTGGAGCACGTGCTGGCGACGCAATGTTTACTGCAAGAGCGCCCCAAGACGTACCGCGTCAACTTTGCCGGGAACCTGCCCCCAGGCGTGACGGCGAAGGATATGATCCTGGCGCTGATTGCCAGGATTGGCGTGGGGGGCGGCACGGGGCATGTGTTTGAGTATACGGGCACGGCCGTTTCCCAACTCGGCATGGAAGGGCGCATGACCCTCTGCAACATGTCCATCGAGGGCGGCGGGCGCGCGGGCATGGTCGCCCCCGACGACACCACCTTCGCCTACCTTGCCGGGCGCGAATTCGCCCCCCAAGGAGCCGCATGGGAGGGGGCAGTAGCGCAATGGCGAACGCTGTCTAGCGACGAGGGGGCCACCTATGACAAAGAAGTGACCATCGGCGTGGATGAGTTAGAGCCGATGATCACCTACGGCACCAATCCGGGCATGGGCATGAAAATCAGCGCGGCCGTGCCAGATCCCGCCGCCGAGCCAGACCTGTCAAAACGCGCCTCACTGGAAAAGGCGCTGGCCTACATGGGTTTGCCGCCGGGCAAGCCGCTGTTGGGACATCCGCTAGATGTGGTGTTCTTGGGAAGCTGCACCAATTCCCGCCTCAGCGATTTGCGGCAGGCGGCGGCGCTGCTTGCCGGGCGCAAAGTGGCGTCCAGCACGCGCATGTTGGTCGTGCCCGGTTCGGAAGAGGTGCGGCGGCAGGCGGAAGCAGAAGGGCTGCACACCATTTTCATGGAAGCGGGCGCGGAATGGCGCTCGGCGGGCTGCTCGATGTGCATTGCCATGAACGGCGACCAGCTTCAGCCGGGGCAGTACGCCATCAGCACCAGTAACCGTAATTTTGAGGGGCGGCAAGGGGCCGGCGGCCGCACGTTTTTGGCGAGTCCGTTAACGGCCGTTGCCTCCGCCATTCACGGCCACATTTCCGATCCGAGGACGATGATGTAATGGACGATTGACGATTCGAGAGCCGCCAATCGTAAATCGTAAATCCCAAATCGTAAATTGCTATGGAATCTTTTACCACCTTAACCAGTAAACTCTTGCCACTGCCGTACAACGACGTGGACACCGACCAGATTATCCCTGCCAGCTATTTGAAAGTGACGAATAAAGATGGGCTGGCCGAAGGGCTGTTTTCACGCTGGCGTTATCAGAGCGACGGCGCGCCCGACCCAGAGTTCCCGTTGAACAAACCGGAACACCAGGGGGCGCAAATCTTGCTGGCGGGCGACAATTTTGGCTGTGGCTCGTCGCGCGAACATGCGCCCTGGGCCTTGATGGGCTACGGCTTCCGCGCCGTGATCAGCGCCGGTTTTGCCGACATTTTCCGCAACAATGCGCTGAAAAATGGGCTGCTGCCGGTGGCGGTGGATGAGCAGACGTACCAGCAGTTGTTGAGTCTGGTGGCGGAGGAGCCGGAAACGGCCGTCACCATCAACCTGTCCGCGCAAACCGTGACTTTGCCAGACGGCCGTGCCGTGCCCTTCCCCATTGACCCATTCAGCAAAACCTGCATATTGCAAGGGGTAGACCAGCTTGGCTACCTGCTGCAACAAAGCGACAAAGTCGCTGCTTATGAGAGGCTTTATGACAAGTAGTTTATCTATTTTGCAACCAAGAGGTGATAACTGGGCAATGGCTGTGTTGGTGGATACGGCCGTTGCCCAGCCCATTCAAAAAATCTCCTGAATTGGACCAGGACAAACGGATAAATACGACCTTTACACCTTTTCATCCTTTGTCCCTTTCCTTCTTTGTCTCTTTGTATTGAATTCTTCTGAGGAGATTTTTCGATGAACGACAACACCGTTTTTGTATACGACACCACTCTGCGCGACGGCGCCCAGCGCGAAGGGTTAAACCTATCCCTCAACGACAAGTTGAAAATTGCCCAACGGCTCGATGACTTCGGCGTTCATTACATCGAAGGCGGCTGGCCCGGTTCCAACCCCAAGGACGCCGACTTTTTCCGCGCCGTGCAAACCATGACCTTGCGCCACGCCAAGATAGCGGCCTTCGGCTCCACGCGGCGCAAACATGCCGACACGGCCAGCGACCCCAACATCCGCGCCCTGATGGAGGCGCAGACGCCGGTGGTCACGCTGGTGGGCAAAAGCTGGGATTTGCACGTGCGCGACGTGCTGGAAACCGACCTGGAAGAAAACCTGGCGATGATCAGCGACAGTGTGGCCTATTTCAAAACCCAGGACAAGGAGGTCATTTACGACGCTGAGCATTTTTTTGACGGCTACAAGGCCAATCCGCAGTACGCGCTGCTGACGGTGCAGGTGGCGGCGCAGGCAGGCGCGAACTGCGTGGTGTTGTGCGACACCAACGGCGGCGCGCTGCCCTGGGAAGTGGGACGGATTGTGCGCGAAGTGGTGGAACGGTTGGGGGAAACGGCCGTTGGCATTCACACCCACGACGACGGCGGCTGCGGCGTCGCCAACACGCTGGCGGCGGTGGACGTGGGTGTGGTACACGTGCAGGGCACGATCAACGGCTATGGCGAGCGCGTGGGCAACGCCAACCTCTGCACCATCGTCCCCGACTTGCAGCTAAAAATGGGCAAACAGTGCATCCCTCCAGAGAGCTTACAGCAGATCGCCGACCTGGCCCATTACGTGGCCGAAATTGCCAATCTGCCGCACGATACGCACGCCCCTTACGTGGGCAGCAGCGCCTTCGCGCACAAGGGGGGCATTCACGTGGCTGCCATGCGCAAAAATGCGCTTAGTTACCAGCACATTGACCCGGCGCTGGTGGGCAACGAGCAGCGCACCGTTATTTCGGAACTGTCCGGGCGCGGCAATGTGCTGGACAAGGCGGCGGAGTTTGGCGTAGACGTGGACAGCGAGGAGGCGCGCGCCATTTTACAGCAGATTAAGGAGCTGGAAAATGAGGGCTTTGCCTTTGAAGCGGGCGAGGCTTCGATGTCTTTGCTGCTGCGGC
Source organism: Anaerolinea sp. (assembly GCA_014879875.1). Taxonomy (GTDB): domain Bacteria; phylum Chloroflexota; class Anaerolineae; order Promineifilales; family Promineifilaceae; genus JACSRF01. The sequence goes on from JACSRF010000318.1 coordinate 13,982, forward strand.
GGATGAAGGCGGGGTATAAACGGCCGTTTGAGATGCTCGACTTCACCACCTGGATCAGCGTGCGCGAGGGCGTGCCGATGGTCTCCGACGCCTCGGTGAAAATTCGCATTGATGGCGAGGTCATCCACACCGCTTCCGAAGGCAACGGGCCGGTGAACGCCCTCAGCCTGGCGCTGCGCAAAGCGTTGTTCACCAAATACCCGCAGTTGCAGAGCATCCACCTCACCGATTACAAGGTGCGTATTTTGGATGGCGCAAACGGCACAGGGGCGCGGGTGCGGGTGCTGATTGATTTTGAGGATGGCGACCGTCGCTGGAGTACGGTGGGGGCCAGCACGAACATCATCGAAGCAAGCTGGCACGCGCTGGTGGACAGCTACGAGTATGCTTTATTGAATGGGAAAAGTTGAGGCAGAGGTTGTTTGGCGCACAGTTAAAAAACGGGCAAAGTCTAGCACTTCTGTTTTGGCCGACGTGGGCAGCAGCGTCACAATTTGCGCTAATTGGTCGAAAATGGGCACATGCCGTTCCGCTTTTGCCTGCCAGACGACGATAAATTGCTGGCTTGAGAGTTGTATTCGGGCAATGGGTAAATTGTTTCAATGACATCGTACAAATCAGGCGTAATCATCAATTTAGTGACTCCTTCATGTACAATGTGGTCAAATTATCAGGGGAGACGATGCAAAATCCTGTAATCGCATGGGTGAATTGTAATGGGGTTTTACCGGTGATTCAATAGAGGTTAATTTTTTATGGAAGCAAACATTGTTGTTTTACCCGGCGATGGGATTGGGCCGGAGGTGGTGGAAGGGGCGGTTGCGGTGTTAACGGCCGTCTCCCACCAGTTCCACCACACCTTCACCACACACACACACCTGATGGGCGGCTGCGCCATTGACACAGTAGGGAACTCCCTGCCCGACGAGACGCTGGCCGCCTGCCTGCAAGCCGATGCCGTGCTGCTGGGCGCGGTCGGCGGCTACAAATGGGACAACCCCGACGCCGCCGACCGCCCGGAGCGCGGCCTGCTGGCGCTGCGCAAAGGATTAGGGTTGTTCGCCAACCTGCGCCCGCTGAAGCTGTACCCAGAACTGATGGCCGCCTCCCCTCTGAAAGCGGAAAAGCTGGCCGGCGTGGACATGCTCGTCATCCGCGAACTGACCGGCGGCATTTACTTTGGCGAACGCGCCCGTTGGACCGATGACGCAGGCGAGGAATGGGGCAAGGACACGATGATTTACAGCGCGGGCGAGGTGCGGCGCGTGGCGGAAATTGCTTTTCGCGCGGCGCAGGGGCGGCGCAAGCGCGTGGCTTCCATTGACAAGGCCAATGTGCTGGACAGTTCGCGGTTGTGGCGCAAGACGGTGAATGAAGTCGCCGCCAATTACCCCGACGTGACGCTGGAACATGTGCTGGTGGACGCGGCGACGATGCACCTGCTCAGTCGGCCGTCCAGTTTTGACGTGCTGGTGGCGGGCAATATGTTTGGCGACATCATCACCGACGAGGCTTCGATGCTCTCTGGCTCGATGGGCAATTTGCCGTCGGCGTCATTGGGCGCGGCGCAAAATGGGCACGGCTGCCCGCGCGGGTTGTATGAACCGATACACGGCTCCGCCCCAGATATTGCCGGAATGGGCATTGCCAACCCAATTGGGACTATCATGTCAGCAGCGATGCTGCTGCGCCATTCGTTGGGGTTGGAGGATGAGGCGCTGGCGGTGGAAACGGCCGTTGCCCGCACCATCGCCGCCGGACACCGCACTGTCGACCTGGCGCGGGATGGGGAGCCGTCACTGAGCACGCGCGCAATGGCAGAAATGGTTGTGAAGTATATGGAGCCGATAATCGGTGATCGATAAACCGATTGCTGATCACTGTTTAGGGTTTGCCCGTTTTTAACTTGGCGAGATTGGGCCAATCTCCAAGATTGGCCCAATCTGTAAACTC
>JACSRF010000202.1 GCA_014879875.1 Anaerolinea sp.
GAAGATTGGACAAATCTCAGAAGATTTGTCCAATCTAAACGTGTAAATTATTCAAATCTCGTTCCTAAACATGCAAGATTGGTTCAATCTTCAGCGATTCAACCAATCTAAATGCGCCGAACGGCCGTCAACACCTCGTCAACACCTGATAATGGCGTAGTCAGCACGGCCGCTGCCCGGCGCAAATCTAACCGACAATCGAGCGGCCATTCCCCTCCCAATGACGCCCCTTCTACCAGCGTGTCGCGTGGCTGAATTTGCCACCAATCCAGCAGCCTGAGCGCGAATTCGGCGCGCGACAAGACCTGCTGCCCGGCGACGTTGAGAATGCCGCGATACGCATTGACCGCCAGTTCCAGGCAGGCCAGGCTGAGGGTGTGTGCCCAAACGGGATTGCGCAGTTGGTTGGTGAACAAGGTGACAGGCTTGCCCGCGCGCAGGGCGGCCGCCATCCAACTTGTGCTGTGGTCTGGCTGCTGCAAGCCGTAGATGAGCGAGGTGCGCACAATGACGTGGTTGGGATAGGCGGCGACAATGGCCTCGGCGCGCGCTTTGGCCGCGCCATAGGCGTTGACCGGTGAGGGAGGCGCGTCTTCGTCGTAAGGGGGTGGGTGGGGAGCGTCGTGACGGCCGTTAAAAATGCTGTCTGTCGAGAGGTGAATGAGCCGGGCGTTGATGGCGGCAGCGGCGGCGGTGACGTTGCGCGTTCCTGTGACAATGACCGCCTCCATGTCGGGGATGCGGTTCGACCCGGCCGTGTGGATGACGACGTCGGGACGCAAGGTGGTGATGAGGTGATGGACGGCCGTATCATCCCGCAAATCAAGCGGCCGGCCATACGGTTGGGACAAAGGGTCGTTGTGCAAATACGTGTACCAAACGTCACCCGTGGCCGCCGCCAACGGCGTCAAATGCTGCCCTAAATAACTACTGCCGCCAGTGATCAGTAAACGCATCGCTTTAACAGGCCGTGATGCGTGATGAAACGCCTTCACGCTTCACGGCCAGCCCTGAGCTTATCGAAGGGTTGCACGCTCTCCTCATCAACCACACTCTCTGCTCTTGCCATCGCCATCCTGGCGGCCGCCTGCGCGGCGCTTTGTTTGCTGCGCCCAATGCCTTCGCCCCACACATCATCGCCCACCAACACCTGCACCTGAAAGGTCTTGGCATGATCAGGCCCGGCCGTGCCCACTACCCGGTAACGCGGGGTGATATTGTATCGCGCCTGCGCCCATACCTGGAACTCGCTCTTGGCGTCTTTATGCAAGTCAGCAGCCAAAATCTCTTGCAAGGCTGGGGCGATGAGTTTTTCGGTAAGGGCTGTCGCTTGCGCCAACCCCTGGTCAAGGTAAATAGCGCCCATCACCGCTTCAAAGGCGGCGCAGAGGAGGGGTGTGCGTTCGCGCCCCCCATTTTCAACCTCGCCATATCCCAGACGCAGGAAACGGCCGATCGCCATCTGCCGCGCAAACGTCGCCAGCGTCTCCGCCCGTACCAACGCCGCCCGTAAACTGGTCAACGACCCTTCGTCCATTTCGGGATAATGATGGTAGAGGTACGCCCCGACCACAAAGTCCAGCACGGCATCCCCCAAAAATTCCAGCCGCTCATTATCTTCCAACGCACTGTTTGGGTTTTCATTCAGATAAGAACGATGGGTTAAGGCACGCACTAATAAGGCGCCATTCTGGAATGTTACTCCCAGGTTCGCTTCTAATTCAGTATAGTCGTCCATGTCACACCTGGACGTAAAACGTAAGACGTAAAGCGTAACGGCCCTACTTTACGTCCTCCGTCACGCCCTACGTCTTCTGTTTTACGACTTACGCCACAAATTTTTTAATTACTAAAACCGCATTATGCCCGCCAAACCCAAAGGCGTGGTTCAGGCAAACATTGATTGTAGCTTGCCGGGCTTCATTTGGCACGTAATCGAGGTCACACTCCAGATCGGGCGTCTCATAATTAATGGTTGGCGGCAGGATTTGGTCACGTATGGCGAGGGCGCAAAAGATCGTTTCGATGGCGCCGGTCGCACCCATAATGTGCCCGGTCATGGATTTGGTAGAACTGACGGCCACTTTATAGGCATGGTCGCCTAATGCGTGTTTGATAGCGGCCGTTTCCGCAGCGTCATTCAACACCGTCCCCGTGCCATGCGCGCTAATGTAATCCACATCTTGCGGGGTCAGGTTGGCGTCGGCCAGCGCCTTGCGGATGGCTCGCGCCGCGCCCACGCCCCCAGCGGCCGGCGCCGTAATGTGATAAGCGTCTGTCGTCTGCCCATAGCCGGCTATTTCCCCATAAATAGCCGCCCCGCGCGCCTGCGCATGTTCCAGGCTTTCCAGCACCAAAACGGCCGCGCCCTCACCAGCCGCCAGCCCGTCACGGTCTTTATCGAACGGCCGTGGTGTATCCTGGTCGCGGGAAGTCGTGGCCTGCGCCCGTTCAAACGCCGCCAGGGCCACCGACGTCAAAATAGATTCGCTGCCACCGCTCAGCGCCGCATCCAATTCGCCACGACGAATGGCGTGGAAAGCGTGCCCCAGCGCATCGCAGCCGGCCGCGCAGGCAGTGGTAATTGTCGTAGATGGGCCATGAATGCCATACTCAATCGCTAACATCCCGGCCGCGCCATTGGGCATGATCATCGTAATGGCAAACGGGCTGACGCGGCGCGTGCCGCGTTCGATGACCACATGCTCCTGTTCGACCAGCGTGCGAATACCCCCCACGCCGGTTCCCATATAAATGCCAATCCGTTCCCGATTCTCATCCGTAATGGCAAGCTGCGCCTGGGACATCGCTTCTTGCCCGGCGGCAATTGCCAACTGTTGGAAGCGATCCCGGCGGCGCGCTTCTTTACGGTCCATAAACGTGTCCGGGTCAAAATCCTTCACTTCAAACAAGCAAGGCATGGTGTGCCCGGTGGGGTCTACCAGGGTGTAGGGGCCAATGCCCGATTTCCCCGCTAAAACAGCCTGCCAGGTGTCGGCGACATTGTGCCCCAGGGGAGTGATCATACCCATGCCGGTGATTACAACGCGCCGTGCTTGTGTGTTTCCATTTTCCATACAAAAATTCTCCCAATGTTTGCTCATTAAATTTGGCATGTGGCGGGTAACACGATTTGGTAAATCACGCCCCATGGAACGCCGCCGTCCAGCCACTTAATCTAATGCGTAAACACAAGCCGACGGCGTAAGTTGCGTTTTTGCGCCAACGCACTCCGCCAACCAATGCCCAACGCCTATCGAGTGGTAATCGGTGAACAGCAAGCATGGAGGGCGGGTAGATGATCGCTCACGGATTACCGGCTGCTACAGCCGGGGATCAATCGGTTCGCTCTCTAGCGCCAACACGCCAAAGACGTTTTCGTGAACACGGCGCAGTGGCTCACGGTGGACAAAACGCTCCAGAGCTTCTACACCCAGGGCAAATTCGCGCAGCGCCAATGATCGTTTGCGCCCCACACTGCGCTGCCGCAGCCGCGTCAGATTTCCTGGCTCCGTGTACTCTGGCCCATAGATAATGCGCAGATATTCGCGTCCGCGACATTTGATGGCCGGCTGCACCAACCCACGCAGCCCGATGACGGTGAAATCCAGCGGTTTGACGACCATTCCTTCACCACCACGCCCGGTCAGGTCTTGCCACCAGGCAACGGCCGTTTCCACCTCCGCATCATCTTGCAAATTCACCACCCGATACGATGTCCGCATCAGCGTCTCTGCCGGTTGCCTGGCGACCATGCGACCAATCGTCTCCATGTGCCACAGGTGACTCTTGTCCGTATGGACCGCTCCCTCTGTCGCCAAGATGTGGAAAGGGGCCAGTTTCAGATCATGGACCGAGCGCACCGGCCAGCAATATTGCCGATATGCCTGTACATAGTGGGCCACCATGTCTGCCCGCGCCTGGTAATGTGCTTGCAGCGTCGTGACATCTAAGCCACGCCTGGCAGCTTGCGCCCACAGCCCATTTGCCTCGTTCAAGGCTGACTGAGCGGCCATCCCCACGGCCGCATACTGCTGCTGCAAGAGCGCCTGAGCTTTTTCCGACCAGGGCATCAATTCACAATCCAGGCAAACCCATTCCGTGTCGAACTCATCCCAAAAGTTGGCCCTGGTTAATGCCTGGCGCAAATGGTCGAGCAGTGCCGCTTCTACCGCCAGGTCGTCGAAAAAGCGGCGTCCGGTGCGCGTGTAGATGACGCCGCTTTCATTCTCGGCAACGCCAAAACGGCGTTGGACGGCCGTTGCCGTATGCCCAACCAACACCACTGCCCGCGACCCCATGTGCTTCTCTTCACAAATGACCTGCGTGACACCATGGTGACGGTAATAGGCAAACGCCTGCGCCGGATGTTCCAGGAAATCCGGTTCATTGCTTGTTTCCGTCGGCGACATGGTTGGCGGCAGGTAGATCAACCACTTCGGGTTGACAGCAAAGCGGCTCATGACTTCTAAAGCCGCGGCGCTGTTCGCCGCCTCAATGGTGATGTTCGCCATCAGCCGCGTGTTGATGATCCGCTTACCGATAACGTCGGCGATGTCCAAGAGATCATCCTGTTCCTGCTGCGCGCTAAGCGCCGATGTGGGAACATGCAGCGGCCGTACCGGTTCAACATAAGTACGCGCGGCAGCCACCGACACCAGTTCCCGCTCCGGATAGCGCAGGGCCGTTAGTTTGCCGCCAAAGACACAGCCGGTATCTATGTTGATGGTGTGATTTAACCATTCCGCTGCTGGCACTGGCGTATGCCCGTATACAACCATTGCCCGTCCTCGATACGCTTCCGCCCAGTTGTAACGTATCGGCAGTCCGAATTCATCGGTCTCGCCGGTGGTTTCGCCATACAAAGCGAAGTCGCGCACCCGTCCAGAAGCCCGCCCTTGTAGTTTTTCTTTCAACCCGGCATGGGCAACGACCAACTTGCCATCGTCTAGGACATAATGGCTTACCAGCGAATGGAGAAAATCGGCCGTTTCCCGGCAAAATGGTTCGCGTATTTCTTCTGGCAGCATTTCGATTTCTGCCAGGGTTTGCTCAAGGCCATGATTGACGCGCACGTGACGGCCGTTCAGCTTGCGTAGCAGCTTAACGTCATGGTTGCCCGGTACGCATAGAGCGTTCCCGGCAGCGACCATCTGCCGCACCAACCGAATCACATCCAGGCTGCGCGGTCCCCGATCTACCAGGTCGCCCAGGAAGATCGCCTTGCGGCCAGCGGGGTGGCGATAGAGATAAGGGGAGAAAAACAGGGCGTGGGGATCGGGGCTTTCCGTCTGTTCGATACGCTCATAACCCAGTTTTTGCAATAGCAGTTCCAGTTCATCGGCGCAACCATGAATATCGCCAACAATGTCGAAAGGGCCATGTTCGTGTTGGCGATTATTCCAGAGTGGTGTGCGGGTGATGGAAACGGCTGTTACCTCCTCTATCGAATTAAAGATAAAGACGCGCCGGAACCCTTCCCGTTTCAAATTTGGCAATGACCGCCGCAGAGTGCGCACATGATTGCGCACCACGTGTGGCCCAAAATCTCGATCCAGGCGCGCCTGGTTATGCTCGTGACACGCGCGCTCAGGCACATTGAGCACAATCGCCACCGGCAGCACGTGGTAATCGCGCGCCAGGGCGAGTAATGGTTGGCGATCCTGTGGCTTGACGTTGGTTGCATCAATGACCGTCAAACGCCCTCGTTCCAATCGTTTCCCGGCAATAAAATACAGCACGTCAAAAGCATCGTTGGTTGCCGTCTGGTCGTTGTCGTCATCGGAGACCAACCCCCGACAGAAGTCAGAAGAGATCACCTCTGTTGACCGAAAATGCGCGCGGGCAAACGTGGATTTACCCGACCCTGTAGCCCCAATCAGAACCACCAACGCCAGTTCAGGGAGTTCTATTTTCATCAATGTGTTCCCTCGTAAAAATCGCCATTTGTGATGGAGCGCCGACCGTTTCATCCTCCGGACCAATCGGGGTGAAGCGCACCGTGTATCCGTGCGTATCGGCTACTTTGGTTGCCCATGTCTGAAATTCTGCTCGCGTCCACTCAAAACGGTGGTCGCGGTGACGGAATTTCTGGGCGGGCAAACTGGGCCACATGACATTATATTCCTGATTCGGCGTGGTGATCAGGACTATCTGTGGTTGGGTAAAAGCGAATACGTTTTGTACAAAAGCAGCGAGACGTGGCGCATCGAGATGTTCTATTACCTCGACTACGGCGGCCGCATCGTACCCGACCAACCGTTGATCTCGATACAGCAACGAGCCATGCAACAAAGTGATGCGTTCGCGCTGCCGTTCTGGCAATCGCTCCAGTTTCAGGCGTTCTGCTGCCAGTTCCAGGCTGCGGTACGACACGTCCATGCCCACAATGGCCTTGAACTGAGATTCTTGCAGCAGCATACGCAGCAGGCGGCCTTCGCCACAGCCCAGGTCTAGTACCCGCGCTGCGCCGCTGGCCTTGAGCATGTCGAGCACGGCCTGGAGACGTTGTTGGTGCAGTCCTAAACTGCTCTCGGCGTTTGTTTCTTCCTGATCATGCTGCTTGCCCGTCGCTTCTGGATCAGGATCATCCTCTTCGGTTAATTGGGCCAAAGCGGCCCGTGTCAACCGGCGCTGGCGGCGTAGAAACCGATGGGCAATTTCTTCCCGTTCAGGGTGATCGGTTAACCAAGATTCCCCTTTTTGTAATAGTTTGTCCACCTCATCAGCGCCTACCCAGTAATGTTTTTCGTCGTCCAAGACAGGGATTAACACGTACAGATGCGTGAGCAGTTCACGCAGGCGAATTGTATGTGTCAGGGTAACGGTGTAGATGTGGCTGTCACCCCATTCGGGAAATTGTGCATCTAATGGCTGGTGGATGACATGGAGCGTATAGCCCAATGGCGTGAATAAGCGATGCAGCAGCGATTCCCCATCATGACTTGGGAGGGTGGCAATTTTTGCTTGCAGTGGGATAGGCGTGTCAACCAGTTCGGGGCGATCTTTGCAACGGCCGTTCAGCGCCGTCCCATACACCTGGGCAATCGCTACGCTCAAAAAGGAAGAGGCTACGTAGGGGCGGTTATTCACATAAGGTTGCAGGGCAAAACTCGCCTGGTCGCCTCCTTGCTGCCGAGATAATTTGATGGGGTCAATATCAAGCATGAGCGCGGCCGTGCAGGAGACGGCCGTTGCCTCTGGATAGAAGACGTGCGCCCGGCCAAAACTCAATGAAAAAGTCTGCACCTTGTCCGGGTGTTTGTGCAACAAATATCCCAGGTCAGTTGCCGGGTCATATGTTGTGGAAATGGTGAGCAGCATAAATAAACCTCCTCAACAATAGCGGGGATTAGGGGATTCGATGAATTTTTCTTATATCTCTTAATCCCCTGATCCCCACTTTTCCTTACTTGATAGACTTAATTATCTGCTTCCGTAGGACGATACTGCCCTTCCACCCAGACAGTGGCGTCTGGGCCAACCTCTTTTTTCCACACCGGCACAATCTCTTTGAGGCGGTCAATGCCATAGCGTGCGGCGTCAAAAACGCCCTGGTCACGATGCCCGGCCGCGCAGGCCACGTAGGTGGTGATATCGCCGATATCCAAACGACCGATCCGCTGCACAATGGCAATTCCCTTCACCGTCGGCCACCGTTCCCAAATTTCGCGGGCGATTTGCGCCATTTTGACTTCGGCCATGTCCTGGTACGCTTCATATTCCAGGTAGAGGGTTTGCGCAGGTAAGCCATCTCGTCTGGTTTGCCCGCGCACAGAGCCGGTGAAGCTGACGACCGCGCCGACGTCGGCTTGGGTGAGGTGGGCGTGAATGGCGTTCAGGTCGGGCGCGGTGGGGGTGAGGGCAAAATACGTCGGGTACGGGGTCGCCTGGCTGCCGCCGCTGACCGGCGGGAAGATGGCGACTTCGTCACCTGCCTGAATCGGCGTTTGCGCGGAGGCAAAGGTTTTGTTAACGGCGACGATGGCGATAGGCAGTAAAGGGGCCAGCGCCGGCTGCTCGGCGGCGAGGGTTTCAATCAATGCGCCGACGGTGCTGGGCAAGGGGATGTTGACTTGCAGGCGATCTTGTTGCGCCCGTTCTTTTAAGGTAGCAAAGAGGCGGATTTCTAATTGCATCGGTTACTCTCCGGTGGCGCGCGGCCAGGTTCCACTTTGCCCGCCCGCCTTATGCGTCAGGTGAACGTTGCTGATCTCCATGCTGCGATCAACCGCTTTGGCCATGTCATAAATGGTGAGGGCGGCAACGGTAACGGCCGTTAACGCTTCCATCTCCACCCCCGTTTTCCCCGACACGCGCGCCACCGCTTCAATATCCACGCGGCTCGCCTCCGGGTTCGGCGTGCAGGTTACGTGAACGTGGTTCAACAGCAACGGGTGGCAAAGCGGAATGAGGTCGCTGGTGCGTTTCGCGGCCATCACGCCGGCCAATTGGGCAATGGTAAACACATCCCCCTTTTTCACCTGCCCGGCCATGATAAGCTGCAATGTTTCTGGCTGCATCAGCACACTGCCACGCGCCACGGCCACCCGTTCCGTCTCCGGCTTCTGCCCCACGTCTACCATTTTGGCCTGTCCATCTGTGTCAAGGTGGGTCAACTGCTTCTTCATAAACGTGCTATTATAATGGGCTGTAAATAAGTTTGCGAACGGTGACCTGAAAGATGAAAGAGTACGCAGCCATTTACCTGTCCCCACACCTTGACGACGCGGCGCTGTCTTGTGGCGCGCAAATTTATGACCGCACGGCCGTTGGCGACCCCATCCTCATCCTCACCATCATGGCCGGGGAACCGCCCGTCGCCCCCTTGTCCCCTTTTGCGCAGGCGCTGCACACGCGCTGGGAACTGGCGACTGACGTGGTGGCGGCGCGACGGGAGGAAGACGCTGCCGCCTGCGCTATCTTGGGGGCAGCGTACGCCCATTGGGACGCGCCCGACTGCATCTACCGGCGGCATCCGTTGACCGGAGAGTCGTTGTACAATTCAAATGCAGATATTTTTGGGCCGGTACACGCGGCCGAACAAGCATTGGTGGCGCAGTTGGCCGCGCGCCTGCGCCAACTGCCGCCCCACCGGGCGCTGTATGTCCCATTGGGCGTGGGCAACCATGTGGATCATCAATTGGTGCGCGTGGCGGCCGAACAAGCAGCCGTGGCGGCCGAGCAAGCGGCCGGTGCGGGGCTTATTTATTATGAAGATTACCCCTACACGCGCTGGGAAGCGGTGACGGTGCGCGCCATTGACCCGGCCGATGCGCGCTGGCAGGCGCAGGTGACGCCGGTCAGCGCCGAGGGGGTGGCGGCGCGAATTGACGCCGCAGCCGCTTTTGTGTCACAGACCAGCACCTTTTTTAGTGACCGTGCCGACCTGGAGGCGCAAATTTGGGAAGAGGTAAACCGTGTAGGCGGCGAACAACTGTGGCGCTGCCTTGCCACGCCCCCATCGCAATGTTAAACTTGCTTCATGTCGTCCCAAGCCCTTTACCGTAAATGGCGGCCCGGCCGCTTTGACCAGGTTGTCGGTCAGGAACACATCACGCACACGCTGCAACAAAGCGTGGCGCTGAATCGTGTGGGGCACGCTTACCTGTTTTGCGGGCCGCGTGGCACCGGCAAAACGACCTCGGCGCGGCTGCTGGCGAAGGCCGTCAACTGCCTTGACCCAGACCCGGCCAATCGCCCTTGCAACGCCTGTTCCATTTGCCAGGCCATTAGCAACGGCCGTTTCCTCGACCTGATCGAAATTGACGCCGCCTCCAACACCGGTGTAGACGACATCCGCGACCTGCGCGACAAAATCAACTTTGCCCCCAACGAAGGGCGCTTTAAGGTGTACATCATTGACGAAGTACACATGCTCTCCACGGCCGCCTTCAATGCGCTGCTCAAGACATTAGAAGAACCGCCGCCGCACGCCATGTTCATTCTGGCAACGACAGAAGAGCATAAAGTACCGATGACGATTAAATCCCGCTGCCAGCAGTTCAACTTCCGCCTGCTCACCCAGGCAGAAATCATCGAACGGCTGGTCTGGCTGGCGGCGAAGGAAGACCTGACGATTGAGCCGGAAGCGTTGGCGTTGGTAGCGCAGCAGGGCGCGGGCAGCATCCGCGATGCGGAGAGCCTGCTTGACCAGTTGGTCGTTTCCCCCGGCGATACGGTGACGCTGGATCGGGCGCAAAAAGTGTTGGGAACGGCATCGAACACGGCCGTTATCAACCTCGTCAATACCTGGTTGGATGGCAATGGCGCGGCCGGGTTGGGCATCATCCAGAATGCGCTTGCCTCCGGGACCGACGCGCGCCAATTTTGCCGCCAGATGGTCGCCTATTTGCGCCAACTGCTGCTGCTGCAGGCGGCCGGCGGCGACCTTGACCTGGACATAACGGCCGAACAGAAGCAGGCAATGCTGGCGCAGGCCGCACGCGCGCCGCGCCGCGCGATGATTGACGCCGTGAAGCAGTTCAACGAGGCGGCCATGACCCCGGCCAACAGTTGGCAGCCGCAGCTCCCACTGGAACTGGCCTTCATTACGCTGCTGCCCGATGCGCCGCTGACGGCCGTCGCCGTTGCCGCGCCACCCCGCCCGCCGGAAACGAAACCAACCCCCGCGCCGCCTGTATCCACACCGCCACAAGCAGAGGAAACGCCGGTTGCGGATGAGGTGATGGAAGAAACGGCCGCTACGATAAAGACGACCACGGCCCCCGCAACGGCCGTTGCCTCTCCGCCGGCCCCCGTCGGGCCAACCCAGGCCATCACCCTTCCTGAGGTCATACGCCACTGGCGCGCCATGGTCGCTGAAGCGGGGCAGCGCAACCGCAATCTGCCCGCCCTGCTCAACATGGCGAAACCATTGGCGATTGAAGGCGACGTCATTGTCATGGGCTTCGATTACGCCATCTTCAAAAACAAATTTGACCATACGGCCGGCGCTGCTCAACTTGTAGGCGACATATTTAGCAATTTATTCAACAACACCTGTCACATGCGCTGTGTTGTGACCAGCGAATACACCGTCCCCATTTCCAAAGAGGAATTCCATGCCCTGGCCGATGAGCTAGGGGGGGTGGTGCGTGAAGAGTAGTGTATGGCGGTGATGAACAGTAATCGGTAAGCGGTGAACAGTAATCGGTAAACGACGCCAGAAACCGACGCCCGATTCTCAACAAAGGAGCGATAAATATCATGAAACGATCTTACAAAGCACAAAAGCAAGCAAAAGCAGGCGTACCAGGCAAGCCTAACCCTGGCAACATGTTGGCGCAGATGCAAAAAATGCAGGAAGACATGGCAAAAGCGCAAGAAGCGCTGGCGGATGAAATGGTCACCATTACAGCCGGTGGCGGAGCTATCAGCATCACCATCAGCGGACACCAGCGAGTGCAGGCCATTGAAATTGACCCGGAACTGATTGCCCCAGAGGAAAAGGAGATGCTGCAAGATTTGCTGGTAGCGGCCGTTAACCAGGCCATCGAACAGTCACAAGCCGTAGCCGCGCAGCGCATGGAAGGGATTACCGGTGGTTTGGGCGGCCTCGGCGGCGGGCTGGACAGTCTGCTCGGCGGGTTGGGAGGGTAACGGCGTGGCGCGCAATATCTTGCCGCGTACAGTACAACGGCTGATTGATGAGTTTGCCCGCCTGCCGGGCATTGGCCCCAAGTCGGCGTCACGCCTGACATTTTATCTGCTGCGCGGCACGGACAATCTGGCGCTGGACCTGGCGACCGCACTGCAAGAGTTGAAGGCGCACACGCGCTTCTGCTCAATCTGTTTTAACATCACGGAAGCGGACCCTTGTGTCATTTGTGGCGATGAGGCGCGCGACCCGACCCTGTTGTGTGTGGTGGAAGAGCCGCTAGATGTAGTTGCCATTGAACGGTCGCGGGCGTTTAACGGCCGTTACCACGTCCTGCATGGCGCTATCTCCCCGGTCGAAGGCATCGGTCCCGAAGACCTGAAAATCGCCGAATTGGTGGGGCGTGTGCAGCAAGGCGCGTTCAAAGAGATCATCCTCGCCACCAATCCCACATTGGAAGGGGAATCCACCGCCCTCTACTTGCAGCGCCGACTCACCGGCGTAACCATCAAGATGACCCGCCTGGCGCGCGGCCTGCCTGTGGGCGGCGACCTGGAATACACCGACGAAATCACGCTCGGCCGTGCGGTTGAGGGACGACAGGAACTTTAATCCCATCTCTTCCCTTCTTGCCTAAACACGTCCCATGTGTTAGCATTCTTGTCCTGTAATGGGGTGTCGCCAAGCGGTAAGGCAGCGGACTTTGAATCCGCCATTCCCAGGTTCGAATCCTGGCACCCCAGCTACCGCTTCATCAAAACATGTTACTGCATAGTCCAGGCCGCGCGCATCAGCAAATGGTCTGGACTTTGTTGTTATTCAGGGTTTGGAGACGAATCAACGCGAAGTCGCCGAAGGATACAATGACGTTTTACAGAAGGTAGCTGCGAGCTATCCGATTGCCAAACAGTTGAACCGGGCATTGCATCCGCATTTCTTGTCGCGTATCTGCAAACGCCTGGCGGGGAAATGAGGCTCTTTGGGAACTCAAGGGGTTGACAGGCCCCTTCGACGACGGACGGCAGCCGTCCGCGCTCAGGGCAGGCTGTGATGCGTGACCAGAGAGACCACACGCATCACTCGTCACATGTCACGCCGAACCCATGAAATCCTGTAGAGCCGGAAATGATAGATAACAAGGAGCATGATCTTGACTTTAGCTGTTATTTTACTGGCAGCGGGGCAAGGAACCCGCATGAAATCAAAGAAGCAAAAAATTTTGCATGAGGTGGGGGGCAAGCCGATGGTGCAGCACGTTTTTGATACGGCCGTCGCCCTCACCCCCATTCCCCCCATCTTAGTCGTCGCCCCCGGCGAGACAGGGCTGCATGAACTGTTTGGCGCGCAGGCGCAGTACGTGACGCAGCCCGAACCACGCGGAACCGGCCACGCCACGATGATGGCGCAGCCGGCCGCAGCCGGATTGGCCGATCAGGTCATCGTCACCTATGGCGATATGCCCTTGCTGCAAGCGGAGACACTGCGACGGCTGGCGCAAACCCAGGCGGAGACGGGCGCGGCCGTGGTCATGCTCGCGGTGATGGGCGATCCTGCCTCTACTTTTGGACGGGTGCTGCGCGACGCCAACGGCCGTATCCTGGAAATTCTCGAAGTGGCCGAAGCCCGCCGCCGCCCCAACGCGGCCGCCCTGTTGGACATCCGCGAGCAAAACGCCGGCGTCTACTGCTTTGACGCGGCCTGGTTGTGGGCCAACATCCATAACTTACCTCTCCGCCAGGCGCGCAGCGGCGCGGAATATTACCTGACAGATATGATTGCAACGGCCGTGCAGCAAAACCTGCTCGTCGCAGCCATCCTCACCGACGACCCCGACGAATGCCTGGGCGCCGGCACGCGCGCCGAAATGGTCGCCGTGGAAAAGGCGTTTCGCCGCCGCGCCAATCGCCGCTGGCTGGAGCGTGGCGTCACCATCGTAGACCCCGACGCCACTTTCATTGACCCCGACGTGCAAATCGGCCAGGACACCATCATCTGGCCGAACACCTACCTGCAAGGGCATACCATCATCGGCGACGATTGCGTTATCGGGCCGAACGCCATCGTGCGCCATGCGCGCCTGGGGCATAGCTGTCGCGTTGAGCAGGCCGTGATCGAAAAGGCGAATTTGCCTGATCATGCTATAATTGCCCCCTTCACCCACATCACAGCAACAGGGTGAATGGCGATCAGGAACAAACCATGATTTCCCATGACCAAAGAGAGGCATTAATCCAGGCGGCCAGCGCGGCCCGTCAACAAGCATACGCACCCTATTCCCACTATCAGGTTGGCGCGGCGATTTTGGCGGAAGACGGCCGTATCTTCACCGGCTGCAACGTCGAAAATTCATCCTATGGGCTGTCTATGTGTGCGGAGCGGACGGCCGTCTTCAAAATGGTCTCCGAAGGAGGGCGGCGCATCCAGGCCGTCGCCGTCTGCACCGAAAATGGCGGCTCCCCTTGCGGCGCCTGTCGCCAGGTGCTCACCGAATTTGCCGACGATATTCCTGTTTGGCTCATAGACGCCGCCGGTAACTGCTACGAAACAACCCTCTACATCTTGCTGCCCCACCACTTCGGCCCAGAGCACCTGGTACAATGAGTCAGTTACACAGAGTTACACAGAGGAACCACAGAGTTTCACGGAGAGGAGAAAGAGAAAAAGCTGGCGCCACCCCGCATCTCCTCTTCTTCCTCTCTGTGTATCTCTGTGTCTTCTCTGTGAAGCTCCGTGTTCCGCAACAAATTACAAATGAGTAGAGAACGCACTTTTCGCAGTGAAGCCATTGTGCTGCGCCGTTCCGATTTTGGCGAAGCCGACCGGCTGCTGACCCTGTTCAGCCGCGAGTTTGGCAAAATTCGCGCCATTGCCAAAGGGGCGCGCAAGCCACAAAGCCGCAAAACAGGGCACGTTGAGCTGTTCATGCGCAGCCGTTTCCTGTTCGCCAAAGGGCACGATCTGCACATCATCACCCAGGCTGAACTGGTGGAAGCGTATCCGGCGCTGCGCAGTGATCTGGTGCGCACTACCTATGCCTCCTATGCCTGCGAACTACTCGACCGCTTCACCCAGGAAGATGATCGCCACCTGGACATGTATGACCTGCTGGCAGAGGCGCTGACCTGGTTTGGCGCCAGCCAGGACGCGCGCCTGGTGGCGCGTTATTATGAACTACGGCTGCTGGCGCAGGCTGGTTTTCGACCGCAACTGTTTCATTGCCTGCACTGCCGCGAACCTATTGCCGAACAGGATCAATTTTTTAGCGCCGAATTGGGCGGCCTGTTGTGCCCCAACTGCCACGAGGCCGACCGCCGCGCCAGGCCCATCTCCGCCGTTGCCGTCAAAGTGCTGCGCTACCTGCAAACCCGCCCCTGGGAGACGGTACAGACGCTGCAATTGAAACGGCCGTTGCACGCCGAACTCGAAGCCATCTTACACAACTACATCACCCACTTGCTGGAACGGGAACTAAAATCTGTTGATTTCCTCCATCGTTTGCGCCGCGAGGCGGCGCTCTTTACCCAACCTGAAGAATAGCATTGCGCGCCAGATATGGTATAGGTATACTGATTGATCGAGAAACCGACTTTTTTTTGGAGGTCACACATGGCAAAGCAAAGAAAAAAACGAGAACCCCTTAGCAAAGGGCCAACGCAACCCAAGTTTAAGCCAAAGCGTAATCGCACCTTTTCCGAACGCGCTTTTATTATCTTGGGGATTTTGATTGCGCTGAGCATGGTGCTATCGTTGTTCGTCTTCAACCAATAAACGCGAATAAGCCTGCAATTCTTGTGGCGTTTGGGCATGAAATGTGGGCAAAGGCAATTCATGCCCAAACGCCGTGCTGCGCTATGCCGCAGCACAAAAAATGCGCCCATTGCCGGGCGCATTTTTTATTCCACCAAAATTGATTGCTCATCATCTGCTGCTGGCTCTGGCGTAACGGCCATCGCCGCCACCTGCGCACGTAAAAAAAGGAACAACGCCTCGGCCGTCGCAAAAGCGTAACGTTCCCCGGTATGCGGGTTCTCCAGCGTGCCACGACAGGTAGTGGTATCTTCACGCCACAGCCGCAGCATGTAAGCAATATAAGTAGGGCGCTGTGCCTGGTTCGCCATTCGCGTCTTTTAACTCCGATTACGACCAACATACTCAGCATAAACAACAAGCGATCCGAAAGCGATCCGCGAACCTGCAAATCCGTGTTCTACTTTTCTTGCAGATAGGCAACAAACAAATCCCGAACTCCTGTAGATGTTAAGAAAAAGATTTGGGGTTTTCTCATAGCTTGTCAGGGGGCAAGCCAATCGTAAATCGCAA
>JACSRF010000465.1 GCA_014879875.1 Anaerolinea sp.
TCCCCGTTCGACTTCGCTCAGGGCCGAAGACTCCGCTCAGACCTGTCCTGAGCTTGTCGAAGGAATGACGATTCACGGACTAATTTGTAAAGGACATCTTCTGCTTTTTGAACCATGCCGATTTTCATTCTTTGTGGCGCCGCTTCGCGGCATGTTTAACTCTCTGGAAAGTAACTGATTTGAAGGAGTGATGATCATGATCATAAATTCGGTTTCTGGGCTGTTGGAATTTGTTGCTGGCGTGGTGCAGGTGGATGGCGCTGCCGTCACAGTGTTGGATGAGGCGAGGCTGCCGGGAAAGATGGATGGGTTGGCGTATACGGCCGTTTTCGCCCCACCGCTCGTCCGTGATACGGCGCGTTGGCTGATCTGGGAAATGGTCCAGGCAGTGGGGGTGTATCTTGCTTCGATTCATGAATTGTATATGGCGATTGGGCGTGGCGATACGCCGCCTACGTTTACCGTGCCGGCGATGAATATCCGCGCCATGAACTACAACACCTCACGCGCCGTCTTCCGCGCGGCCAACAAGCGGGGCGTGGGCGCGATGTTGTTTGAAATTGCCCGTTCGGAAATTGGTTATACAGATCAACGGCCGGCGGAGTATACGGCCTGTGTGCTGGCGGCGGCGCTGCGCGAAGGGTATCGTGGCCCAGTGTACATTCAGGGAGACCATTTCCAGATTTCGGCCGGCCGTTACGCCAAAGACCCTGACGCTGAAGTGCAGGCGGTGAAGGATTTGATGGTGGAGGCGGTGGCCGCCGGTTTTTATAACATTGACATTGACACTTCCACTTTGGTAGACCTCAGCTTCCCCACGCTGGACGAGCAGCAGCGGACAAACTATACGTTGTGCGCGGAGTTGACGCAATTTGCGCGCAGCATTGAGCCGGAGGGCGTCACCATTTCCCTGGGCGGCGAGATTGGCGAGGTGGGGCACAAGAATTCGACGGTGGAGGAACTGCACGCTTTTATGCAGGGCTATCGGCGTGTGCTGGGGGAGGCGGCCGGGATTTCTAAGATTTCGGTGCAAACGGGAACCAGTCATGGCGGGGTGGTGCTGCCGGATGGCACGCTGGCTGACGTAAGCGTGGATTTTGAGACGCTGCGCGCCTTGAGCGCGGCTGCGCGTGACAGCTATGGCCTGGGCGGTGCGGTGCAGCATGGGGCGTCTACGCTGCCACAGCAGGCATTCCATAAGTTCCCGGAAGTGGGCACGGTGGAAATCCACCTGGCGACCGGGTTCCAAAACATGATTTTTGACCGCCTGCCATCGGCGGTGGTGGCCGAGGCGTATGCTTATTTGCGCGAGAATGCGCAGAGTGAATGGAAGCCGGGCAAGACGGAGGAGCAGTTCCTCTACTCGGCGCGCAAACGGGCGATTGGCGCGTTTAAGCAGCAGTGGTGGGATTTGGACGCGGCGACGCAGGCGACGATTGGCGCGGCGCTGGAGGAGCAGTTTGGCTTTTTGTTTGATCAGTTGAACGTGGGGGGAACGCTGGCAACAGCCGTTGCCGTGACGTCTAAAGTTGCCATGCACCGGCCACGCCCTGCGCAAGGGGCAGAAGCAGTCGGTGAAGAAGATGTGAGTGATCTGGCGGATTAGTCGGGTAGTTGGGTAGTTGGATAGTCGAGGAAAGATGCGTGAAATAGAGCGTTTAACCGGGAAACTGCTGGATGCGTTTGTGACCATTACGGCCAATGCGTATCCGGGGATTAAATTGGCGACGGATGCCGAAAAGGAGCGTCTGCGGGAACGGATGGCGCAGATGCAGGATAGCGGCGAAGTCCATTTTTATGGGCTGATGGAAGATGGCGCGCTGTTGGGTGGGATGCGCTTTCATGATTACACCATGAAATTGCGTTCAACCATGACGCCGGTCGGGGGTCTGGGTGGCGTGGCGGTGGACCTGACGCACAAAAAGGAAAAAGTGGCCTATGAGATGGTGCTGTTCTTTTTGCGCCATTACCGCGAGCAAGGGGCGTGCCTGACGGCGCTCTATCCGTTTCGGCCTGATTTTTACCGGCGCATGGGTTTTGGCTATGGCAGCAAAATATCGCAGTATCGTGTGCCACCGGCCAGTTTACCGCGTGATGGAGAGAAAACGGCCGTTTCCTTTCTAACTGAGGCGGATAAGGCAGGGGTGAAGGCGTGTTACGGCCGTTTCTTGCAGCAGACCAATGGCCTCATGGAAAAACAAGCGTATGCGCTTGATAGCCTGTTCACTTCTCCCACCCTCAAACTGGTGGGCTACAAACAGCAGGGGGAATTGCAAGGGTATATCGCCTTCACGTTCAAAATGTGCGAAGAAGGCAATTTTCTCTGGCAAGACATTGTTATCCATGAATTTGTGTATGAAAACCGGATGGCGCTGGCCGCCTTGCTGGCCTTTTTACACGCTCAAGCTGATCAGGTAGATCGCATTGCCTTCAATGTTCAGGATGATAACCTTCATTTCATCTTCACCGATCCGCGCAATGGCTCGAAGCGCATGATTCCCGTCGTCTGGCATGAAAGTAACACGCAAGGCGTGGGGATCATGTACCGGGTTATTGACGTGCCGCGCCTGTTTGCAGTGTTGGCGGATCATGATTTTAACGGGCAATCCTGTCGCTTTACCCTGTCGCTGCGTGACAGTTTGCTGCCGGAGAATGAGGGGCGTTATGGGGTGGCGTGTGTGAACGGCCGTATCGCCCTCACCGCCAGCCAACCCGATGATGTCGTCGTCAGCATGGACGTGGCCGAATTTTCATCGCTGATTACCGGGGCTATTGGTTTCAACGAATTGTACCGCTTCAACCTGGCAGACATCTCCGACGCCGCTTACACTGACGCCATTCACCAATTGTTTTGGACGGCGCAAAAACCATTGTGCTTGACCTCTTTTTAGTACCTTTCAAGCCAGATGCTTACCCGTTGAGCAAGAACTTTTAACACAAAGAGACAAAGAAACAAAGACACAAAGGGTTTTCTTTGTCTTTGTCTCTTTCTATCTTTGTGTCTT
>JACSRF010000305.1 GCA_014879875.1 Anaerolinea sp.
TAAAAACTCCCCAATCTCTCTGTGAATCTCCGTGTCTCCTCTGTGTTCTCTGTGTAACTGATGACTCAGCGTAACTGTGAAATCTGTGGATCATTATTTTTCTGACTTGGCCTAACCGACAGTTGAAATCGGCATTGGCGATCATAAATTACGCTATTTACCGGCCGGTTTTATGCTCCCCTTCTGCGCCAACCGCTGGCGTAATTTGCTCTGTGGTTTTTCCTTAACCACAACGTCTTCTTGTGGCTCGTCACCATAAGTGTAGGGATCTTTGTAATAATAAAACGACCCATATCCGGTATGTCTGGATTTCAAGTCATTCAAGACAACGCCAATGAGATTGGCATTGACGTCGCGGAGTGTTTGTACCATCTGCTTTGTATAAGCGCGACGGCTTTTCTCGGCGCGCAGCACCAGGATAACACCATCTACTTGCGTGCTGAGCACAACAGAATCTGTCACAGACAAAACGGGTGGACTGTCAAAAACAATGAAATCAAACCGCTGCGCCAACAAATCTATTAACCGGTGCAATTTAGCAGAACCCAATAATTCAGACGGGTTGGGCGGCACACGGCCGCTGGTTAATAACAACAATCCCTCCACACGAGTCACCTGAGCAATATCATCCACAAGTAACCGCGCCTCTTCTTGTTGGCTGGTCATGTCGAATTCCACAAGCAAATCGGTAAGGCCCCGTTTATTGGGTAAGTCGAATAGCTCATGCTGTGAAGGGCGTCGTAGATCAGCATCAATCAGTAAGACGCGATTTCCGGCCTGAGCAAGCACCACTGCCAGATTTGCCGAAATCGTACTTTTGCCGTCTAGAGGGGTAGAACTGGTTACCAGAAGCGAACGGCGTTGTTTATCAACAGAAGAGAACTGAATTCCCGTGCGTAAAACACGAAACGCTTCGGCCCCCGGCGACCGGGACTGACTAATGGTAATTAAGTGATCCTCGTCCTTTATTTCGGCAATGCCCGTGAGGGTGGGTAAACCGGTTAGCCGGCTGGCCTCAGTGGGCAGCTTGATGGTGTCATCCAGATATTCTAACAAGTAAGCGGCTGACGCAGCCAAGACAAACCCCACCGCCGCGGCCGTCAGCACTGCGATCATGTTGTTACTATTGATCGGCCTTTGTGGTAAGCCAGCGCCTTCGATGACCCGGATGGTGTTGGTCGCGCCGCGTTGGGTGCTGCCCAACAGATTGCTGTAATCGCGCCGCAGGGTTTGTAAGGTGGTCTCCAGAGAGGAGATGTCATTTTGAGTCTGGCGTATTTCCCGAGCGCTAATCAATGTCGCCAGTGACGCCTGTTTGTCAGCAATTTGCTGCAATGTCTCTTCAATAGCTGTTTCATAACTATCAAGCTGCTTATTGATAAAGGCCAGACGTTCCAGGTCATCTTGTTGCGAGGCCGGGCTGCGCAAAATGATCTGCTGCGCAAGCTCGTTAGACACGGCCTGCGCGCGCGCCGGACTGGTATCGCGCACGGTTATATCAATCACGTTGGTATTGTTAATTTGTTGAACATAGATCTCAGACGGAAGTCCATTTAAGCCCAAAGCCTGGCGAACGTCGTTGCGCACGGAGGAACGATTGGCAAGATCAACGTAGAATGAAGCGAGCTGCTGCGTGATACTGAGGTCGGTGTTCGAGGGATTTAAGTTCTCAATAGCATTGCCCACCATAATGGTAGAGGTTGTGCTGTAGATGGGCGGCTGCTGACTTGCCACATAGAAACTCGTGGCGCCGGCGATCACGGTCGCCAGCATAATTAACCACCACCACTTTAAGATAGGAGAGATTATTTCTCTAATTTCCATAGAAAATTTACCCGATACGAAGACCTGGCCGAGACCTGACAGGTTTTCTTAATCTGTCAGGTCTACCGGCAAATCTACCCAGAGCGACGGCCGTAAACGGCAACGGCCGTCAGTAATATGAAGACGCTACCCACCAATAATAGCAGAGCGACGCCAGGCGTGGAAGCGGCGCTAAAGGTTTGCAAAGAAACGGCCGTTGGCAACAGCTCGCTGGTCAACATGAAAGGCGAAAAGTCGGTCACGTCCGTGACGCGCAGCGCGTAGGGTTCGGCGCTGCACTGACGGCCGTCTGTGCCAAAGCTGCTATCCCGCGTCAATTCATCCCAACCGCTGCCATTCCAGTGGAAGGCGTTGAGCGTATTGCAAGCATTGCTGCTTAGCTCACTGCCCAGGAAAGAGAAAGTCAGGATTGAGCCGGGGTCGCCGATAGTGGGCGAATTCGTCGGCGCGATGTCAATGCAGCGCTGCACCGTTTGCTCCGGGCCGGTAGTGCAGTTAGCCAGGGCGCGCACGGTTATGGTCGTTGCGCCTAAATTAAAACCGGCGCCGTCAATGGTGAAGGGGCCATAGTTGCCATCGGCGAAGAACTGCACCGGAGCGATGCCATCAACGGCCTGCTCTTGTTGCAGCGTGCCGTTATTGTTGAGCGTCCCCAGGTTAAACCAAAGACCGTCGGCGCGCAAGCTGCCGCCAGTTTGCACAGTCAGGGTAGCGCCGCTGCCAATCAGCACACTGCGGGCGAAGCTGCTGCTGCTAATGGCGGGGGCGTTGCTGGCGGGGTAGTTGTACAGACCAGCGTTATCGGCGACGGTGGGCGCAATGTAGCGGCTCCAGTTGGACCCATCGGCCCAATCGCTGCTCTGGCTGCCGATCCAGGTGTTGAAGGCGGCCGAGGGAACCCAGGCGGTGGCGGGGTTCATGTTGGTCATCGTGCCATTGTGAGAGGAAACGGCCGTGTCGTAAACCGTCGTCACGCTGCCATCATTTTGCTGATCGAAGCGGTAGTAAGCGGCCAGGCCACTCTCATTGTGGGCGACGGTTCGGAACATATTTTCCTGGATGGCGCTGGCGCTGCGGGCGCTGTCCCATAGGCGCAGATCGTCCAGCCGCCCTTCATAGCCAGAGCCGATAAGCAGATCAGCGTCAGCGGTCGTAGCGCCGCTGGCAATGCTGCCCACCAATACACCATTTTTGTAAGCGTTTAGATTGCCGCTCTCATGCGTCAGGACAATGTGCGTCCATTCACTGTTGGAGTAAGGGATACCAAGGCGATCTTCGTCACCATCATTGTTGTAGAGCCAGAGACGGTCTTCACCACCGATGTCGGCACGGGCGATGCCCCAATAGGCGTTACCAATGAGGATGTCGCCGGCGGCGGCGCTGACGGCCGTTGGCGCGGTTCCGGTGGGGTAGGCCCAGAGTTCGGACGTCTTGGCGCTGGCCCAACTGCTGCCTAAAATGGTTTCGGCATTGACATTCAACGCCACATAATCATTCACGCCGTCAAAGGCCAGCGCATTGCGCGGCCCGGCAAATGCGCCAGAGGCTACCCATTGTGGGGGAATACCATCTGTCCCTGGATAGGGCGGGCTATTATTGGCCCCATCCAGCAGTGTGCCATGATGGCCATTACCAGAATTGTCTGTCAACGTTGTGCCACTGCCATTCGACATTTGGTAATAGGCTGCCAGGCCTGCTTGTGGGGATAATGTGCGGTGCATATCCTGACGAATCTGCGCGCCTGTGCGGGCAACGGTCCAGATTTGCACTTCATCAATTTGCCCCTGGAAGGTGTAATTTCCTGTCGTTTGATCAATGATAGTCCCGCCAATTTGCAAAACAGGATTTGCCGGGGGTTGACCAGTAGCGCCACTAGGAACCTGACCAACTAAGACGCCATTCTTGTAAGCTGCAAGCTGTCCACCGCCATGCACCATACTGATATGCACCCACTCCCCAACCGTATAAGGAATTCCAACGACATCAAAATTGCCATCATAATTCCATATCCAGATACGGTCTTGCCCACCAATTAATCCACGCGAAATACCCCACCAACGTGGACGATCGCCAAAAACATGGTCACAGCGAGCATAGTCCGCCGGAACATTGCAGTAAGCTGTACCGGTTGGCTTGACCCAAAGAGAAATTGTCTTGTTGTTTACCCAATCCGGGTTATTCATGACAACGTTGGTTTGAGGCAGGTTAACAAGATCGCTGTCGTTGAATTCCAGGGCGTAGTCGCCGGCAAAGGCGTGAACAGGTGGAGGAGTATGGGTCAGGAGGGTGACCAGAGCGACGAAGAGGCAGAGGGTAAGACTGAGGGTATATAGCAGACCTTTTTGTTTGTTCATGACGATATTTCTCCCCGGCAGTGTTGGTATCGGCGGCTGCCAGAAGGGTGTCCGTTACTGCTGCCGGGCAGGGGCAACATAAATAACGGCCGTTAAATTTCACTTAGTCTAAACACCTTTGGTTTCAAGCTGGCTTACGGGGGTTGAGGGCTGGAGAATGGAACACTCTCCAGCCCTGTAGTTTTTACTCTTGCGGCAGCGGTTGGTTGATAAAGACAATCACTGGAAGTTGACGGCCGTTATTTAAGACGGAACTGTTGCTGCGTGGTAAAACAAAGGCGCCGGAAAGGACCCAATTGGCATCCCCCATGCCGCCGAGCAGTTGTCCGCCATGGCCATGGCCGGTATTATCGCTGAGGCCGGTTCCCAAGCCGTCGCTCATCTGGTAATAGGCGCTGAGGTCAGCCCAGGCAGGATGGCTGGCGTCTAACTCGCGGAAGGCCCAATCGAGGATAGTATTACCATCCAGGGCGGTATTCCAGAAGCGGACTTCATCTAATTGGCCGCTGAAATAAAAAGCGGGATTAGTCCGACCGCTGCCCCCCAGGTAAAGCTGCCCGTCGCCGGTGACGTGATCGGGCACGTAGGTGGGGCCGCTGGGTACGCTGCCAACAAACTGTCCATTTTTATAGGCGGAGAGCAAACCATTCTCGTGGACCAGGGCAATGTGCAGCCATTCTCCTGGGGTAAACTCGATACCGACGCCATCAACGCCATCGGCATCTACGTTCCAAACCCAGAGACGGTCGCCGCCTTCATAGACGGCGCGGGTAATGCCGAAGTTACGCGGCCGATCGCTCCCGACGATCAATTCGCCGCTGGCAGGATGGGTGACCGGCCCGACGGCGCCGGTAGGCTGCACCCACAGACTGACCACTTTGCGGTTGATCCAATCCGGGCTGCCGAAAAGGTCGCCCGTATCGCCCAATGTGCCGTAATCATCGAGGCCGTCAAATTGCAAGGCGTAATTCAATACACCGCCGGGCGTGGCGGTTGGCGTCGGTGGCTGCTCGGTGGGCGTGGGTGAAGGGGGCGCGCTCGTCGCGGTAGCCGTTGGGCTGGGTGGAACGGCCGTAGCTGTCGGTGTGGGCGTGGGCGGCTGCTCGGTGGGCGTAGGCGATGGCAGGACGCCGGTAGCTGTGGCTGTCGGGCTGGGCACAACAGCCGTGGCGGTGGGTGTTGCTGTAGCTGGCGGCATGGTGGGCGTCGCTGTTGGGTCAGGTACGCTCTGGGTAGCGGTTGGCGTGGGAGAAGCGGTCTGACCATCGCTAATTGCGCCGGGGGAAACCCAGAGCGGGGGTGAGCCATCGGGCGGCACACCGCGCGCGCCGTCAAACAAGACGCCATCCCAACCGTTGCCGCTGTCGTCGGTCAAGATCAGGCCGGAGCCATTAGACATGCGGTAGTAAGCGGCCAGGCCAGGTTCGTTGCCACTGAGGGGCTGGTTCATGCTGGCGCTGATTTCGACGGCGGTGCGGGCGACGTTCCAGAGGCGCACTTCATCAATTTGCCCGGTAAAATTCCAATGGACGGTGGCGGTGTTAATGATGCCACCGATATGTAGCACGGGCAGCGCGCCGGTGTTGGGCTGCATCGTGGCGCCGCTGGGGGTGCTGGCTACTTCCACGCCATTGACAATGGCCCGCATCACCCCACCATCGTGAACAAGGGCGATGTGCATCCATGTGTCCAGGGCGTAGGGAATGCCTATCTGGTCAAAAGAGCCATCGTAATTCCAGAGCCAGATGCGGTCCTGGCCGTTGATGTTGCCGCGAGAGATGCCCCACCAGCGGGCGCGGTCGCCAAAGATGGCGTCGCAGTGGGCGGGCGATGGTCTGGTGCAAGAGGCTGCGCCGGTGGGTTTGATCCACATGCTAACGGTTTTGGTATTCTCCCAGCCGACGGCCATTATGTGGGCGGTGGCGTGCAGTTCGACAAAATCGCTGTTGCCGTCGAATTGCAATGCGTAACCGTCGCCGTCTGGCGTGGGTGGCGGCGTATTGGTGGCTGTGGGGGAAGGCGGCAGCGGTGTATGGGTCGCCGTTGGCGTGGGGCCGGCCGGGGTACCAGTCGAAGCAGCGGTGGGGGTGAAGGTGGGGTTGATCTGGCCGAAGGCATCAGAGGGAACCCAGTTGGCATCCCCCATGCCGCCGCTGAGTTGGCCGGTGTGTCCGTGGCCGCTGTCGTCGCTGAGCAACAAGCCGGCGCCATTGGACATCTGGTAATAGGCGGCGAGTCCCGCCCAGTAGGGATGGACGGCGGTGAGGCTTTGGTAGCGCCAATCGGCGATGAGGTTGGCGGGGAGGGCGGCATTCCAGAGACGGGCTTCGTCAATTTCGCCGCTGAAGTATTGGCTGCTGGTGTTGCCGCCGAGGTAGAGCGTGCCATTCAGGGGGGCGGACGTGGGACCGCTGGCGATACTGGCGACGAATTGACCATCTTGATAGGCGGAGAGCAGGCCGTCGGCGTGGACAAGGGCGATATGGGTCCATTGGCCTGGGGTGAAGTTCAGGCCAATGAAATCCAGGCTGCCATCGGAGTTCCAGACCCACAGTTTGTCCTGACCATTGTAGTTGGCGCGGGTGATGCCAAAAGAGCGCGGAGCATGAGTGCCGATGATGAGTTCACCGGTGGTGGGGGAGGTGGCAGGGCTGGCAACGGCCGTTGGCTTTACCCACACACTCACGGTTTTGCTGCTGGCCCAAGCGGGGCCGCCCATGAGCGTACTCATGCTGCCCAGGTTGACGTAATTGCCGGCGCCATTGAAGGCCAGGGCCTGCCCGGCACTGTCGGAGGCGGCAGGGCGAACGGCCGTGACGATGAAGAAGGTGAGGAGAAGAAAAACGGCCGTTGGCCATTTCCCAGTTTTAAGTGAAGGTCGCGCTTGAGTTGTGCTGAGCATATGTCTGCCTCGCCGAAGAGGATTGTCGGTTGGTTATTGATTGGTTTGTTGGTTAAAAAGCGGTAATGCGCTGCCGCGGGGCATCCAGGTTCTGCGGCCACACCATACCAGGGTACTATACAGAGGAATGGTTACAAAAAACCTTACGATACACGGCGAGAATAAAAAGAGCCTGTCCGCGGGCAGGCTCTTGGTTAGAGGTAAAAGGGTGGGCATGTTTTTGCGAGGATAGTGTATGCGCAAGTCAATCACCAGGCAAGTTCAGGGTATGGGGAATGGGTTGCAGATCACCTTGCGAGCTTTACGATTTTGTTCCTTCCACGACCAAAGTTTCATATTGGTTCAGCGCCTCCCCCAGGCAACGGCCGTGAACCTCCACACCGCACAAACAAGGATCATAACTGACGCCAGGGGCAAAACGGCCGATCTCTGTGAAGCCAGCCGCCATTAAGGTTGTGGCCAACGTATGGTAATCATACAAAAATCGGTGCCCAAAGCCCTGGAACAACAAGTTCACAACAAAACAAGCGCTGTCGTCTGCTGTTACCGGAAAATAATGCTGCATATGGGTCGCCTCAATCGCCCAGGCTAATTCATGCTGCTGAAACCTGTTCCAACCCGGCGTGTACAGCCCCAGAATTTCATGCGTGTAAAAGGTAATATATTCTCGCGTCAAAGGATCATCTTGCGAGCGTGTGATTCCTGTAACTGCCATCAAATCCGGGGTCGCCAGGCGCACTTTGCCATGCGGGAGAAGGACCCGGTAAAGTTCGGCCAACAACGCCTGACATTGTGGGTAGGTAATGTGTTCAATCATATGCTCCGAGCAGGCATAGGCAAATGTCTCGTCAGCAAAGGGTAATGGCTCTGTCGCGTCTAAAAAAATAATATCGGGCGAGGTCGGCTCTAAATCGGAGTTAAGCCATCCTTCTTGCGGATAAATGCCAACGCCAATTTGCAGTTTAGGGATGGGATGGGTATGCAGATAATCGGCAATGATCGGCAAGCGACGTTGGCGCATCTGCTGTTCTGCCTGCTCTTGCGGCAACAAGTGCGGCGTCTCGCGCCAACTGACCCGTGCCTGCCGCAAGCTCCTGACCAGACGAACGAGAAATTGACTGCGCTTTAGCAACTGCTTCCACTGTTTCGTCATGTCACCCCCATTAATTAATAAGCTGAGCCATTTGCCATTCTCTGACATCTCAGCAACAAGCTCTACACACGACAACGCCACTGTTCAACCAGTTAGATGAACGACAGCGCTGCCAGCTTAACAATTAGCCGGCAGCGCCACCAATAACAAAACAACAACTATCAGGGAACTCAGCCCTGAACACGCCGCCGCAGGAAAAGGCTGGCAATGAAGGTGAGGATGAGGGCGCTGCCAAACAGCAGCAGCCCGGTGGCAGGGTTGGTAGCGCTGAATGATTGCAGGGAAACGGCCGTTGGCTCTGGCGGCCCACTGGCTAATGTCCAGCTACTCAGGGCGCTCACGTTGTTTTTCGTGGCGCAGTTATTTGTCGTGTCCAACGCATCTACACCCTGATCTTCCCAAACAGAAAGGGCGCTGTTCCAGCGGTAAAGAGTTAAACCACTCTCAACCACGCTCGTTGTATTATGCGTGAGTTCCCAATCTGTGTAGCAAAGAGTCAGGTCAATATCCAGGCCGGTGCTGGTAGCAGCAGTAATGTTAACATGGAACGGCATCTCGCCCGCATCAGGTGCGCCGCCGCCGGGCGGCTGATTGATGCGCGTGACCGTGACCTGACCGGGCGCGTTACCACCGGCAACGTCCACAATTGTCGTCAACGTTGCGCCAAAGGTAACTGTATCCCCATCGTTTACGGTAGCGGTAAAGGTTTCCCCCGCCTGCCGCTCAAACGCGCCAATATCGCAGGTCACAGTGCTGTTTAGGTCGTAATCCACCGGGCGAGAGAGGCCGCGCTGGTCAACCGTAGCGCAAGTGGCATTGTTGCCCGCGTCTATCGCATTACTGCCAGGTAAAATCGCATGTGTCAAGGTCGGGCCGCCATTATCCCGCAGCGTCGTATCAAAGTTAGTAATGGTTGTAGATGTCCCAGTGCAGCTAGTATCATTGGCAAGAGAATTACTGGCCGTGAACGAGCCACTGCAAAGACTTGCGGCAGCTGCTCCGCGTAACAAAAGCGTGTTATCCAGAATAGTGGGGTTACTACCAAGGTTACGAATTGCACGACCAGTGCCACTTGCGGGAGCGTTATTATAGAATGTACTATTGTTGATTGTGATTTGACCAGTAGAGCCAGATGGGACAAAAATAGCTCCCCCATTCGTAGTTATTGTATTTCCGTTGAAAGTGGCATTCACGACATTAACGGTATTGTTCACACTATAAATAGCGCCACCACCGCCGCCAGTAACTGCATTGCTTGAAAAAGTGCTGGTCTCTATATCAGCGCTGCCAACGGTAGTGTAAAGTCCCCCACCACTGGTTGCCGAGGTGTTATTTGCCAATGTACTATCCCGAATAACAAGTGTTCCGTTTGTGTGAGCGACCCCCCCACCAAAACCAGCAGAGCCTGTTTTTGAATTGGCGCTAACTATGCTGTTTTCAATAGTCAATGAGCCACCATTCTGCAAGATACCCCCACCACTCACTTCATTAACCAAGCCACCAGTGATGGAGAGGTCTTGCAAGGCGACATTGCCAGAAAGAATGTGCAACACGCGATCAATACTGTTGGCGTTGATAGTCGTCTGCCCCGCGCCAGCGCCAATGACGGTGATGTTGCTGGCGATGTCCAGATCGCCGGTGGCATTGCTGTTCTCCCCTGAACCGGAAATGCTCAGGGTATATGTGCCGGCTGGCAGGTTAATGATATCATCGCCACTCCCGGCCGAACAACCGCCAAAAGCTGTATCCGTATTGGCCGCCTGGATGGCCTCACGCAAGGAACAATCTGTACCAGTACCAAACTCATCGGCCGTTGTGTTAACGTCAATGGTCGCCGCCAAAGCAGGTTGCACAGGCGAACTGCCCCACAGGAATAGCAATGCAAGTAACACGAAAAATTTAGGAAGCCCGGGAACTGTTTTCATCTCTTAACTCCTTTACATACGTTTGTCTTTCACGTGACGGCTGGACAAATTTCCGTATTTGTCCGGCAGCCAGTGAATGTTCACACATCCAATAAAATAATTGTTAACTGAAGGGGAAAATGCCTCTTGCAGAGTCATAATGACATGATCACTGACTTGCGGCTACTCCCCCAAAAGGGATGACAAGCAGTAGAATTTCTTACCTGCTTGTCATTACTGGACAACAACGATAATTATATTAGGAACGCAGTACTATACACCGTTTAAGTTTGGTTAGAAAGTCGGCGACGATGGAACAACGCATAGAACACGACAAACGCTGTAGGGAGCAGGACAACCAAAGACGTCCAGGGAATTGGCTGATTAACATGGATAGTTTGCAGGGAAACGGCCGTTGGCGCCGCATCAGAAAACAAAACATCATCCCAGTACACCGTCATGGGATCGCTGTTTGTCTTGTGCGTATGCAAATACACAGCCGCAGAGACAGCATCAGCGACAGTTTGCGCACCGACTGTTTGTGTGAGTGGGATGACCATCTGCAACGTGTTCCAATCATCATACGTTACCGTTGCCGCCGTCACTTCCGGCGTGGATAAAAACCCCAAACTAGGCGCACACCCGGGACCGGTAAAAAACTGCACCTGGATTAAAGCGCGGTTGAAGTTAGTC
This sequence comes from Anaerolinea sp., assembly GCA_014879875.1. Taxonomy (GTDB): domain Bacteria; phylum Chloroflexota; class Anaerolineae; order Promineifilales; family Promineifilaceae; genus JACSRF01. The sequence goes on from JACSRF010000305.1 coordinate 10,831, forward strand.
ACACTGCTGGGCACGTATATGCGCCCACGAACGACAAAATGGTCGGCGACAGGGGAAGTCAGGTTCACGCACTGCCCTACACGACCTAAGAAACCACCACCTGTCGAGGTGTTTTGTAGTTGCGCAGCGCCGGCGCTGCTGTCATAGGTTGGTGACGTTGTGTGGCTAATAGTGGCTCCTTGCGGTGGAGGCGAAGACCCATCCCAACCAGTGACGTTACTCTCAAAACCACCATTTACGGTCCGCGTAGCGGCCCATACAACCGGTACGCTCAACAATAAAAACAATGTGACAACCCAGGTTAAGACCAGATGCTTTTTTTTGATCATGTTGCTCCTTTGTTCGCCGCTTTACGGCCGTTCATGTTAACCATCCATTATCCTCGTAAAAACTAACGAACAGGCTTACTGCGGCGCTACCTGGCGGGACCTGGCATGTCTCCGGTTGGCTATGAGAAGAAGGGAAAGCGCCGCAAATTGCACCAACAATGCATCTATCGGCAGGCGATAGCGTACCAATGTCCAGGTAAGGACGTGAATGGCGGTATAGACGATGGCAAAGAGATAAATAAGGGTGAAGGGGGAAGAGAGCCAGGCAGCCCAAGAGGGGAAACGATAACGCAAAGTGCGCCACAGGCCATACAGCATAAACGGCAAAAAGAGACCAAAACTGCCCACGCGCGCGAGGTTACTCACCAGGCCAGAATCGGCCGTCGGCCAAAATTCAAAGTAGGGAGGAATGCGGCTGAGGGAAAGCAGCAAGTAACGGCCGGGATCAGCCATGATATTCTCCAGCGCGCGCCGCAACAGGGCAGAGTCGAGCGCCGCTTCGCTGAGGTTTTGCCGCAGCAAATCTTTTGGCAGCAAATCTATGTAGCTGCCCATCTCCTCCGGCAAGATGGGGATGAATTTGGCGCCGTAAATGGGATGGTTGCCCCAGTAAAAGGCGTAGCCGGAATTGGTGTTGAGCAGCACAAATTGGTCAAACGCCAGATAGTTACGTACCATCCAGGGGAGCATGAACAACAAGAGGACGAGCAGGGGCAGCGCCAGTTTTAGGGGCGACGGCCGTTTTACCCACCACAACCAGGCCAGCAAGAACGGGATAAAGAGCAAGAACAACTGGCGCAGCAGCACCGTCACGCCGAGAGCCAACCCCAGCAGCAGCCATTGGCGCAGGCGGGGGCGCTCCGTTTGGGCGATACCCAGGGCCAGGTCTATTGTCCAGAGAATGGCGACGATGTAAAAGCTCTCCGTCATCAGCGCCCCGGCGTAGTAGAAGAAGTAGATGTAAACGGCCGTGATCCCCGCCGCCGCCAACCCCAGCCACGGCCCCTGTTCCCGTTCCACCATCCGCTCATCTGTTATACTTGTCGGGGAAAAGAGCTTGTGGGCCAGGCGATACGCCAGCCAGGGCATGAGCAGCCCCACCGCCACCGCCTGAATCAGCCGCGCCGCCAGGGGATTGACGCCGAAGAGGAAGTAAACGGCCGTGACATACAACGTATACAGATAAGACCAATGCGCCGTCGGTTCACCCGCCTGCGTCACCGGCCACCAATTTTCGCCCACCGTGAAGCCGTGCCCCCCCAGCAGCCGCTGCGCCAGGTGATGGTAAGATTCCTGGTCAGCCACGCCGGGCAGGGGTGTGACCTGATTGCCCATGTAGAGGGCCACCGCCACGCGCAGCGCCACGGAGAGGAGCAGGATGGCGACCATGATCTGGTCGGGGCGATTCTTAACTATGTGTAATCTGGTCAACGATGCTCCCTCATCTTAAAGTTTGGGTAATGCGCGCAGCAAACGGCCGTAATGCTTGCCCAGTCGCACACACGCCTTACCGCGCTCACCTGGCAGCAAGTGCCCCACCACCAGCAAAGGCAGACGAGGCAGCGCCGCCAAAAAGAGAATAGCTTTGTAAACGGCCGCCACCACCGCTCCCTGATTTTTACGAAAATATTGCACCTTACCCCGGTACAGTTCCACAAACATTTGCGCCGCCGCCTGGCGCGTGCTTTGCCCGCCATAATGGATCACTTGCGACTCTGGAACCCAATACAACGGCCAACCGGCCCGCTTGATGCGATAGCACAAATCTACCTCTTCGGAGTACATAAAATAGCTATCATCTAACAAACCCACCTTTTCTAGCACGCTGCGACGCAGGATGAAGGAAGCGCCTTGCACAATGTCTACCTGACGCGGCACGGCCGTATCCCAGCGGTGCATTTTGTACACCCCATGCGGCAGCAGGAGATCGAGGTGCAGCAGCCGCCAAAACTCGCCGGTCAACGTGGGCAGCGGATGACACGAGGGCTGCAAGGTGTGATCAGGATTCAGCAGACGCGAGCCGGCCCCCCCCGCCTCAGCATGGCGCTCCATGAAGGTCAGCAAAGCAGTGAGCGCGCCGGGCAGCAGTTCGGTGTCGGGGTTCAGCAGGAGCAGGTAACGGCCGTCGCTCTGCGCAATCGCCAGATTATTCCCCCCGGCAAAGCCCAAATTACCGCCACTTTCCAGCAGATGTACTTCGAGGAACTCCTGCCGCACCATCGCCGCGCTGCCATCACTAGAGGCGTTGTCCACCACCCACGTCTCATAGGTAAAGCCCTCTGGCGGATACGCCCGCAGCGAGGACAAACAGGCCGCCAACAGTTCCCGCGTATTCCAACTGACGATGATAATAGATAAATCCATATACCCGGTGACCAACCTCTATCTGTTTTAATGTAGGGCGAACTGGAAAGGTTTGCGCTACAAATTTTCATGCACTTGATGGCGCGTCTCCTAACTGCTCCAGGTCAGCCTGTTCCAGACCGGTGCGCGTCAACAACATTTGCTCAACAGCCAGCAGCCCGCCCATAAACAACCAGGGCAGAATACTGGTGCGCAAGGAACGGATCGTCGCATTGTACACATAAGGCAAGAACCAATCGCCCAACAACCCAGAGACAAAGGTCGCCACAATCCCGCCAAAGGAGCCAATGACAAAAGCATACAAAAAGCCATCTTTAGGCGTTATCAGGTACAATCGCCAGGCCAGGTGGGTGATTTCCACAATAAACCACAGCATGAAGATCAGCCCCAGAATGCCGGTTTGGGCCACAATATCTACATAGTTATTATGGGAATTGAACTGAACGTACCAGCCCAGGATAGGAAAAAGGGGCGTATAAAAACTGTAGTTGGCGGGGCCAAGTCCCAGGATTGGGCTGACTTTCACAATCTCACCAATAATACGCCACGCTTCCAGGCGCGTCATCTGACTATACTCATTATCACCCACGTAAAGGAATTTAGCGGCGATGTTATCCAATTGGACGAGAAAACCAGCCGTACCTAATAAGGCAAGCAGTAGAGCCTGTCGGGGAGCGCCCAGCCAGAGAATCAAAAGCAGCGCGACGAGCGGTGGGAACCAGCCCGAAACCCAATCGCGCGCTTCGCCTAACGCCACGTAGAACGTCGCCATGAGCAGCGCGCCCAACAGCAGCCGCCAATTGCGCGTCAGTCGCCGATTAAAGAGCGCCTGGCTGGCCGTCATGGCCACAATCCAGGTCCAAAACATGCTGCCAGAAGCAATATAAAAATTAAAAATACGCCGCATCAGAGGCCCCGTGCCAGGCAGCACGCGCAAAAACATGAAGACCCCGCCAATACCCAACAGCAGGTAAACCATCGCTTTCAGCCAACGTACGTCGCGCACGTGATTAGCGACCAGGAGATAAGCGCAAATCACCACCACCAAAATTAAGATGCCACCCACCTGTGCGTCTAGCGGGGCCGGCTGGACAGGGTACCAGGGAAACTGACCATTAAGAAAAGCGAGTATGGTACTCCCCAAAAAGAGCAGTAGTGGGGACAAGGTGCGCGATTGAACAAAAGTTAACTGGCGCTTGATGACCAACATGTCGAAAAACCACAAACCGGTCAAGCCCATCACGATGAGGGCCGTTACGCCGATATTGTGGATGATTTCTGAAGGAAAGAGCATTGCGATCGAGATCAACGCCAGCAAGCCAAGCGGCGGCCAGCGCAGCAACAGGCTGCTGCCAACCAGGATAACCGGCAAACCCAACAGCAACGGCGCCAGGCGCGACGGCAGGCGCGCCCCCAGCGCCAGGCTGGCTAATAAGACAGCGATCACGATCACTGTTTGCTGCAAGATGACGCGATGGTCATTAAGCCAGTGGAGCGAGAAGCGCACCAGGGGACGTTCAATGAGGCGTATCATGAAGAGAGTTTAGCAGATTCAAGAAGTGGGGGGTAACGGCCGTCCAATCATACCGTTCGCACACCAGTTGATACGCATTCTCGGCCAGGTGTTCGCGTAAAGCAGCGTCATGGAATAATCGCAGCACAGCGGCGGCAAACTCTTGGGGCGTGTCGGCGATGAGCAGATGCTGCCCGGGCACAGCTTCGATGCCCTCAGCCCCTTTGCTGGTAGCCACCACCGGCGTGCGCAAAGCCATCGCCTCCAAGATTTTCAGACGGGTTCCGCCGCCGGTCCAGATGGGCGCCAGGCTGATCCAGGAACCGGCCACATAAGGGCGCACATCATCCACAAAACCGACGTGCTGCACATGAGGAGAGGGGGGCAACGGCCGTCCGGCCCGATTACCCGTGATCGTCAGCTTCACCTCCGGGACCTCCGCCTGCACCAGCGGCAAGACCTGATTAATAAACCAGACCATCGCCTCATGATTGGGAAAGTAACTAAAGGAACCGGTATAAACGAGCGTGCCCGGCTGCGGCTCGGTGAAAAATGGCCGGTAAGCGGTCACGTCCAGGCAGTTCGGGATCACCACCAACTGCGCCACATCATCCGCTACCTGCCGCCGAAACAATTCTCGTTCCGGCTCTGAAACGATCGTGCAGGCCCGGAAAAAGGACAGCAAACCGCGTAAATAATACCGGTGCTTCGCCCACGTCAGGCCATGCCGCAAACGCTGCGCCAACGAGCGCGCCTGTACGTAATCCTCGTAAAGGATGCCGACCTCCACCTCCTCAAAAACGGCCGTCACACCCTCAAAGTAAGGCGCATATCCGGCCATCCGTGTCTGTGAGGCAATAATCAGGTCATAATCTCTGGCGCGTAGGGTCTTGGTAATGCAGGCAGCCATTTCTGCCGAAAAGGTATCAATAACCGAGCGGGGCTTGGGGCTAAAAAATCCAAGCCGCGCCCGCAAGCTGCGCGGATCAAAATAACGAACCGGGACCACTTCAACCTGCGCGCAAAGCTGGCGGATCTCCGGAACGTGAGGATTTATGTCTGGTTGGTCGGCAAAACTGAGCAGGGTGATGTCATGATGAGGCGCCAGGCCGCGCAGCAAATTGTAAATGCGCAGTTTTGACCCATTGTTAGCGGGGTAAGGGAACCAGGCAGATAAAAATAATATTCGCATAAAATCAGGCTGACCATATAGACCTGACAGGTTTCTGAAAACCTGTCAGGTCTGGCGTATACCCCAACGCTGCCGACGATAATCTTGTAATCCTTGCCACAGCGCGTCACGATGCGCGCGCATGTGTCGCCAGCGGGGCTTGATGCTCCAACTGCTGAACGTGCGCGCCAGTTGGAACCAGGTATATACCCACACCAGGGGCGGTGCGTGATGCTTTTGCAAGGCCAGCAGCCGGTTGCGTGTTTGGTAATAGGTCACATTGGGCGAGGGGGCATAATCCCGCTGCACCCCTTTGTGCCACAGCAACGCCTGGGGTACGTGCAGCACACGCCAACCGGCGCGCCGGGCGCGCAGACACCACTCCGTCTCTTCCCAATAGTAAAAAAAGCGTTCATCCAGCGCGCCCAATTGCGCAATCACCTCGCGCTTTACCAGGATGGCGCAGCCAGAAATCCAATCCACCTGGCGCGGGCTGCTGAACTGCCCGTTGTCCGTTTCATTTTCGCCAATGTGCGTTGATTGCCAGAAGCGGTCTAGCCGTCCCCCGGCCGACTGGATGGCTTTGGGTTCGTTATAGTGATAGACCATCGGGCCAACCACACCAATTTGCGGGTCTTGCACCGCTGCCTGTACCATCAAGCTCAGACAGTCAGGGTGTAAAACAGTATCCTCATTGAGCACAAAGACCCACTCCGCCCCTTGCTCCATAGCTAACTGAATGCCCACATTGTTATTGCCAGCGTATCCTTTGTTTTCGCGCAGCGCCACCACCTGCACTTCTGGGAATTGGTGACGAATAGCTTCCACAGAGCCATCCGTGGAGGCGTTGTCCAGCACGATGATCTGCTGATCTGGATAACTGCTTTCGCTGAGGGACGCGAGGCAGGCCAGGGTATCCTGGCGGCGGTTGGTGTTGAGAATGATGGTAATGACTTTCATAGGTTGGGAAGATAGAGTGTAGAGATAGTAGAGTAGAGTAGAAGCTTTCTACACGCTACACTTTAGCTTTTCAGCCACGCTTTGGGGAAGTTTTTGGTGATTTCGATGTGACGGAATTCGCTGCTGGAACGGGCGCCATGCTGTCTGACCCAGGCGGACATTCTGGCTAATCCTTCTTCCAGGCTGGTTAACGGCCGTTCGCCAAACACCTGCGTCACCTTATCGTGAGAGGCATAAGCGTGCCACACCTCATTACGCGCCGGTACGTGAACGACGTTGTTGGGCGCGCCCATCGCCTGGGCAATGGCCGCCGCCAGATCGGTGACGTTATATGGCTGGTCCGCGCCGATGTTAAACACCTGGTTGTAAGCGTCCGGTGTCTGAATGGCGTCGGCCATAATCGGCGTCATGTCGCCAATGTAGCTAAACGCGCGGCTTTGCGTGCCATCGCCAAACACAGTCATCGGCTTGCCTTGCAAAATCTGGTTCATGAAAATGCCCACCACGTTGCGGTACTTATCGCCAATATTTTGCCGTTCACCATAGACATTGTGGGGACGGAAAACAATGTAATCCAGGTCAAACATATGCTTGCTGGCAGCCAACTCATGCTCGACAGCCAGCTTAGCCACGCCATAAGAATCCTCTGGATGAGGGGCGGTTTTCTCGGTCATGGGCAGTTCGGCGCTGGTTCCGTACACCGCAATGGAAGAGGTAAAGACAAAGCATTTAACGCCGGTGTTCACGGACGCATTGATTAAATTAACGCTGCCCATCAGGTTGTTGTTGTAATTGAAGCGCTTGATGAAGTGGCTCAACCCTTCGGCGGCATAGGCCGCCAGATGATAAACGTGCTCAAACTGTTCGACGGCAAACAGCCGATTTATTGTCTCGACATCATTGATGCTGGCTTCCATGAAGCGCGCCCCATCAACAACGTTGTCCACGAAACCGCCGCTCAGGTCATCCAGCGCCACCACCTCATGGCCGCGATTAACCAGTTCTTCCACCAGGTGCGAACCAATAAAGCCCGCGCCTCCTGTTACTAGAATTTTGCTCATAACTCCTCTATCCAAATAAATATTGGTAATATGGCCGTAACGCCGTCCGATTCACCACAGCCATCAACAACAAGGGCACAGCCAACCCGGTGATAACCAGCAACGGCATAAAAACCATCTGGTACGGCAGCAAGTTGGGCGCTGCGTGATATACGCCCCGCGCCACAATCTCTTGCACGGGGGCATGGATAAGATACACGCCAAAGGATTTTGTGCCCAGGTCACTCCACTGTTTTGCATAAGGGATGGGCGCTTTCTCGAAAGCCATATAGGCGAGGATGAAGCAACCCGCGTAGAGGCTGTCAAGCAAGGTGACGCCGGGCGCGAGCCATTCCACGCCGGACGCGCGAAAAAGCAGTTCCCATTCGACAAAAGCAAGCAGCCAGAAAACGGCCGTCCCCCCCAGCAGCACCCATTTCCAGCGCGCCAGCCAACCCTTAAACAAGGGCAGGTGGAAACCCGCCACCATGCCGAAAGCAAACCAAAAAATCGTCTGCGGTACAAACCAACCCGGCGACAGGCGCGCCACCCATTGCGCCGGGGCAAAGTCCCAGCCCAGCATGAGCGGATACTGCGCCAGATGCACCAAAAGCTGCACAATCCCGGTCAGCAGCAGCAGCAATTTCCAGCGTTTTCTGGCTAACGGCACAAACAACAGTGGCGAGAGCAGGAAAAATTGGGTGAGGAGGGGCACGTAATAGTAGGGAGCGGCTGCGCGCCCAAACAACAGGCTGCGCACGTAGGCGTACCAGGGCAGCAGCCCATCTTGCAATGCCCACAAGCCAAAAATTGCCGCTGACCAGATGACGTAAGGAATGAGCAAACTTTTAATGCGGTTGCCGATAACCGACCACCCCACGTTCTCTCGCTGCCGGCCGGTGGCAAAGGCCACAAAAAAGCCGGAGACAAACAAAAAAGCAGGGATGCTGAACATGATGAGCTGCTCGATGGCGCGCAGGGCATAATAGGCAGCATCGCCTATCCGCGCATAATGGGGGACGGCAACGGCCGTGTACCGGTCTGTCCACCAATACATGGCCGTAAACCCCCAGCCCGTCGCGTGGTTCAACACCGCACCCAATACAGCAAACCCGTTCAAAAGCAATAAGCGTCTAATCATGAGTCAGGGAACGTGAAACGTGATGCGTGGCATAAGACGGTGACGCATGACGCACAAAGATTAACCAAACACATAGTTGTAATAGCGCCGAATCGGCGGCAGCATATCCATCAACCGCATCAGCAGCAAAGGGACAGCCAGGCCAACCAGCGCCACCAGCAGGGCAAAAAGAACTTGATAAGCCAACAGCCCCGGCGCGACGTGATACGTACCCCGCGCCACCACTTCCATGACGGGAATATGCGCCAGGTAGATGCCAAAGGCTTTGCTGCCCAAATCGCCTACGGTTTTTGCACTGGGCAATTTGGCCTGATCGAAACCGAAAAAGGTGAAGATCAGGGCAATGGCATACACGCTGTCTAAAACCGTTTCGCGGTGATCCACCCACGGCCGCCCAGACTGCCGCACCAGCCACTCCCACTCCAGGATACCAAGTGGCAGCAGCAGCACAGCCAATCCCAACAACGCCCACTTCCAGCGCGCCAGCGTCTCCTTAAAGCTGCTCAAGTGAAACCCCACAATCATGCCCAACACAAACCAGAGAATGCGCACCGGGAAGAACCATTTCGGAAAAGCGGCAATGCTGCCTACAATGGTCGGTATCTCCATGCCCATAATCACGGCCATCTGCGCCAGTTGTACCGTAAGCTGTACAAGCACCGCCGCCAACAACAGCGGCCGCCAATGGTTTTTCGCCAGTGGCGCGAGGAAGGGAGCAATGACGTAGAACTGGATGATGAGGGGAATGTAATAGTAGGCAGGCGTCATGTTTCCCGTCAGGAAGCTGACAACATACCCCAACGGGGTAAAGATGACGCCTTGAGCGGCCAACATACCCAGCGCAATGATCCCCCAAAACAGGTAAGGTGGCACAAATTTTTTGACACGCGCCCACACGGTAGGCCAGCTAATGCTCCCGCTGCGTCCGGCCGTAAAGGCGGCAAAGTAACCGGAGACAAATAGGAAGGCGGGAATCGTGGCAACGACAAGTTGTTCCACGCTCCGCAGGACATAGTAGGCGGGAGTGTTGAGCTGGCTGAAGGGTACGGCCGTTGCTCCCTGGTAACGTTCTACCCACGAAAACATCGCCACAAAGCCCCACCCGGCCCCATGAAACAACATCACGCCTAAAACAGCCAGTCCATTAAGATACAGCAGTCGTCTTACCATGTGGTTAGTTATCGGAATCGTTAGTTAGTTGGTTGGTTGGTCAGGCGTAATGACAGAAGCTAACCAATCAACACAACCAACTTTCTTATAGCTTGCCAGGGGCAGGCCAATCGTAAATCGCAAATCGTTAATCGTAAATCCTATCAGTATTGCGCCAGATAATCTGACAGCACCTTCACACTTTGGAAATTCTCAAAGACCACATCCTCATCTGGCACCTGAATGTGGAACCGTTCCTCAATGAACGCCACCATCTGCAAAATGCCCAACGAGTCAATGATACCGTTGCTCAGCAAATCATCCTCAACCTTCAGATCGCCTTTGCGCCCACGCAGCAGTTCCTGTTTAATGTACTCTAGCAAGATATTTTCCCGATCCATGATTTTTTGACCTCCAAATTGATTGTTAGATCAGTTCTATCTCCAAGATTGAACTGATCTGGAATCTAACGGAACTTCAGGGCGTCATGCCCCCACCTACGCGGGGGTAGGCTCTGCGAAGGCAGGCATCCACTCCTGCAAAAACATGGATTCCCGCCTTCGCGGGAATGACGAGTCCCGCACTTAATTGAATTTTCGTTCCTAAGCGGCCGCCTTGGCCTCAGCTTCTTCCGCAGCCTGTGCTTGCAATTCACGACGGTTAATTTTACCCGTAGACGTGCGCGGGAACATCTCCAACACGCGCACTTTAACGGGCACGGCATAGATGGGCAGTCGCGCCGCCACGTGGTTGATCAGTAGTTCTTCCGTCAATGGCGCGCCATCTTTGGCCGTCACGGCCGCTTCAATCAAATTACTCCCCTGTCCATCCGGTATGGGGAATACGGCCGCTTCCTCCACATCCTCATGAGACAACAGCGCCACCTCAATTTCGTCCAACTCCACCCGGTAGCCCCGCGTCTTAATCTGGCGATCTTTGCGCCCCAAATATTTCAGGTTCCCATCCGGCAGCTGCTCAACCAGGTCACCGGTACGGTAAAACAGATGCTCATAATGGCCGCCAAACACCTTGCGCCGGAAAAAGCCGCGCTCGTTCAGGTCAGGACGCCCCCAATAACCCAACATCACCACGCCACCGCGCATCAGTAGTTCCCCTACCTGACCCGGCGCAACCGGAGCGCCATCCGCGCCCACAATCAGCGCCTCCAGGTTGGCGCATGGGATGCCGATGGGGATCGTCTCATCGGACTCTTCCGGCAGCGATTCGACGTGATAATAGGTGCAAACGTTCGTCTCGGTAGGGCCATACAGGTTGCTAAACTGCGCGTGAGGCAGCAGCGCCAGCAAATTGCGCAAATGCTTGGTCGGGAACACCTCCCCGGCAAACAACACCCAACGCAGGGCGCTCAGGTCGCGCTTTTCCAGGGACCCCCGTTCCATCAGTTGGATCAGGGCAAAGGGCACAGAGTACCACACACTGATCCGCTCATCCTGCATCAGTTTAGCCAGGCTCGCCGGAAATTTGGTGATGGCTTCGGGAATGATGACGGTGGTGGCCGCGGCAACGGCCGTTGCAAAAAAGTCCAACGTCGAAAGGTCAAAATGCAGCGGGGCGTGGTTGCTCACCCGGTCATCTGGCGTCAACCCATACGTCTCCGCCGCCCAAATGGCAAAACTCAGCCCACTGCGATGCGTGTGCATAATGCCTTTCGGCGTGCCGGTAGAACCAGACGTATACAAAATATAAGCCAGGTCTTGCTCCGTCAACGCCACCTCCGGCGCCGTGTCGGCCGCCGCTGCATACACTTCGTCCCAGGAAATGCAAACCAACCCTTCCCGCTCCGTCGCCCCAATCAGGCAGCGCAGCTCTCCCGTATCCTCAGCCAACAAGCCCGTCTGATCCAATTTCAGATCCGTTGTGATGATGTGGCGAATCCCGCAATCACGCATCACATAGGCAATGCGCGACACCGGCGCGAACGGGTCTAGCGGCACATAAGCGCAGCCCGCCTTCATAATGCCATGCAGAGCAACGGCCGTATCCAGGCTCTTATTCATGAAAATGCCAACCCGGTCGCCGCGGCGCGCGCCCTGCTCGTGCAGAATGCGCGCCAACCCGTTGGCGCGGCGCGCCATCTCGCCATAAGTCAACCCTTGCCCGGCAAAGCGCACCGCTTCTCGCTCTGGGGAGTTCTCTGCCGCATTATCAACCGCTTGTGGCAACAAAAACAACATTCTAACGACCTCCGGTAACGATTAGCAATTGGCAGTTAGCCATTCCCAATAAACCTTTGTGAGTGTAATCCTGCTTTCTTTCTGGCTGGCTTACAAGCCTAAATAACGGGCAATAATATTACGCTGAATGTCCGACGTACCAGAGTAAAGAACGCCACCGAGCGCGTCGCGCAGATCTCTTTCCACCTCAAACTCGGTCATATATCCCCACCCGCCAAAGGTGCGAATGGCATCCAGCCCAGACTGCACAAACGCTTCGCCCAGGTATAATTTCGCCATCGCCGCTTCCATAACGGCCGATTTACCCTCACTTTTCAGCCACGCCACCTTATACAGCAGCAGCCGCGCCGTCTCCAGCCGCACCTTCATATCCACAATGCGGTTCGCCACCGTCTGGAACTTGCCAATCGGCTGCCCAAACTGCTCGCGTTCGCGCGCATAGGCGATGCTTTTTTCAAGCTGCAGCTCCATGGCGCCAATGTGGCTGCCCAAAATACAGGCGCGCTCCCACTCCATCGAATCCTTAAAGATATTCGCCCCAGCGCCCACCGGCCCCAGGCGATTTTCTTCCGGCAAAAAACAATCCTCAAAAATCAACTCCCCCATCGGCGAGGTGCGCAGCCCCATCTTGTCAATGTGACGGCTAACGGTAAACCCCGGCGTGCCCATATCCACCACAAAACCCGTGACGCCCCACATACCCCGTTTCGGGTCTACCGTCGCAAAAACAACGGCCATATCCGCCACAGGCGCATTGGTGACAAAGGTCTTGCTGCCATTGAGCACATAGCCCCCCTCAACCTTCTCAGCGCGGGTACGCATACTATAAGCGTCCGAACCAGAATCCGGTTCGCTCATGCCATGCGCGCCAATCATCTCACCGCGAATCATGGGAGGCAGGTACTTTTGCTTCTGCGCTTCTGTGCCAAACTTCAAGATGGGCATTTGCACGCTCCACATCTGGGCATTGATGGCAAAAATCAGGCCATTGTCGGCGCTGCCATACCCTAACCCTTCCATAGTTAGCATGGTGGTAAGGATATCAGTGTCCGCGCCGCCATACGCTTCAGGAAAAGGCAGCCCTTGAATGCCAAATTGGGCGCACTTGTTCCAGTTCTCGCGGGAAAATTCCGCCTTCTGATCCCGTTCCATTAACCCATCGCGCAGCTCTTTTTTGGCAAAGTCAATCACGGCGCGCTTGTATTCCAGTTGTTCATCAGACCATGAAAAATCCATTGGCTTGTCTCCTCACAAGTTTAGAGCGCAGGCGCTTATCACAGCGACATAAAGGGGTCAATCTTGTAAACACGGATAGGGAAAACGCAGTTCTTTTGGCTTTATCCGTGTTCTCCCTAAGCTGTGTTTACACCTTTTTACCAGTGTCGTTTGGTAAAAGACGCAGAACCTAACGCTTCTCTCTATCTCTTTCTTTACACTCCATCATTCTATAAAAAACGACTCCCAGGGGGAACCGGCAAATTGCGCTTTCAGTTCGGCGTAGTTAGCGATAGCCTGCGAAAGGGGTTTGTGCGCTTGTTTGAAAATGCTGGGTTTGACGGGTTGATAAGGCAGATGCAGAAACTGCTGAATGCGCTGCATCTCGGCTTCGTTATCGCGCGCCAACGCTTCGTAAACCAGCTCAATTTTAGGATGATGGGCAAAGCGTTGGTCGAATTCTGTTTCGTAGGCGCGTGTACGTTCAAAATCAGCCAGGCACTCCTGATAGTCAAGCGTGACAGTGGGGACCCGCTCTTTTTCACCGGTAGTGTTGACCCAACTATCGGTTAGCTCCGCCCGTTTGCGCGAAAGGTGCGTTTCCAGGATATTGTGCCGCTTCATATGGATGATGTGCAGGTCGGTTTGCGCTTGCAGATAGGGCCAGATGGGCTGCCAGTTGGGCTGCTGCGCGTGATAATAGAAGATTTTGAAGCCAACAGCGGCCGTTTCCTTGGGGTAACGACGGAAAATGCGCTCGCCGACGAATTTGATCGGGTCCTGTAACAACAAGTGTTGCATTTTGCCATTTTGCAGGTAGCCAATGTGGTCCCAATCCATCGAGTCCTGACTGCGGAAAACTTCGCCATACGCTTCTACCTGGTTGTGATCGTTGAGCAGGCTGCGCAGTAAATTAGAGCCGGTGCGCGAACGGCCAAGTACAACGAATTTAGTATAGGCGGCGTTACCCGCCAGTAAGCGGAGATCAAGGGCGAGATTACGCATGGTGGTTCGTCCTGTAAGTAGTCGTTGGCGCATACTTGCCACCATTCACTTTAAGTCAGCGGAGGTGACTGAAATTCGTCACACGCGCCTTCTAGCAGTAGTTGCGTGATGCGTGCGCTCGCCTGGCCATCCCCATATGGGTTAACAGCGCGTGACATTTGTTGATAAACGGCCGTATCATCCAATAACAGCATCGTTTCCTGCACAATCCGCTGCGGGTCTGTGCCTACTACCCTGGCCGCACCGGCGGCGACCGCTTCCGGCCGTTCCGTTGTCTCGCGCAGCACCAACACCGGCGCCCCCAGGCTAGGCGCTTCCTCTTGAATACCGCCAGAATCGGTCAGCACCAGTTTACTGCGCTTCATCAGATGAACCAACGTCAGGTAATCCACCGGTGGCGTCAGTGTCACATTCACCAACCCTTGCAATAATTCATGCACCGGGTTCCAGATGTTAGGGTTACGGTGTACGGGGTAGACAAACTGCAACTCGGGTCTGGTTTGCGCCAGGTGGCGTATGGCCTGGCAAATGTGACGAATGGGCTGGCCGTGATTTTCGCGGCGGTGGGCGGTCACGGTGATAAGGGTACGGTCGGTTGAAGGATTGTTTTGAAAGAAGAGGGACAACCCTTGTGCCTCTGCCCATTCATAGAGAGAGGGTGGTATTGGGCGCGCGGCCGTTTCCAGCAGCGCATCAATCACACTATTGCCGGTGACAAAAATTTTCGCGTCGGCAATCCCTTCCCGCCGCAAATTATCCCGTGAAGCGGCCGTGGGCGCAAAGCAAAGATCACTCACATGATCCGCCACCACCCGATTCATCTCTTCCGGGAAAGGATTCTGGCGATCATAAGTACGCAGGCCTGCCTCTACATGCCCCACCCGCACCTGCTGATAATGAGCGGCAATGGCGGCAGCCATCACGGTAGTCGTATCCCCCTGCACCAGCATCCAATCTGGTTTTAGCTCCGCCAGCAGCGGCTCCAGGGTAGACATGACTCGCGCCGCAACCTGTGTTGGCGTCTGGTTATGCGCCATCAGGTTCAGGTCATAGTCAGGCTGAATGTCGAAAAGCGTAAGAACCTGGTCTAGCATCTCCCGATGTTGGGCAGTAACACAGACATATGATTGCACACGCTCTGGCTGCTGCGCCAGCTTTTTCACAATAGGGGCCATTTTAATCGCTTCTGGCCGCGTGCCGAAGACGGATAGAATTTTTAACCGGTTCATGAATTTTTCTCCGTGAAAAGGAACGATAGCGAGATCAAGAAGCGCTTTCCTGCTCTCAATCTAGCTCTCACTCCTTATTGTAAGGTTTGCCGGTAAGCGCCCAGAGTAGCGACAGCGGCCTGCTCCCAGGTATACTGCTGTAACACCCGCTGCCGCAGCAGTGGAGAGGGCGGCGCTTCCAGGGCGGCGGCTACTGCGCGACGAATAGACGCGGGATCACCGGGGTGACAGTACCAGGCCAGATCGCCAAAATAATCGGCGGTGGAGCCTATGGCGGTGGTAACAATTTTACACCCGGCAGCGGCGGCCTCCAGACTAACCAACCCAGGCGTTTCGCGCCAACTGGGCAAAACGTGTACGGCCGCTAACGCATAAATAGCGGGTAACTCTTCATACGCCACACGGTCTAGAAAGAGAACATTGCCGCGTTCTGCGCCACGCACCTGGCAGGCAGTGTAATAATCCATGCGTTCGGTAAGCGGTTTGCCAATGAAGACCAGGGGAATCGGCAGGTCATCGAGCGCCTCGATGAGACCCAATTGGTTTTTCGTTGGGTTAACGCTGCCCACTTGCAGCACAAAGTCGCGCACACCATACTTTTCATAAAAGGCGGCGCTGGGGGTGGGGAGTTCCCGGTACAGCGTAGGCTCAATGCCATTCGGCACAACCGTGACGCGCTGCATGAAGGTTTTACCCAGCATAAAAGCCTCTTGCAGCAGATCGGCCTCCGCCTGCGAGTTCGGCAAAACACGATCGGCCTGCTGCAACAGGCGGCGCTGGTAACGCCACCGACGAAACAACGGTTCTTTCAACCGCTGCCATTGGATGTATAACGTTTGCATGCGCACTTTACCCAGCCTGCGCGCCAGGGCGCTCCAACGAGGATGGGTGTTTACGGCCGTATCCGCCCAATGCTCCAGCATATCCCAGTAAATAGAAGAGAGCAGGATCGGCTTACCTAACGGTCGCAGCGCCGCAAACACCCGCGCCGTAGACTCCGGCGTCTGCATGTTAAACAGGTGCGCCAGATCAAACGGGGGCAGCTTGTCTAACTCAGCAAGGGAACGCACAAACCCTTCAACCCCCAACGCCTCTAAGGCGCTTTGAGTTTTCTGCATTTGCACATTATCACCACCAGGGTGCTGCTCAGCATCTTCGCGGGTGTTGACAAAAAGAACACGCATAATGAGTTGCCGCAGGGTCAACGACCAGTCACGCCTATCGTCGTGCTGCCAGGTGCGGATGTCTCGGCCACGCTTTGCGCCAGAAGCAGGCTGTCGGCAAAAAACTTGGCCGCCCAATTGAGATAGCGATATGGCTCATACCCGCCATAAATGGGCGCAGAACCGGCTATGCCGCCGCGCACACCGATGTTCGCTGAATGGCGGTTCTGGTGGCGTTTGAGGGAGTGGTTGGCGTGATGAGCGGCCATGACATAAGCAGCGTCACCGGTTAATGTATACAGCTTCAACCAGACAATGGACGCCTGGGCATTGCCGGTCAGGCAGCTCCAGGCCAGGTCAGAGCGCCAACCACGTCCGTAACGAGCGCGTAGGGAACCGTCTCTGGTCTGTGTCTGCATAAGAGCATCGGCTGCGCGGCGCGCCGCATCCAGATAAACTGCTTCATCGAGCAGCAGGGCCGACTCTAGCAAGCCGCGAATGGTGTAGACAATGGTATGCGTCAGGGGGTCTTCGCCCAGAGTGAAGCCGGCGTTGGCAAACCAGCCATCGCCGTCTTGTTGGCTGAGCGTCCATTGCAGGTTGCGCACGGCCGTTTGCCGGTAACAGCCATCTGGCGCATGAACAGCCAGCCAAAGCAGCGACCAGGCGACGCGCACATTGTACGTATGCAGATGACCGACTGGCCGGGGCGTATGGCGACGCCAGCAGCCATCCTCATCCTGGATGGCGCACAACCAGTCACCTGCGCGCCGCGCGGCGGTCAGGTAACGGCCGTCGCCACTCTCCTCAAAGAGGCGCAATAGCCCTTGCATAATTTGACCGGTATCAAAAACGATAGGGTCACGGGGCCAATCAGGCCAGAGGGGGCCAATGGGAAACGCGCCGCTGTCAAGCTGTAGAGTAAGCAGCCATTCGCCCATGCGTCGCGCGCGCTGCCGGTAACTGTCATCGTTAACGGCCGCCGCATAATCAAAAAAGGTGGGGATAATGTAGCCGGTCGTTTCAGGGTAAGCGGGCGACCAACTACCCATCCGTAAATCATAAAAAGCAGCCACGCCATCGTTACCGGTGGCGTCTTGGGCGGCGCACAGCCAGTCCATCGTCGCTTGCAGGTGGTCACGATCAGCCGCTGCCGGATAAGGCCAGCGTAGCATGTCATGCAAAACGGCCGTTAACACAGTACGGTCGCCACGCGAACGCCAGGCCCACAAGCCATCGCGTATTCGCTCATCAATCACCTTGCGCAGAATTTGCTTCATCGTTGGTACTTTTAGTTGGCAGATTAGTTGTTGGGCCAGTTAATAGACCATCTGTCCCAACACAAACCCTGGCTGCGGCCAGGCAAACACCAGGCCACAACCAGGTCCAATCAATTGGAAAAACATGATGAGGTCAAGATAGTTCAGGCAAACGTCATCTCCGGCGTGGTCTCCGTTTGTAGCTGTTCACAGAACCAGGCCTGGGTTGGCTCAATGTATTCTGGTTTGTGCCATTCGCTTTCCAGGTCATCGTTGATATGATGTTCGGCGATCAACCGACCATGCGCGTAACGGCGAATAACAGGATGCAGGTAGGCGGCTTCATTGGCGGCTTCGGGGTCTGGGTCGCGTTCCACGCTGAAGGGGTCGCCAGCAAAATGGCCGTATTCCAGGCTGAGGGTGTAGTAGTGAGGATGGTCAATGAAGTAGCCACGCCGCACATGGTCCTGGCGCACGTCGGGGTAGTACACGGCCGTTTCCGCATCTTCCACCGCCAACACATCACACAAAAAGCCAGGCTGCAAGAAGATAGCAGGGGCGTTGTTCGCGCGGTCAATCAACTTGTTTGTAATGGCCTCAGCCGTCGCCGGTAATTCTTCACTCGACCACTCGCCACCATGGTACTTGATCTCAAAAATATTGGCTAACGCCTGCACATTATGGCGGAAACCATGAATAAAGCCCGACATGGTGCGCTTAAAGTCGCACGCCTGCATCAGCGTTCCGGCAAAGAACATATCCGGCACATTTAACGATTCCCATTCCGTTGTCTGCGCCGGCAATTTGTCCATGTACATCAGTTCCGGTTTGCAGCTTTCGTCAAAGATGGAAGCGTCCATGCGGAAGCCGGTGCAGAAGATTACCTTGTCATATTCCACTGTAACCGTTTGCCCTTTGGCGTGGGCATAGGTGAGGTTGACCTGATACGTGTCGTTTTCTTTGGTGACCCAGTTAATGTCCGCATCAATGACCGTGTTTTGCGATTTTAGCTGGTAGGTATCGAGGAAGTTATTGTTGACAGCGCGCAAGTTGCCCACGTAGTGGGTAGCCCACGCGAATTTCACCGATTCCGGGCTGCACATGTGAATGGCAGCGGCCGTTTCAGTCAGGTTATCGGCCGTTTCAAAGGCGGAGTTACCTTTGCCCACAATCATCACGCGCTTATTGATGTAATCTTCGGGGTTGATAGAGTGGTTGATATAGGTGTCACACAGCTCAATGCCGGGGATATCAGGCAGGTATGGTTTAGCCAGACCCGTTGCTATGACCAATCGTTTACCCGTGTAGGTATGGCCCTGGCTGTCGGTAACAACAAACAGCCCGTCTTGCTTGCCCACCTGCGCCACTTTGGTGCTGTAGCGCACGTTGAGTTGGTAGTGGGCGGCGAAATCATTGAGATAACGCACCAGATCATCGGGATGCGGGAAATATTTTTTGCTGTAATGCTTGAACGTCAGACGGTCATCATCGGCAAGCAGGGAGTTCCAATCCCAACGCAGATTGGTGACGGGATCATCTTTGCCGGTATACACCTTATTGATCGAAATGAGCATACGATGGCGGGGCATTTTGGCGAAAAAAGCGCCTGCCTGGTTGGCTCGTTCGAGAATAAGATAGTCACGGCCGTTTTTTGCTAAAAAGTAACCCAATTGTAAACCTGCCGGGCCGGCGCCAATGATCAAATAATCGGTGTGCATCTCCATGGGGTGTCTACTCCTTCAATAAAAGCAAGTCTCTATAATCTTTGAGGCTTTCACGCTGCATATTGTTCAGAACCACGTGTATTCTATTTTTCCCAACTTACGACAGGACTTACATCATTTGCACGGGTGATTGATCGATACAACTTCGTTCATAGAATGGTCACGCAAACAGGTCAGCAAAAGGGGAATCTGGCTGCCCGCCTGTTTGTTTCGCAGTGCGCCAGCGCAGCAGGTGGCGGCAAAGGGCAGGGTTAAGGCGGTAAAGCAGAATGACCAGCTGCGCCACACGATCAGTAGGGGCCAGAGCGCGCGCCTGGTGCAGCCATTGGGCAATATGGGGGGCATCAGCATACTCGATGAGAGATTTGCTGGCCATCAGTCGCAATAAACGCCCCTGTTCGTATGGCGGCAGTGCTTGAAATTGCGGCCACTGCAAAATAGCTTGCTGTTTTTCGATCTGTCCAGCGGTCAGGTTAATGAGCAGGTCGTAAAAAACGGCCGTCTGCACCTCCACCGCCAGCTCGATAAAGCGGGGTATCTGGATGACATTTTCACGGCACTGTGCCAGGTAGCTCAAGCGGCGCTGCCGCGCTACCTGCACGGTAATGTTGGTCTGATGCACGCGGTAGAGGCAGGTCTGTTCCGGTAGATAGCCAAAGTTGGCCGCAGCGGCAAAGCGGGTGAAAAACTCCCAATCTGGGCCAATGACAATGCGCGTGTCATAACGCAAGCGGCGCTCGGCTAGCGGCGCGTGGCGCAGCAGCACGCAAATGGGCGGCCCAAACACATCCGAAGCGCGCGCCAATTCGGGGAAAATGTCGCCCTCGAACGGACCTCGCCGCCGCGCGGCCAATGATTTCAGGCGACGGCCGTCGGCCGTATAATGCCAGCCATCGGTATACACCCCATCCTTTTCCGGGTATGTCTGCAAATGAGCCACCGTTATCTGTAAGTGGTGTGGCAGCCAGGCATCATCGGCGTCCAAATAGGCTATAAATTCTCCCTGGCTGTTTTCCAGCGCCACATTGCGCGCCGACGCTTCGCCGCCATTTTCCTTGTTAATCAGGCGCACGCGGGCGTCGTCGGTGTAACGCGCAGTAATCTCGGCCGTCGCATCGCGCGAACCGTCATTCACCACCAACAATTCCCATTGCGGGTATGTTTGCGCCAGCACGCTCTCAATCGCTTCGGCAATGAACCGCTCCGCATTATAGGCGGGCATCATCACACTCACTAATCCTGGGGTCATCTGTTTATCCATCAATGTCGAGATAGAGCCACAAAGAGAACGCTCTATCTCTATACGCTATCTCTACACGCTATCTTTTGCACAACCTCAGCGATGCGCGCGGCCGTATGCTCCCAGCCGTGCATCGTCTCCGCCTCCAGCCGCGCCTGCTGTCCCATGCGCCGCCGTAAGTCGGCGTCGTCGCTCAGGCGCAGCAGGGCATGGGAGAGGGCATCTTCGTCACAGGGGGGCACAATCAGGCCGGTCTGCTCGTGACGCAGCGTGGGCGGCATCCCATCTAGCCCAGAGGCAATGGTCGGTAAACCGGCCGCCTTATAGTCCAAAATTTTCAAGCCAGAGTATTCCGGCCAGCCACAGTATGGAGAAACACCGATGTCAGCCTGGGCGAGAATGGGGGCGTAGGCGGTGGGGTTGAGGTGACCGAGGAAGGAAACGGCCGTTTCCAGCCCCAACTCCCGCACCATCTCCTGCGCCTGCGCCAGCCCATCGCCAGAACCAATCAGCAGCAGGCGCAGCGGTCGCCCGGCAGCAATGGCCCGCGCCAACACCGGCAGCAGCGCCGGCAGCCCGTGCCAGGCATAAAAGCCGCCTACGTAGGCCAGCGTCACCACCTCGCGCGGCGCGCCACCTTCCTGAAAATGGTAAAGCTGTGCCCGCGTCAGCATGTTTACCAGTTCTGTGCCATTCTCTATCGTCGTCACACGCTGCGGATCGTACCCCCAGCGCGCAATGAAAAGGCGACGCCACCCCTCGCCGCTGGCAATGACATGAGCGGCGCGGTGCATGGCGCGGCGCATCAGCCAGAGGGAGAGGTGTAACTGCAAGCCGGTGGGGGCAATGCCTTTGGCGGCCAAATCGGCTAATGAGTCACCATTTTCTTCCAGGATGAGCGGGATGCCCAGGCGCTGCGCAGCATAGCCGCCGCCATAGCCAATCCAGCTTTTGCGCTCGTAAAACAGGTCAAAGCCTGTCAACACAGTCTGGCAGGCAGCGGCAAAGCGTTGGCTCTCAAAGTAGTTGACGTAGGGCAAGCGCAGCAGGGATTGAGCGCGGCGCGTGGCGCGCTCGAAGGGGGAACGGGGAGGTAAGGAAACGGCCGTGTACGTTTCCAAATCATCTGACTGCCAGATTTGCTCATTCAACCCATTCAACAGCCGCACCTGATGCCCCTGGCGCTGTAACTCCAGGAAGACATGGCGCACGTGATTGGACGGGCCGGTAAACGGCCGTTGGCGCGTATCAATCCCCTGCTGCAACAAATAGCCGATTTTCATCGTCCTGCCGCCTCAATCACCTGGCGAACGGCCGTGCTGATGGCTGCCATGTTAAACTGGTTCTCCACCCGCTGCCGCAGCGCCGCTATCTTCGCCTGCTTCTCCGCCTCCGGCAAGGCCGCATAGTCCAGGATCAGCTCTCCCATCTGCCGTTCCGTGTAATAGAGGTGCGATTCCGGCAGCAGTTCATCGGCGCCGTCCCACCAATGCGAAATGCAGTACGTCCCCGCCGCCATCGCCTCCATCGGGGACACTTGCAACCCTTCGGAATACCCATTGGCAATAAACAAGTCAAGTTTATGATACCAATTCTCTGGATCGGGCACATTACCGTAGAACGTCACCTTCTCCTGTAAATTCAGTTTCTCTACCAGGTGGTACAGGGCGATGGGGTATTCGTGGAACCCTTCTGCGCCACCACCGCCAATGTGCAGGTGAAAATCATCGCGCGTCTGGCACAATTCATAAAAACCTAGAATCGTCTCGTAAACGCGCTTCCGTGGACGCAAATGGCACATCGTACCCAGGTCGCCGCGCCACGTTTTGGGCTGGAAAGTGAATTTTTCCACCGAGACCGCTTCCGGGATGACCACGATTTTATGCGCCTGCTGGGGAAAGCGCGCCGTAAATTCCACGCGCTTCGCTTCACTGACCAAAATGATGGCGTCCACGTTGTCCCAGTTAATTTTGTCAACCCATTGGTACATCTCATACCGGTGCAGGCGGGTGACGATGGCGCACGTTTTGGGTAAATGAGTAGCAGCCGCCAACAGCCCACTGGCCCATTCAAAAAACACCACGTCGTTTTGCTGCAAAAAGACGCGCAAATCCCACGTGAAGAGCCACTCATTCAGCCGTTGGTTAAACATAGGCAGCCCCACCGCCCGTCGCTTAAACAGGCTAACCGTGTGATGCGCCTGCAACTCGGCATAAATTTCGTGCAGAAACGACCATGTTTCTTCGATAGCGATTCCGATTTTCATAGTGACGATTAACGATTGACGATTGGCGATGCGTCTATGAACTGCCGATGCCACAACTCAATCGCCATGAGCGCGCCCAGGCGCACGGTCTGGTTGTTGCCGGCCATGTGATCGGCCACCACGCGGCGGATGGCGTCTGGATTGTAGCAGCCGCGCTGCAAATGGCGCGGACTGAGCAGGATGTCTTCGACCCAACTGCGCAGCACAGTGCGGAACCAGCCGTTGTAATCTTTATACGGCTTGCGCAAACTGTCTGGGTGAGGGCCGAGGCCGCGATTGTACAACTGCCAGCGCGCCAGGCGGCTGGCGCGAATTTGCACCTCGCGCAGGCAGGCGACCAGGGGCAAACCGGTGTCTGTGAGGGGGATTTGCGCCAGTGCGGGGAAGGCGTTGACGAATGATTTACGGGCAACGCGCCGCTCGTATTGCAGGCCGGGGGGGATTTGGGTGGATAACTGCACCAAGTCATTGTCGGCGAAGGGCAGGCGCACCAGGGCGCGATGGCGGGCGACTTCGACGCCGTTGAGGGTCATGCGCGGTACGCGCTGCGTCAGATCGAAGTAGAGACGCTGCAGGGCGAGGCTGCGGTTGCCACTGGCGGCCATGCCGTCGGCCAAACTATCGAGTACGGCCGTGCCCACCTTTGCCTTAAACTCCGCGCTAAACAGATCGTCATGCTCCGTGAATGGGTCAAAGGTAATGACCCCTTGCCCATGATACACCGCCAGGTGCGCTTTGAGGCGCGTCGGCTCATCATAGTCTGCCCAGAAGGGGGGCTGGAGAGCAAAACCCATCATGGCGTCGCCCAGGAACCCTTTATAGATGATTTGCGCGTGCTGCGCCTCCTCTTCCAGGGTAGCCAGGGCGTGCAGGTTGACAATGTTGCCCTGCCCGTCGGTGATACGCACAGCGTTGTCGGCCATGTCCAAGAGGAAGTCGGGGCGCAGTTCAAAGAAATGGTGCTGGGAACCGATGTGGCGGGCCATTTCGCGGGCGTAACGGCCGTCGTCGCAACCAGGAATGCCCCAGGTAAAGGTGTGCAAAGGGTGGGGCACAATCTGCGCCAGTTCTGCCAAAATCATGCGCGAGTCTAGTCCGCCGCTTAGCAGCACGCCTAAAGGCGCGCCCCCCGCCTGTCGCCGCACGGCCTGGCGGAAAAGCTGGGTGAACGTCTCAATGTAGTGCGTTTCCGGCAACAGGTCAATTTGTTCCGGGTAACGCAGCGTCCAATAACGGTGAATGCGCTTTTCGCCCCCTTCGACAATGAGCAGCGACGCCTGGGGCAGCAGGCGGGCCGCTTGCAGCAGGGTGCGGTCATCTAGCAAATGGTCAAAGGTGAGAAACTGCGCCATGGCCACGCGGTCCACGTCGCGGGGCACGTCTGGGTCGGCGAGGATGGCGCGCACGCCGGAGGCAAAAAGCAGGCGCGCCCCCTGTTGGGCGTAATAGACGGGGTACTGCCCCATGCGGTCGTTAGCGACGATGAGCTTTTGCCGGAGCCTGTCCCAAATGGCGATGAGGAAACTGCCGTTGAGCTTTTCGGCAAAAGCCTCGCCATACGCCTCGTAACGACGCAGGATGAGTTCCGTATCGTGGGGAACGCGCAGGGTGTGGCCTTTTTGTTCAAGCTGTTGGCGGAGAACGGCCGTATCATACAATTCGCCTTCAAGCAAAACACAAATGGTCTGCGCCTCATTCCAGTGGGGCTGGGGCGCGCCATTGGCGATACCCAACGTCACCCGCGCCAGTCCTACCCCATCTTCCTGGTGCGCTTCCACGCGAAAACGGGATTCTGACTCTAAAGCGCGGGCCATTTTTTGTAGAAACGGCCGTTCTTCACCCGACGCCACTGAGCCAACAAAGCCAACTAATCCAGGCATATCGCCCTCCTAAGCACATACAATCCAGGTTGCTCACCTGGGGCGCAACTTTTCATACATCATTCATCGGGTTACGGATACGCGATCATCCCAATGGTTATTCGTCATTCTCATTCTCAATCTCGCCGTCATCGCTCTCTACAACCTCATCAAACATATCAAAGTATGGCGTACCGGCAAAACTGGCTTTTAGTTCATCAAAGTTCACAACAACTTCACGGAGATCATCTTTGGTGTGTTTCTTCGTCTTGCCCTGCACTGTGGCAGCCTGTACACCCAAGAACGCAAAGACCTGTTTCAGTACGCTGTCTTTATCCATCTGCAAATCTTCATATTGAATGCGCATATGGGGCAGTTGCAAGCTCTCTACATAAGCAGCCAGGGCGTTATCAGCATCCTCCCGTTCCTGAACAAATTGATGGAACTCGGCAATGTCCACCGTCATCGGTGGCTGACGGTCCGACTCTTTGTACAGGTTCCAGTTGCCGGTAGCCTCATGCAGCCGTTTGGCGTTAATGCGCGAGACGACAGCCTTGATGCGGTTGCGACGATACATGTAAAGGATTTTGACCTTTTTCCCATGCAACAGCCGGGTAAACCCATCTAAATCCAGCACATCTACTAACTTTGTTTTGAAGCCAATAGCGCCTACTTTGCTCACCAGCGCCGGCGTCCAATGATCGTTGACCCAGGCTAACTGCTCCTGAGCGCTTTGTCCTTTTTGTCTCATCACGGCAAAACGCTCGAAAATAATTTCAATGCCAGGATGCTCTTGTAAAAGGGTGGTCATGTAGGTACTGCCATCCCGCTCAACGAAGAGGATAACAAAGGGAGTAACTTGAGGTCGCAAGAAGATTGAAGCCATATATTTTTAGGTCTCCTTATGCAGCTAGAACTAGAGCAAGTACAAGAAGCGTTTTCTAGCTCCAACTCTTGCTCTAGCTTCTAAAAATGGCGCGCAGCAGAATGGAGAGCGCGCCACGGTTGAGTAACCAGCGAGGCTGGTAAAAAATAGCGCGGGACACGGCCGTTTTAGCCCGTTGCATCTCCCCCGCCGCGTATGCCTGGAACGCCTGCCGCATGGCAATCTGCCCCAGGTCGCGGGCGCGCCGCTGCGTCAGAAGCGCCAGTTCGCCTGGCAAATGGGTATAGATGTGCTCCAGATAACGCAGCGGGTCAGCGATTTTGGGTAAATCGGTCCAGCCAGACAGAATTTGCGCCAATGGTTCAGCCTCATCGGCTAATAAGGCAGCGTCGTGCTGCACAGCCTGGAGCATATGCTGTTTTGCCTCGGCGGTCGCTTCCGGCACGCGGTACGCCTGGGCGGCGGCGCGCAGATGGGCGCGGCTGTAAGCGCGCGCCCTCATCCCTTGCCATGCCGGGGGCAGTTCGGGGCGGGCAAAGAAGTTGTCCAATACGGCAAAGGTAGCGGTCGTCATCTGACGGCCGTCGCGGGTCATTTGGTCGCGGTGAAAGCGATAAAGTGAAACGGGCTGCGCCACATAGCCCATCTCACAACCGGCCAACGCCAGCCGCAACCACATATCCCAATCCTCATAGGAGCGCAGCGTCTCATCAAAAAAGCCTACCCGCTCCTGCCACTCCCGCCGCAGCAGCACACTGCCAACATGCAATGGGTTGCCCAACAACAACTGGGTGAGGTCCACCGGCAGCGGTTTGTCAAACAGCTTACCAATGGGTCGGCCGGCTTCGTCTACAGGCATCGCTTGCCCGGCGGCAAAGCCGAGGCGCGGGCGGGACTGGAACTCATGCAGCAAAATTGCCAATTTGTCCGGCAGGAAGAGATCGTCAGAGTCCAGATAGGCGAGGAAGTCGCCCGTTGCGTGGCGAATGCCAGTGTTACGCGCCCCAGAAAGACCACGATTCTCCTGGTAGATGTAACGCACACGGGGATCGGTAAACTGCTGCGCCACCTGTGCCGTGTCGTCGGTAGAGCCATCATCCACAACCAGCACTTCCACATCGGCGTGGGTCTGGTTGAGGGCGCTTTGCACGGCTGCTGCCAGATAGTGTCCCTGGTTATAAGCAGGGATGATGACGCTTACTTGATTCATACCGGTTATCTTGGTGGCCCATACAGCAGGCCATCCTCTGCCTCAACCCAAATGGTGAGGGACAACTCTTGGATGATTTCTGCCGGAGTGGGTAGGGTAGAAATGGGCAGCGTCGTGAAGTAGACCACAACACCTGCTTCCTGGGCAAGCTGCGTTTTTAGAGCAGCCATTTCGGCCGGGTATTGATTATTGGCCTGCTGTGTCACGCTCTCAAATTTACGCGGTAGACGCAGCACCGGTCGCCCGGTGTGCAGGTTGACTAACTCTGGCGCATTGGCATAAAGGGGCGTCCCGACATCTAATTGACGCACAGCTTGTAGCAGCGGGGAAAGATGCCAGGCCACGTTGTTAAAGCCAATGCCCTGTTGGTAGCCATCGCGCAGCCAGAGAGCGCTTTGTCTCACTTGCCCCAGCGCCAGGATGCAGGCCAGAACGAGCAGCGGGGCAAGTTGGCGCCAGGGACGGTGGGCGGCGCACCAGACCAGGGCAACGGCATATACCAGTAAAACGAGGAAGGTAACATACAAGGGTGACAGAATGCGGTTATCTAGCGGGGTGTTGGCGTCAAAGAAGGAGATGGAAAGGAGCAAGAAGGCGGGATAGATGAAGGCAAACAGGAACAAGAGAAGCAGCAGAGGAGGGAAGAGTTGGCGCAACGGCCGTTGCCCTCTTTGCCCGCGGTAATGAATCGTCAGAGCCGCGCCAAATGCCAGCAACAGCAAGCTGAGCAGCGCCAATTTCAACAGGGTGGGCAGCGTGTCGGGGATGAGAAACCAACCAACGATGGTGTTCAACCCTTGTTGGATCTGTGCCCGGCTGGCGGGGTGAAAGCTGAAGGCGCGGATGCTGTCACCACCGCTGCGGCTGCGCAGCAGCCACAAGAGGAAGGGCAGTGTGGCAACCAGAGCGAAGAGAAAGGCGTGGCTAAAGCGGGCGCGCCAGGGATGGGTGGGGAGAAAAAGGAGGGCGGCAACAGCCGTGCCCACCAGCGCCACGCCGGCATAACGGGTCAATAAAGCCAATCCCAGGCTAACTGCGGCCAACAACAGCAGCGACCAGGTCGCGCGCTGTAAAAAGGCAGACAAGAAAGCGAATCCGGCAAAGCCCAAGAACAAAAAGAGCGCCTCTGTCCAGGCCATGCTGTGTAAGGCAAAGAGCGGCGGGGCGATCAGGGTAAAAAATGCCGCTGCTAATCCCCAACCTTTTTGCTCCGGCAGCAGACGCCAAAGCAGCGCACCTACCAGCGCGATGTTGACGGCAAAAAGCAGCGTTTGCCCCCAGCGCGCCCCAAGCATCGGGTCTACGCCGATCCAACCCCACAGGGCGAGCAACATGGGGTAAAAGGGGGCATGGTGCGCCAATGGGGCATTGATTTCGCTGCCGAAGGGAACGGTCAGCCCTGCGCCCTGGCTGAGGTTGCGCGCGGCGGCCACGTACACGGCCGAATCAGGCGAAAGTCCCACTCCCCAGCGCGTGACCGTCAACAACAGCAAAGCCCCTGTCAGGGCAAGCAGGAGGAGGGCGAAGAGGAAACGGCCGTATCCGGCGCGCAACCCTGGTTGTGGAAGCGGGAAATCGGGCATAGACATATCAGGAGCGGCGGAAGCCGTACTTCAGGATGACATAAATGGCGCGCACGCCATCTTTCCAGTTGATTTTTTTACCTTCGGCGTAGGTACGGCCGTAATAGGAAATACCCACTTCATAGATCACAAAGTCGCGGCTGGCGATCTTCGCCGTAAACTCCGGCTCAAAGCCAAAGCGGTTCTCTTTCAGGGTAATTGCCTCCACCACTTCCCGCTTGAACACCTTATAGCACACCTCCATATCGGTTAGGTTGAGGTTAGTGAACATATTGGAAAGCATCGTCAGAAATCTGTTGCCCAAGGAGTGCCAGTAGTACAATACACGATGCGATTCTCCCCCGGCAAAGCGCGAGCCATACACCACATCTGCCTTGCCATTTAAAATAGGGTCGAGCAGCTTCGGGTACTCCTGCGGCTCATACTCCAGGTCGGCGTCTTGAATGATGATGATATCGCCGGTGGCGTGCTGGAAGCCGGTGCGTAGGGCTGCGCCTTTACCCTGGTTTTGCTCATGCAGGATAATGGTCACGTTGTCCGCGCCGTTCATTTTCGCCAAAAAATCGCGTGTGCCATCGGATGAGCCATCGTCAACGATGACGATCTCTTTGGGAAGGTCCAGTTCTACCGCCTGTATCTTTTCCAAGATTTGGGCGATGGTTTTTATTTCGTTAAAGCAAGGGATCACAATAGATAACTTCATGATGCTCTTTTTAACCCGATAATTTGTAGAAGCAGTGGGTCAGCTTCTGGATGAACGTCTGAAAGAAAATGTGCGGCGCAGCAGTAAGCTAAGGATGCCACGATTGCGCAGCCAGCGAGGATTATAGCGGATACCGGGCCATAAGTGGGCGTCTATTTGCGCATTCTGTTGGGCGCTTTGGGCGGCAAATACGGCCTCCATGTGCAGTTCAGAAAGTAGCTGAGCCTTGATGTGGGTGAGAGGTGGCGTCAGCGGCAGCAGTTCACCAAAAAGGGTCTCGGTCAGGGGAATCGCTTTTTCTACCGGTTCGCGGGTGAGATAGCGATGGGTGATGGTGGCAAGTTGATCGTGACGTTCCAGTAAACGGCCGTCGGCCGTTTGGGCGCGCATCAGAGCCTCTTGGGCCGCAGCGTGATTGCCATCTATCCAGGCCAGCACGGCGGCGCGCAAAAAATCGCGCCCCACCAGCACCCACTTATCTGCTGCGGGCGCAGTAGCAAAGCGGCGCTGCACTGCCTGCTCCAAAGCAACTGCTTTGTGGTACATCTGGCGAAAGCGCCGCTTGCTGCTTTCTGAGGCCATATGCTCCCGATACAGGTAGAGCGGCTCAGGTAAGTTCGCCAGCTCTGTCACTTCTGCCAGACGCAGCCACAAGTCATAATCTTCTGAAGGCTCAAGGTCAGCATTGTATACACCAACCATATCCAGGCAGGTGCGACGCATAATAATGGAACCATGACGAAAACAATTAGAGTTATACAACTCTTCTTGAATGCTTTTGTTATCCGTGAGAAGGGCATACCTGGCAATGGGCAATACGGCGTCATTGGCATCAATGAATTGCGGCAGCGTGCCCAGCAAGCCAACCTGGGGATGATCTATCAGAAAGGCAATTTGGCGCGCCAGTCGTTCGCAGTGGGAGATGTCATCAGCATCCTGACGGGCAACAAATTCGCCCTGCGCCTGAGCAATACCTTTGTTGAGGGAACGGGTATAGCCCATATTGTGTTCATTGCGAATGAGCACAACTCTGGAATCAGCCTGCGCATAGTGTGTCAAGATTTGCCAGGTGTTGTCGGTGGAGCCGTCGTCAATAATAATGAACTCGAAGTATGGGTAGGTTTGGTTGAGGATACTGTCTACGGCGCGGGTGAGATAAGGTTCTCCGTTGAGCACACTCATGATGACGCTAACGAGCGCAGGACGTTCGACGCTGGCAGAAAGGTTGGGTGAAACGGCCGTTGACGGCCACGTAGCATCAGGCAGTTCCACCATCTACACACCCTCAACGGCCGTCTCTGCCACGAACTGCGTCGTCCAATCCAGGAGCGGCCGTACGGCTCCCGGCTCCTTGCCATACCAGGCGCCAGGGCGTTCTTCTAATTCCAACACCTCAAACTGTAACGCTTCGTCATAGCGAAAGATAATGCGCAGCCCATTCTCAAGGATCAACAAGACAATCCGGTGTGTGCCAGAGTTCAAAAAATTGGCCGGAATATGGCACACGCTGCGCAAAAGGCCCTCTGGCAGCGGATTATCTCGTGTCATCAAATCCGTTTCATTGGAACTGGTGGTAAAAGCAATAATCTGCTGCTCATTGTACACATGCAAGCAGACATGCAAGCGCGCCTCAGGAATCAGGTTCCAATACTCTACCTCCACCAGCAGCGGCATAGACATACTTATCGGATCAGTTGGCGCCCCGCCTGCTGGGCGAATGGCTACCCGATGCAGCCGTACTTTCTCATTCCCCGGCGCACTGTCCGGGTCATGCCACACCTGTTCTGACACAGCAGCAAACGTCACAGACAAATACTTACCCAGCACTTCGGCCGTTGTCCCTTGCGCCCGCAGCTGCCCATTGTCGAGCCAGATGACGCGCTGGCACAAATTTTGCACAGCTATCATATTGTGACTGACGAATAGAACGGTGCGCCCTTCTGAGGCGACATCCTCCATTTTGCCCAAACACTTTTTCTGAAAGGCAGCATCCCCCACTGCCAGCACTTCATCCACCAGCAACACTTCCGGTTCCAGGTGGGCGGCTACGGCAAAGGCAAGACGCACATACATGCCGCTAGAGTAACGCTTCACGGGGGTATCTAAAAATCGCGCTACCCCGGCAAAGGCAACAATCTCATCAAACTTGCGTTCAATTTCCACGCGCCGCATCCCCAGAATTGCGCCGCTGAGGTAAATATTCTCGCGCCCGGTAAGTTCCGGGTGGAAGCCTGTGCCTACTTCTAACAAAGAACCAACACGGCCGTTTACCACGGCCCGGCCTTCCGTAGGTTCCGTAATACGCGCAAGAATTTTCAGCAAGGTGCTTTTGCCAGCGCCATTGCGCCCAATAATGCCAATCACCTCTCCTCGCGCCACATCAAACGAAACCCCAGATAACGCCCACAAAATCTCGTCTGCCTCTGGTTTGCGCAGGGTGCTAAGAAGGTAATTAAAGGGGGAAATCGCTTTTTGCAGCAGAGAGTCACGGCCAGTCGCTTTAGCCGGCGCGCGCCCAATCCGGTAACGCTTGCCAAGATTTTCAACCTGTATTGCGTGATGAGTCATAATATATCCACAACGGTGCGCTCGGTACGACGGAAAATGAACGCGCCACTTACTAAACCAATAATGACCATAAGGACTGAAAGTGAAAACAGGAGGAGTGGAGGGCCTTCGCCACCGAGCAGTGCCCAGCGAAAGCCCTGGATGACGCCGGTCATCGGGTTGAGATAATAGAATACCTGCAACGGCTCAGGGATCATGCTCACAGGGTAGATGACCGGGGAAGCGTACATCAGCGCCTGCAAAAGAAAGGTAATGGCAAAGGAAACGTCGCGGTATTTAACGGAAAGTGTGGCTAACCACAAGCCAACAGCCAGCGCAAAGGCAACGGTGATGAGCAAGAGCAGTGGCAGCCAGAGAATCTCCAGGCGCAAGGGCATACGATAAATGAGCATAGCCACAAACAGCACCAGCAAGGCCGCGCCAAAGTCTACCAGCCCGGAGATGGTTCCGGCTATGGGAATGACCATGCGCGGGAAGTAGACTTTGGAGATGACGTGCATATTATCTACCAGGCTGCGCGAGGCGCGGGTAACAGCGTTGGAGAAGTAGCTCCAGGGCAGTAACGCAGCCAGAGAGAAGATGGGGTAGGGAATACCGTCAGAAGGCACCTGGATAATACGGCCAAACACAATTGAAAGTACCAGCATGTTAAGGACTGGTCGTAGGAAAATCCAGGAAATACCAAGAGCGGTCTGGCGATAAACGCCTTGCACTTCGCGCCAGACAAGGAATACAAGCAGTTCGCGGTATTCCCACAGGTCACGCAGGCCAAGGTTCGACCAACCGTGCGAGCTCTCAATAATCAGGCGAGGCGTATGGAGTTTGTCCGTCTCTGGGATGGTAGTAGATGGTGACATAAGCTGATGGTCTCTCAATGGGATGTCTATTTATATTTGTTTTTTGGGTTGCGCCCATTACGATGGGACTGACTATACCTGATGAGGAGAAATACGCCGAGTAAGGTGACAACGGGCATCATGCTGACCCAAATGGCAGAGCCAAGAGAGCTCGGCGCTAAAAAGGGTATGGTCGCAAGATCGAGGGAGGGATCCGATTCGACTAAATTTGGCGCATCAGTCAGGGTGGCCGAAGGTGAAGATGTCGTGGTTTCGTTGGGGGTAACGGCCGTTTCCTTTTCTATCCAGGTTTGTGGTGGTATAGCTGACACACCTCGCAAGCGTCCTGTTAAGACAATAATTTCACCCACCGCGCTATTGTACCAGGTAGCAACCAGGTTGTTCCCACCGGCTACAGCCACACGCGGGTTTACCATGCCATTAGGACCGCCGACCAACTGTGTGTCCGACCATTCCCGTTCCCCCTGCCAGGTGCTATGCCAGAGGCCCTCGCCCCCCGTGCGCCCGATTGTCCCTTCACGAATACGTTGGGCAATGAAGAAGTGTAAGTTATCGGCGCTGTCGCGAGCAAATTCCACAAAGCCGTTTTCGCCAATCAACCAGTAAAAGGTGTCCAACGGCTCACTCCAGGTTTGCCCGGCGTCGTCAGAGTACATGAAGTGACGGTACGCTCTAAAGCCACCTTCCCAGGTGGCAAGCAGTTGATCGCCACCCAGCCAGGTCAGTTTAGTCCAGTCGCGCTCGTACTCGCCCTCCAACCTTTGCGCTAATTTCACAGGGGCATCCCAGGTACGGCCGTTATCCAACGAACGCACCACCCATACCGCCTGCCCGTTACCCGTCTGGTCCCATTCCGTCCAGGAGGCAAACAAACGATCCTCTGGCACAGCCAGCAGGCGCACATTACTATAACCCCGTTCTGGGTCTGGCGTAAAAGCGATGTCCACCGGATCTGACCAGGTTTTACCCCCGTCCGTTGAAAAGAGGTGCGTAATCGCGCGTGGGTCTTCTCCCGCATACTGTTCTTCCCAGTGCCCCCGCGCATAGACAATATGCACAGTCTGGGTAGCGGAAAGGTACTCAATATCTATTGAATATTGTGTGCCGGTAGAGTCATTCGTCAGGGCAAATGGCACGGACCACGCTTGCGCCTGATCCGCTTCGGCTGCCAGGGCGCTGCTGTAATACAGTTTATCCGGGTACTGCCCCAACCAGATCAGGTGGATGGCTCCATAATCATCAATGATCGCTTCCGGCTGCCACGCCTTAGGATCTTCAAAAGCGGTAGGATCCAATGGCGTCAGCAAAATGTCGTTAGCCTGCGACCAACTTACACCATCCCAACGGGCATACATAATGGTGTTACCGGCCGCTGTGCCGCCCATCACCACCCGTCCCCCTACATCCTCGCTCCAAAACAGGTGCGCCACGCCCGTGCGGTCCGCAATCAGAAAGGGGTCTACGGAGCTTGTCGGCGTGTTGGAAAGGTTCATAATGGTAATGTCCTCAACTGCGGTAGGTTGTGCCCGATTGGCCTGCACGGCTTGAGCAGAAACAAGCAGCAAGGCAAACAGCAGAGGCAAGAGAAGACGATTTAAGTGAATGACAAACTTGACCATTATTTCTTGACCATTCTAAAGGCCACAAAGCCAAAGACTAGCGCCACAACAAGCAGCGCGGGGGCAACGGATAAGAGCGTTTGCAGAATCGGGTTATTGGCAACAAAAGGAACAGAGCCAGGCTGATCTAAGCTGTTCTCGAAAAGAATCGGGGGCGTAAGGGTAGGTGATAAGACAAGCGGAGCGGCGTCCGTTGGCGAGGGTGAAGGAGTGGGTAAAGAAAGGGGCGTGGGTGTCTGCATATTGGCGGGTAGCTCAAGCTGCTGCTGTACCAGGTAGATATTGTCTTGTATAGGGGCAACGGGCAAAGTATTGCTGCTGCCTGGCACAATATTGGCGGCAGCAGAGGTTTCGTCTACAGGGTTGGTCATGCGGCTGACATAGATAACATCCAGATCGCGGCCGTTAGACAGCGTGTAAAGTTGGGTAACAGCCTCATTCGCGGTTATAGTCAGATTGAGAGACTCCAGGCTCAGCCAACGCGTACCGTCCCACCTACGGGCAAGCAGAAAATCATCTTGCACCTGTAGCAAATAGGGGCTACCGGCAGCGTCTTGCGTCAGGGCGATGTTGTGGTGGGCGCCGACCAGATCGGTAATAGGCACAGCAGCCTGCCACACACTGCCGTTATCCTTAGAAACGGTGTGCCAGGTGGTGGTACGGCCGTTTTCCTCCACTGCCCATAATAAATGAACCACTCCTGACGGTTCTACAGCCAGTTGGTTCCACACCACATTCCCCTCAAATCGCTCCTCCGGCGCTGACCAGGTACGGCCGTCGAGCGAAAAAGCATAATACAGACCCACTTTGTCAAAGCTAAACTGCCGTATCAGCGCCAGATGAAAACGGTTGTCGGGGCCTAACTGCAACTGCGGCGCGTCTACGCCAAACCAGCCGGCCTCCACGGCGTCGAACAACAGCAGCGGCGGCGACCAACTTGCCCCACCATCCGCCGACTGTATCAGATAAACCCCACGACCTTCGTTAACGGGTATGGAATAGGCCACGTAGAGCACGCCAGCCGCGTCAACGACAACAGTTTCCGCTTCGACCTCGCCTCTAACCAGCGCCTGGGGAGCGGACCAGTCTGTCGCTAATAATGCTGCATCCACTTCAGCCTGACTAAGCAGCAGCTCCTGCGCCGCCGGATCGTGCCAGAGCGCCAGAAGACGCTGCCGCCCAGGGTCGAGCGCCACGTTGTAACGACCGGTCACCTCCGCGGACAGCTCCAAGACAGGTAACGGCCGTGACCATTCCTGCTGATTCCAGATTGTATAATAGATGGCCTTGCCCAGGCCATCGTCTCCCTCCCCCTGCCAAAACAAGTGCCGGTTCTCCTGCGAATCACGCAGCATAACAGGCGCATTCACAACTGACGGGCTGTTGGTCGCCAACGTCGGCCCGCTCCAGATTGAGGGGGGAGTAAAACGCTCTGACCAATCATTCAATTCACCTAACGGCCGTTCCAACACCCACACATCACGCAACGAACGGGTAGAGCCACAGGTGACCAGGAGCAAATGATTTGCTTGCGTGACATCCCCTTGTAAACAATCAAACGACACCTTACGGTAAGTTTCTTGATCCTGATAGTCGGTCAGCGCCTCTTGTAGCTCCGGCATACTCCACTGCGTTCCATCCCACGCCTGTAGAAATATCTCCGTGCGCTCCGTGGCGCGCAGTACCCGCTTTACCAGCAAAAAAAGCAAATCGTTATTGTCCAGCAGCAACAGGCTCTCTTCCGGACACTCCAACCCTAAATCAATCACTGACTCATAGGGCAGCCAGCTCTCACCCCCGTCTGCAGAAATCTGATGATAGATGGTGCAGGTGCGCGGTTTATGACCCGCATACCAGACCAAATGCACTGTCGCGCCATCCACCAACGCGCTAATGTCCGAAGCCCCAGGTGATTCTAACGCATCACCTTCCATTCGCCGGTCCACGACCATAGGCGCCTCCCAACTGACGCCAAAGTTAACCGAACGAGCCAGAAAAACTGTCTCCAGTAACGGGTTATCCCAAACAAGGAAAACCTGCCTGGCCGCGGTCTGCGCCAATTGCAAATTAGCCGCGCCCGCAGCCACCGGCCGTAAATAGTTCGACTCATAAATTAGCGTCGGGTCGGACCAACTTGCACCCCCATCTTCGCTCTGGCGATAGTAAACGCCGGGAAGAACCTGCGCTGAAGGCGTCGCCTGTATGTAGGCCATGTGCAAGCGGCCGTTCTCCCCCGCCACCAGGTCAAACCCACGTGCGGCCGGCGCCACTACCACAGCCACCGACCAACTCTCAGGTTCACCCAGCTGCGCCAACGGCGCGTAGCTGTAACTTAGCATGCCCTCATCATCCAACCATAACGCATGAAGCACATTATCCCCATCCACCCGCAACAACGGCTTATAAAAACCGCCAAAATCTTCAGTATCCACCACAGGGCTAAAAGGAGGGTTCGTAAAAGGAACCAAGACGCGCTGCGGTTCTCGCCAATCACTGCCCTGTTGGCGCATCAACATATAACCACCCAGTCTGTCTTGCCAGAAGATGTGAAACACACCGGTTGCAGAAACCGCAATAATCGGCTCAGTCGCCGTACCAGAAACAGAAACATTCCATGGGGACTCCCATCCATTACTTTCAGATTGCGCCACAACAAGCCCATTAACACTCCCCCAAGCCACCAGGCACAATGAAAGAAATAAAAAGAGCTTCCTAGGGAAATGACAACCTATCGCTAAATGACAATTCATATATATCTACATCCAACAAAAGCGCCATACTACTCTAAAACAAGAATTAAGCACAGCACTTCCGTCACAATTTATGTCAGCATTTAATTATTGACACCACAACTTACGATAACACTTTCGTCAAACCCGTGACCAAAGTACTTTGCAAACCAGACACAAAGTCGTGTATTTTTGTTACCAATATAACATTGTGCATGTCAATCACGCTATAGTCATTAGAACTGGTACAACCTTCCCAACTCTCCTCATTCCATTACCCCAACTTCCCAGCATCTCAGTTCTACTTTCCGTTACAAGCCCCAAAACGGGGCAAATTATTAATTTTTTGTTAGCGGACAAGCTTCAATTCCAGAGGCTCCAGGCGCTTAAAACAGACAGTTCTTGCGCGACTAACTCTGGTATAAAACACCTGACGCCTGAAGATTAAGGAAGGATACGGTCAACTATGAAAACAAACACGTTACTTTTTACCATTTTAATAATCTCTATAATTTTCTTCTCAGCCACAGCTCAATTAGCCAGTACTGCCGCTTATGGCGTAACCCCAGCAGATCTTGATAATACCCATCCCATTTATCTACCTGTTATCAACCAGATCAGCAATGGGTACATTCCCGGAGAAGGCGGCTGGCCCACAGTTGCCGGAAACCACGAAAGAACCTCTTCCACAACCGACGAAACAGCCAGCTCATTGAACTTGCGCTGGTATCGTCCCATCGAGGCTTATATCCCCCAAAACGTGCAAGTTATTGCCAGCAACGGCTTTCTCTTTCTCTCAACGGCCCGGGGGCTTTACACTCTAAATGCTGAAAACGGCGACGTTGTCTGGCGATTTGATACAGAATTACCGCTAGGCAACTCTCCCACCGTCGCCGATGGTGTTGTTTACGTTGGCGGTTACGACCGCAAGCTGCACGCCCTGGACGCCGCCTCCGGCGCCCACCTCTGGTCATTCAACGGAGCAAAAGCTGGCTATAGCGCAAACCCCCTGGTGGTCAACGGCGTTATTTACATCGGCAACCGCGATGGCAGCATGTACGCTATCGGCGCGCACGGCACGGCTAATCAGGGTCAGATCATCTGGCGCTACACCACAGGCGACGCCATTCATCTCTCCGCCGCCTATAAAAATGGCGTCATCTACTTTGCCTCCAACGATATGCATGCGTATGCGCTAAATGCGCAAACCGGCGCCCTGGTATGGAAATCAGACAAGCTGCCGGGGATACAGTTTCAATCCTACTGGCCCGTCATTTATCGCGATAAAGTTATCTTCTCTGCCGCCCCTGGGTACCGTGATGATAGAGTCCCCGGCACAAGAAATGTGCCCAAACCAGGAGATGGAATATACGGCTCTTTTAGAGACATGCAACTCGCCGATGTTTTTTCCGGTGGAAGTGAAGGGCAAATCATTGGCCCACAAGTCTCCGGGCAAACCTGGGCGCACGACTTTCCCGTTATTGATGCCCATACCATTACCCAATACCTGGAAAACAACCCGCAGCAAAATACATACAAGCACAAACCATGGCGACGTATGTATGTGGTGCTTAACTTATCCGATGGGCATGAATTCACTTTCGATTCCGACCAGGACGGGTATCCAGAATTTATTCCAGCCGCTTACTGGGGCACCGGTTCTGGCAATCGTTATCCGCCAGTTGTAGGGGCTGATAACAACCTCTATTTCAGTAATCTGTATCGTTGCTGCTCAGACGCCAAAGGGCGCATCGTGGGTTGGAATCAGGATTATCCCGGCTACCTCAGTTTTTTGGGCGGCATCAATACACCCACTGGTGGTTTTGCGGCCGTCGCCGAACCACAAGCCATCTCCATTGGTGGAAATACAATCTATCGTAATCTGTGCTGCGACCGCATAGGCGATTGGCTTAATTACACAATACCTGGGCAGCCCATGAGACAGATCTGGTCTTATAACCTTAGCCAACTAGCCCCTGGGTATGATTCTATGTGGTTTGTTGACCCTGGAGCTATATCGCGCCATCTTGGTTGGTATACCGGTAATACTAATAGCATGATTGCCGCTTATCATAATCATGGGGACCAAAATCCCATCGTTCCTTATCAAGGTTCTGTTTTTGTCCATCGCAGTAACGCCCTGTTTGCTTTCGGACCAGGCAATGGCCCAGGCGCACTGCCGCTGCTGACAATTAATCCAGGACAAAGCACCTCGACTCCGCTTACTGCGCAAGAAATCAGAACCAGGTTAGAGAATGAAGTGGCAAACATGATCGACGCCGGCGATTTGCGACCCGGCTATTACAACGCCAACACGATTGTACGCGGCATAGAGGAGTATTTTGATAATCCTGGGGAAACGCTTCTTGCCCTTTCTCTGGCCTATCCCCATTTGTCCACAGGATTGCAGGCACAGGTGCGCGCGTATTTAGAAAACGAGTTTTCCACTTATTTTCAAACTCAGATGTATGCACGCCGGGGCTGGTCGGGCGCGCCGCGCGAGTCTATGGAAATGCCGCCGGAAATCGCCGCAGCTATTGCCGCCGGTAATTACCCACCTTCTGTCAACGCCGGTTCTGGCTTTTTGTGGCAGTATCCACAGCACAATTTTTATGCCATGTGGAAGTATGCGCAAAATGTGCCCGGCGTGAATGCCCTGACCGTTTACAACCTGGCAAAAAGCAAGTTGGTGGTTTCGCCACCGAACCCGCCCAACATGAATCAGGTTGAATATTTTCGGCAGCAGCCATATGAGTTGAATGCGTGGATTGCCGGGTATATAGGTTTCTTAGAATTACAAACGCTGGCAGGCATGACCGGGACTGATGCTGCCTTGCGCAGTCAGGTGAACAATACGCTAAACGTGCTGTTACAACTGCGGGTCAATGACTTTACGAAAGAATCCTATTGGTCAGACCCAAGTTCGCCAAATTACCGTTACTACAAAAAACACTTCGATATTGTGGGCAATTTCCTTTACATCGTGCCTGAATTGGGCGACTATTTGCGCGCGAACATTCCTAACCAGGTGCAAGAGGCGGTGACTGAGTACGATTATCTTGCTCCTTATTGGTTCGTCTCCCGTTACGAAGCGGCTATTGGCGAGGGGGGGATGTCGCTGCTATACAACTATTACGCCTTGTTCCAGGCAAAAGCCCTTGTCTTGCAAGAATCCAGACAAGAGTTGAGCAAATATTTGGATGTGCCAGCTTTTACCGTTGGAGATTTGTTTTACATTCAAAATCTGGTGGCGCTGCTGGAAACCCCTTAGGCAATGATGAGAATGGAATAATTTATTACCAGGAACCGCTTCCCTTTAGAGGAAAGCGGTTCCTGGCGAGTTCATATCTCATCAACCTTTCATCATAGGGTTCTTCTCTGAAAAAAGATGTTTTACAAGCCGGACGCAGTTTTTTGGACACGGTTGCGATTGATTTTTCAAACAGCTTCGGTATGCTATGGTATAGAGTCAGGAGTAAAATAACAGAACTACAAGGATGATATGGGTAAATATAGTTTTTTTATCGTATTAAGCAGCGTGATATTGGCGTTCCTGCTGCTTACGGCTTGTGGGCCGGAAGCAGCGCCCGTTGTTGTGGGGCAGACGGCCGTTCCCTCGCCAGGCGCCACATCTCCCGCAGCAGAGCCAACCGTAACGCTGGTTGATATGGATCCTGAAGAAACGGCCGTCACGCCAACCCCGCCTGTCACAAACACGCCGGAACCAATAGCGACCGATACGGCCGTGCCCGATGCTCCCCCTATCACTCCTACAGAAGATATTCCTGATCCTGGGTTAACCTTAACAGAAACAATCGTTTCCTTGCCTGTCTCTACGGACACAATCATCGTTAATCACGCCTCTATACCCCTTTTTGAGCAAATCCCTGAAGAATACTTGCAAGCAGCCGCAGCTCTAAACATGGCATTCATTGACCGTTCTGTAGGATTTAACATTCATCAGGGGTTAGATTGCTTAACGCACGAGACAAACGCCACAGCCCCCAACTATTGCAAACGCTGGCAGCACCTGCCCAACTACCCCGAATTTAGCGTAGACCCCGGCGAGGTGAACTGGTATCACCCTGGCGGGCATGATCGTTCCAATTGGGATTACTTTACCTGGCCTGGCGCGGGTGATCCTGCCATGCAAATGAGCTGTGCCGCCAGTACTGGCGAGTGGTTTGGTGTTGCAGAATGTTTCGAACAGTGGGCGACAGGTGCATTAAACAATTACCAGGTTTTATCGTTTCAATTCGGCTACCTGGAAGTAGACCACAACGTTTCCATTGCCGACCAGCCCGGCGGGTTCTTCTGGGATAACGATAACCGCTACGATGTCTATGATCTACAAGCCTTTACCGCACAACATCCCGATCACGTATTCATTTACTGGACCACCAGCCTGGCGCGCGGTATCGGTTCCTCTGTTTCCGAGAGCTTTAACGAGCAAATGCGCCAATATGCCATCGCCAACGACCTCCCTCTGTTCGACGTCGCCGACATTCTCTCCCACGCACCGGATGGAACCCCTTGTTATGATAATCGCGATGGTATATCCTATGACAACGGCAACCAATTCGAGAACTATCCCGATGATGGGCTGGACGTCCCCGCCATTTGCCCTCATTACACTACCGAGACGGATGGGGGACACTTGGGCAGTGTTTCCGCAGGCATGATCCGCGCGGCCAAGGGCTTTTGGGTCCTTATGGCGCAAATCGCCGGCTGGCAACCATAAGCTGTCGCCACTTACATTTAGTAACTGTCCGTTTTTAACTTAGCGGTTTTG
>JACSRF010000438.1 GCA_014879875.1 Anaerolinea sp.
GAATTAAATAATTTGCCCATTTAGATTGGTTCAATCTTCGGAGATTGAACCAATCTTGACCAACTTATTTAAGTGCCATTCCTTACCGTATTTGCGCTAACCAGTCGAGAATGAGTTTCCCTTTTTCTGGGTGCAGATGTTGTTGAGCGATGTCATGGTAAGCGTGGAAATATTGCCCCAAAAGCTGCGCGGGCAGCTGGTATTGGTAATTCGTCAGCAAACCGGCGATCCAATCAAGATTGGCTTGTAAGAGTGTGATGTCGCCGAGGGCGAGGGCGGCGGTGATGTTGTCACCCAATTCCTGGTTGACAAACTTGAGTAAATCGAAGGGGAGATCGTTGTGGGCAAAAGTCGCCTGGAGTTGTGCTTCCATGGCCGGGCGCTGTATGGAAAAATGGGCGATTGTTTCCTGGTGTTCATGAGTGGCGCGTTTGCTTTCATACGGCGCTCGTGGGCTGTGAAAGAGATGCTCCACCATCTGCGGCGCTTTTTGCAAATCTTCACTCAGGAAATAGCCGGGAATGTGATTGCGTAGGGCGGGTATTTGGTTAAAAACCAGGCCGCCGAAAGCCAGCGGAACGCCAACGCGCTGCAGCAGGTCAGACATGGCGAGCATGGCGCTGGCCGGCTGTAATGTTTGCGCCGCCAAAATAACCAGGTGTGGGGCAATGGTGGTTAAGGCGTCTTCCAACTGTTCGAGGGGGACGTTGGCGCCGAGGTAGATCACTTCCCACCCACGACGGCGCAGCAGCAAGGTCAGCAGCAA
Source organism: Anaerolinea sp. (assembly GCA_014879875.1). Classification (GTDB taxonomy): domain Bacteria; phylum Chloroflexota; class Anaerolineae; order Promineifilales; family Promineifilaceae; genus JACSRF01. Next base: position 767 of record JACSRF010000438.1, read on the forward strand.
GGCGCTAAAGGTGTGTTGTTCATGGGGGGGACAGGCGATGAGGATACGGCCGTGCCTGGACGCCTGAACGGTGGACGACAACATCACTTCCAGTTGGCGCACAGCCAGGGCAGACGTGAAATGCTCCTGCTGTACGCTGACGCGCCCCTCATACCAACCCTGCCCAATTGCGGACAATCCTTTTTGCAGCACTTCCAGGCAAACTAATTCAACCGGATAAAGCGCAAACGCCTGCACTAAAATGCGCTGCGCCTCCACTTCGTTATAATCAAGACACGCCTTGATCCACGCGGCCCGGGTTTGCGCAATCATGTCTCCAGAGATGTCTAACCCTGACCTGGCCGGTTCGACCGACGCAACAGAATCGGTCAACAAAAATGGATCGCGTCCCTCTTCTGCCATTTGCTGCCACAACCTGGTAGCGTGGCTGATGCTCATCCCTTCCTTTTGCCTGGTCAGCAGCCATTTGAGCATGTCAATGTCATATTGCGAATAGAGGCGGTGACCACCCTGAGTACGATTGGGTTCAGGTAAACCATAACGGCGCTCCCAGGCGCGTAGGGTGTCTGGTTTGATGCCCGTTTCCTGGATCACAACTTTCATGTTAAATGTGGGGGTTTTACGTGCGTTTGCCATACTTTTGTTCTGATTTTTCGTGATCTTACGTCAACTAACCGTATATTAGCACGGTTGCATATCTTTTGTCCATATTTTGAACACAAAAGGCAATCTCTCGATCTGTGACCTGGCCGGGTTCATATAGGTGTACGGATTACCATCTTAATGACCGCAAATTAAATAACCTACGGAACTGCTGTGGCCGGTCTCACCGGTGGCACGGTCAGGAGACCGGCCACAGCGTGCAAGTTAATTAATTCTCGTTCCTAAACGCCCGTGTGGTGATAGGCATGGCCTAAAAACTACGCAACAAGGCGACATGCCCACGCAAGCTGTGCGCCATTTTGCTAATAGCGATGCTTTCCCCGGCGATGTGCGCCTGGGCTTCCTCGGCAGGCGAATAGCCAATGACGGGGATGTGGTAAGGGACGAAGAGACGGCCGTCTGTGGCAAAGTTATAGCTGGTCAATCCCGGTTCCTGGCCTGTGCCCTCGGCGATCAGCGCGCGCGCCCGTTGCACCAGGTCATGTTCCGGGGGCGTGTAAAAGCCATAAATGATTTCATCGGCGTTTGGCGTGTCTGGTCGCCAGGCGGTGGTGATGGTATGCGGCCAATCGCCGGCCAGGGTGTGGATGAGCGTTTCCAGGCTGCGCAAACTCTCGCTGGCGGTGCGGAAATCGAGCAGCACGCGCGCCCAGGCAGGCGTCACATTGCGGCTTTTGGTGTCTACTTCGATGAGGGTGGGGGCGACGGTCGTTGCCCCTAGCAGCTCATGGCGGCTCAAACTATGCTGCGCTTGCTCCAGCTTGTGCAAGAATGTGGCGAGGGCGTAGTTGGGGTTACGCCCTTTGTCGGGGACGCTGGCGTGGACAGAACGGCCGTCAAACTGCACCCACAACTGCGTAATGCCCCGATGCCCCAGGGCGATCTGGTTAGCGGACGGTTCGCCCAAAATGACGGCGGCGACGGGGTAATCCAGATGTTCGACCCAATATTGCGAACCGGCGCCGCCAATTTCCTCTTGCACGACGCCGCTGAAAACAATGTCGCGCCGGGGGCGCACACCTGACCGGCGCAGGGCGGCCATCGCGTACACCTGCACCGCCAGCGGCCCTTTGATGTCCGCTGCGCCGCGACCGACGATACGGCCGTCTACAATTTCCCCGGCAAAAGGGGGCGACGACCACAACGCCGGGTCGCCAGGGTCAACGTGGTCCAGGTGAGTGTTGAGCACGAGGGCGGGCAGGGTGCGGTCTTGACCATGCAAACGGCCGTACACATTCCCGATCTCATCGTCCCACACCTCATCAAACCCAAGCCCCCGCATCTCGGCGGCGATCAACGCCGCCAGCGCCGCTTCCTCATAAGGCATACTCGGCGTTTGCATCAAGCGCTGCGTAAAGTCTACACAATCAGTCAATAATTGTTCCCAGTCCATTATGTCATCCATTGTAGGCGCTAACAGCGCCATTATCTACAAAAAGTTGTCGATCTTGTAAACACGGATGGGAAAAACAGGCATGGTTCAAAAAGCAGAAGCTGTCCTTTACAAA
>JACSRF010000545.1 GCA_014879875.1 Anaerolinea sp.
CCCGGCCCCTCCCCCACGCCAACAATACCGCCCACGGCCACGGCGACGCCCTCCCCTACGGAAACAGCGACGCCCACCTTCACGCCAACGCCAATTATGTCGCCCACGCCACAGGACGACGGCCGTATCCTCTACATCGTCGCGCCAGGGGAAACGTTGATCGTCATCGCCGAGCGGTATGGCGTCCCCATCAATGAGTTGTACCGCTACAACAACCTGACGGAGGCATCGGTAATTAATGTGGGGCAAACGCTCATCCTGGGCTACACCATTTTCCCCGATGGCTCGACGGCGCTGCCCGGTTACCCGCAGGCCAGGGTAAAGCCAGACGGCCGTATCGTCCATCTGGTGCAGGCCGGCGACACGCCCATCAGCATTGCCGTGACCTATGGCCTGACGTTGGATGGGTTTTATGCGGTGAGTGGCTTGAGCGCCGGCGCGCTGTTGACGATCAATCAGGAGGTCGTGGTGGGCGCGCGCCCCGTCCCGGCCGAGGTGGGGGGCTCGACCAATGCGCCCGACAGCGCCATCGCGGCTACCCCTGAACCGACGAGTACGCCAACCAGTACCCCACCGCCAACGGCCACGACGACGCCAACGGCGACCAGCTCGCCAACGGCCACGGCCACTACCAGCCCGACACTGACCATGACGCCAGCGCCAACGGCCGTACCCACTCCCCCGGCCACAACCGGGTTCATCAGTATGCTGCCGCTTGCGCTGGGCATCATTGGCCTGCTGGCCTTAGCCGCAGCGATTTTCCTCTACATGGGCAGCAAACGACGATGACATTTGGCTTGTAGTAACCGGTCTGGATGGCTAAAGCCGTTACTACGAACTTGTTTTTAGACGGTTACTTACGGCCGTACCTCATACACGTAAAACAAGGGATTGGCGTAAACGCCGGGGAAGCTGCGGACAGCGACTGCGCCATCAGGGTATGCGGCTTGTGTTTGCAGCAGTTCTGCCTGCCGTTCGGGCAGGTAAATGTGAACCTGGTTCGCCGTGACGGGGGGTGGGGTGATGTTGTCCGGCAAAGGGGGCACGTCAAACAGGTTGACGTTGGCCTGGAAATCAGTTACCAGCAGCGGAATGGTCGGGAAGCTGATGTACATATTGGGCGGGCCATAAAAGTAAGCCGTCCAATCTCCCTCCAACGTGTTCAAATAATCGGCCATGCGTTGGGCGATTTCTGTGTTGCGGTCGGCGTAACTGTTTTGGTTAGGAAAACGGCCGTAATAAAAGACCAAATCATTAACAGCCAGCAGCGCGGCGATGATCAGAACCACCATGAGCAAATGGCGGGAGACGGGCGTGGGAACGGGCGTGGGAACGGCCGTGGGAACGGCCGTGTCCTTCCCCTGGGCTACATTGGCCCACAAGGCCTGCGCCAGCGTCGTCAACGCCAACGCCGCCAACAGCGCCACCGCCGGCGCGGCGATTAACAGTCGGTGGCTTTGTGGCGGTTCTTGCAGCAGCGCCCCGGCAAAGAGCAGCGTCACCCCCACCCAGGCCAACAGCAGCGCATAACGCAGTTGGCGCAGCGACAGCAAGGCCAGCAGCAGCCCCATCCCGAAAAACAAAGCGGGGCCAAAACTGAGCAAGGAAGCCAACGGCCGGTAAGAGGGGCTTTTGTCCAGGCTGCCGTTAAAGGCCAGCGCCGCCTGCCAAAATTGGCGGCGGAACAGTTCCCCCTGGCTCAACCCGGTGCGCGCCGCTTCCAGGTTCAACCAATCGCTTTGGCCGGCGAGGATGCCCAGGGCGTTGGCCCGTTCCATGAACAAGAACGGGTAGGTGTTGTAAAAGAGCAGCAAGGGCAGGGCGATGAGAAACGCCAACGCCAACGCCGCCAGCATGTGCCGCCCTTGCTGCCAGAGGGTGACTCGGTCGAACAGCAGCGCCCACAGCAGCAGCCCGCCGAACATCAGCGGCAGCAGGTGAGAGGGGGTGAACCAGTAGGCGCTGAAGCCGACGGCCGTGCCCACCCACAACCAGCGTCCTCTTTGCCGTGCCGGGTCGCTCTCCTGCCAGGCCAGCGCCAACAGCCCCAACGCCAGCAGCGCCAGCAGCGGGTCCCAAACGTTGGTCAGCGCCATGCGGCTGTAATGCACATGCAAGTGCATTCCGGCCAGCAAAACGGCCGCCGCCAGCCCTACCGCCTCATTCCACAAGCGCCGCCCAAACCAGTACGTTAACAGCACCGTCAGCGCGCCAACGATGGGCGACAGCAGGCGTAAGGATAACGTGGACACGCCCAACAGCTTTAGCGGCAGCGCCATGAGGAACAGGGGCAGCGTCGGATTACTCATCCAGCCGGTGGCGAATGGGTGGCGCAAACTGCCCTGCGCAATGTGCAGCGCGTCCAACCCCAGGCTGGCCTCGGTGCCGTTGAGGATGAATGGGAGGGTAGTCAGGTTGAAGGCGCGCGGCAGCAGGGCGGCGAAGAAAAGGATGAAGGATGAAGGGTGGAGGATGAAGGAGCGCGTGCCTGTACTCAGTTTGCCGAAGTAATGAAAGGAGGGGAGATCGCGCAGGGCGTAGAAAGCGAGGGCGATGGCGCTGAGCCAGACGAGGATGGCGAGCAACGGCCGTCCTCCTCCCGATGTGTTATTGACCAATCCCTGCCCCAGAAAGGCGAGGGACAAGGCGAGTAAATAGAGCCAGCGTTGTTTGGGCATGGCGCTTAGATGAAAGCGTGGCAAGGTGGGCAGGCTGCGACCGCGCCATTGCCCCAGCAGCAAAAAGAGGCTGATACCGCTCAACAAGAACCAGCGCACCCCGCTTCCCGGCGCTTCTGGGCTGCTGCTGAGGCGAAACTGCCCGATGGCGGCAAAGAGCAGGGCAAGAAAAGGGAGGAGGCCGCGGAGAAGATGTGGCGTGAGAGCAGCAGAAGAAGGAGGGGAGAGAGGAGCGG
>JACSRF010000060.1 GCA_014879875.1 Anaerolinea sp.
TCTCGGCCTGGAACTGCTCGACCCCGGATTACGCGCCGAGTTTATTACGGACATGCCAGCGGCGCGCAACGACGGCCGTCCCACCATCAGCCGCGTCCTACCCGATACGCCGGCGTCCGCGGCCGAATTGGCCGCCGGAGACATCATCGCCGTCATCAATGACCAGGTCATCTTCACCACCGCCGACCTGATCGCGGCGCTGGCTGACAAGCGCCCCGGCGACGTCGTCACGCTGCTGCTGCGCCGCGGGCCAGACACCATCAGCCGCACCCTCAGCCTTGGTACATATCCCGACGACGCGGCGCGCGGCTACCTGGGGGTTGAATTGGGGAATTAACTGCCCAGGCGCATGGGCTATATAGTTAAGGCAAGCCTGTCCTTACATCAGCCCGGCTACTAATTCGAGAGGGAGAACGGCCGTGCCCACCACTCCCGGCCCGGTATGCACACCCAACACCGGCGAAACACGTAAAATCTCCAGCTTGCCCACCGAGAGCCGTGCTTCCATGACCTCGATTAATGCCTGTGCCTGATCTGGCATACGGCCGTGCAGCACAGAAACCCACAACGGCGTATCGCCATACGTCTGCGCCAAATGGTCAACCATCACTTCCAGCGCCTTTTTCAGGGTACGGCTTTTGCCCACTGTGGTGTACTTACCATCAGCCTTGTCTACCTTGATGACCGGCTTTAGTTTGAGCAGCGAACCGGCCAACGCCTGCACGCGGCCAATGCGCCCACCCCGCGCCAGATACTCTAAAGTTTCCAGAGTGTAGATGATTTCGGAAGCGGCGCGAATGCGGTCTAATTGTGCGACAATGGCCTCTTTGCTCCAGCCAGCCTTTGCGGCCCAGGCAGCCGCCAACACCTGAAACCGCTGCGCGCCAGAAAGGGTGAGGCTGTCTATCAGGGTAACGGCCGTCTCCTCAACCTCGCCGCTGCCCAACCGCGCCGACTGTAATGTGCCGCTCAGGCCAGAGGAAATGTGGATGGACAGAATCTCTTCTTTAACGGCCGTCAGCGCCTTGTAAATCTCGCCAAACACCCCCGGCGATGGCTGGGCAGTGGTGGGCACAAGGGGAACCATCGCCTCCAAACGGTCATAAAACGCATCATGCTCAATGTCGGACGATTTAATCTCGCCTTCCGGGAACTGAATAAACAAAGGCGCCACCACAATACCCAGCGCCTCAGCCTCTGCAAACAGTAAGTCAGCGCCGCTGTCTGTTACGATCTTCATAATTATCTCCTGTGAACACTATCATCGGTTGCCAATTTGCCAATGTATTGTATCCCAGTGAAGAAATTACGAGAATCTCTAATCCTCCAATATCATTTCCGCCGCCACCTTGCCCGACAGCGTCACCATCGGCACACCGCCACCGGGGTGGGTTGTACCACCCGCAAAATAGAGGCCGCGCACATCCTGCGCCCGGTTGTGCGGCCGTTTGAAAGCAGCCAGCTTACCGTGCGACGACTGCCCATACAACGCGCCGCGCCACGCCCCCGTGTGCCGCTCTAAATCCTGCGGCGTCCAGATGCGCTCGGCCACAATGCGCGCGCCAATGTCCACCCCATGGTCCGCCAGCCGCGCCAGCGCCACGTCCCGATAAGCCGCTCCCTTCGTTTCCCAGTCATACCTGTCGCCCAACGACGGCGCATTCACCAGCACAAACCAGTTTTCATGACCTGGCGGTGCGTGGTCGGGGTCCGTTTTGCTGGTAATAGCGACGTAAATGGTCGGGTCATCCGGTGGCATGCCCTGACGGAAAATAGCGTCGAACTCCGCCGGGTAGTCACGGCTGAAAAAGATGTTGTGGTGCGCCAACCCCGGCGTTTCGCCGCGCACGCCCAGCAGCATGATGAAGCCGGAACAAGACGGTTCCAACGGCGGGCGATAAGCGTGCCCCGGCAAAAGCTGCCGGTAGGTGGTGGTCACGTCCAGGTTGCTCAATACAATGTCCGTTGCCACCACGGTGTCATCGGTCAGCGTCGCGCCCACCACCCGCCCCATGCGCACCAAAATGCGGCGCACGCCCACGCCGGTAACGATTTCCACGCCCAATTCGCGCGCCAGGCGCTCCAGCGCCGCGGCGATCTGGTAAATGCCCCCCTGCGGATACCAAACGCCGCCGGTTAGCTCAACGTGAGCGATGACGTTGAGGGTGGCGGGCGCGAGATAGGGGCTGGCGCCGACGTAGGTGGCAAAACGGCCGAGTAGTTGGCGCAAGTGTGGTGATTTGACAAAGCCGTTAATGGCCTGCGCCATCGTGCGCGTGCCATCCACCTGAAACCATTCACGAACCGGCACGCGCAAAAAGCTGCGCGGCGTTGGCGGTTGGTCATAGATGAACACCGGGCCGGTGATGCGGTGAATGCGCGCCGCGTAGGCCAGATACGCCAGGTAGCCTTCCACGTCGCGCCCGTCTAACTGCGCAATTTGCGCGGCCATCTGCGCCAGGTCGCGGGTAGCGTCGAACACAAAGCCATCCGGGTAAAAGTAACGGGTGAGCGGCTCCACCGGCAGCAGGGTCAGGTAATCGTCCAGCCTGCGCCCGGCAGCGCTGAAAAGCTCCTCAAGCACGTGGCGCATGGTAATCACTGACGGACCGGTATCCCAACGGAAACCATCGGCCACAATTTGCGCCATTTTACCGCCCACCTGGGCGTTCTTTTCATACATAATGACGCGCCGCCCGGCCGCCGCCAGCCGTATGGCCGCGCTCAACCCACCGATGCCCGCGCCGATGATGAGGATAGGTTTGTTCATGGTTTATTGTTCGTATTCCGTTATCCGTAATCCGTTATCCGTTGTCCGTTGTCCGTTATCCGTTGTCCGTAATCCGTTATCCGATTACGGTTCACGGTTTACGGTTCACGGTTTACGGTTCACGGTTCACGGTTCACGGT
>JACSRF010000354.1 GCA_014879875.1 Anaerolinea sp.
GGGGCCGGGGTGGGGGGCGGGCCGGTGAGGGTGACTGTTTCTTCGGCTAGTGCGCGCTCGTTGCCGTTGGTCTCCAGTTCAAAGAGTTTGTACGTGTAGGTGCTGCCGTTAACGGCCGTATTATCAACAGCCATGTAATTATCACCCGTGACGTCGCCACCCGTTCCCGGTATAAAGCCAATGTTATCCAGGCCAATAAATGGGCCGCTATTCTCTGCTCGTTGTAAGAAAAAACCGGCCAGGTCAATTTCGGTATCGGTGGCCCATTCAATCCGTACAGCGTTATCTAGTGGGAAAACGGCAAAGGATGATAAGGTGACATTGACAGGTGACTCATCTTGGGCTTGTGCGGGCGTCAATGAGATCCAGACGCACAGCATCATGAGCGCCGGCCAAAACGGCCGTAAGGTTCGATACATTCGCGTGTTGTCTCCTTCGTAAATCGAACATCCCTGTTCGATGTCCGAACAGGGATGTTCGGACTACAAGTTTTCATTCATGGTGGTACCTACCGCGCATGTCGTCTCCTCTGCAAATGAACAATTATGGTTGGCGCAGCAGTGGAAGATAATTGCGGTACGTTACGGTAAAGATAAATATGTTTGCTGTGTCTGTATTATCGTTCAAATTGAGATCAAGACCAGGGTTCCAGGCAACTGCGCTGTTTGTCATGGCGCCGATGGGGCTGTCTGCGGCTACCTGGGTATGGATGGTGATGGTTGCTGATGACCCTTCGGTTAATGGTTCCAATAAGTTGAATACCACCTGGTTGGCAATGGTGGTATGGGTAAAGGACACCGTGGCCGTCGCATTAATGAAGCTCAATGGGGTGGGCAGCGTGTCGGTAATGGTGGTGTAGGCAGGATAAAGGCCGTTGTTGGCAACTTGCAAGGCAAATGTGGCTGTATCACCTGGTTCGACGCTGCCGGTAACGGCCGTTTTTTGCAAACTCAAATCAGGGCGATACAACTGCATGGCCGGGTCGCCTTGTAAGGTGAAGCTGTACATTTCGGCATCAGGATAGAATCCGGACAGCCAATAGAGGGTTTTGGCATAGACAACGGCATCGCCAATGGCGGTGAGACCATTTTGGAACAGCCCGGTATAAAAGCCGCGCAGCAGCGCTGTATGTTCAAAGGTTGTGCCCAGGCCGGTTGACGACCAATGGGCGACCGAGCCACTATGGGCAAATATGGGATCGTTGAGTTTTAGGAACGCTTCGCCCAGGCCAGTGACGCCGGGATAGGCGAAGTAGCCATCCAGGCAGTCGGCGCTGAGGATGATGGTGGGTTTATCAGTGTTGAACCAAAAGTCGGTATCGGTGGCTGTGAGCGGATGGATGGTCCCCTTGATCCAATAATTAAGACTCCCATGCCCACGATAATTTAACAGCCCAACCCCATTCAAGTTAATCGCTGCTTGCATGTCTGACCTGAGGACACTGACTGCTTCTGCTGTGCGTTCTGGCAGGCAAAGATGCTGCTGGTTAAAGCTGGCGGGCAGCATCTGCCCCATCAGGTCGTTTTCGTGGCAAAAGTTACCTGCTTCGTCGGTCATGTCGGCGACAAAGAGGATGTTGTCGTGGTAGCCACGTGCTGCCGGGCTGAGCTGCTGTGTTTCGTAGAGAATAATTTTGTCTACAACGGCCGTTGCCTGCACAAGCGTCTCGGCGGCAATACGGCCAACAGCCATGTCGGGTATCAAATCGTCTCCGCTGATCATTACGAGGGTATGGTCTGAAGGGATTAACCCCTGGTGAATATCCTTGAAGATTAAATCAGCAGGCACATATTGCGGCACATTCTGATTAAAGTTGGGATCGCATCTTGCTAAACAGGGCAAGTGCAGCGGGTTAAACGTGGCGTCGCCAAAGATCGTGACGTACCTGGGCGGAATTGCCCAACTGCCCAACGCATAGGCCAGGTAATGATGAATCGCCTGCGGTAATGGCAGGCCATAGCCATATTGATTAATGACGTCTTGAATATCTACGACTTGCGTACTCAAATTAGAAAAGGTGGGGCTGGCGCGGTGTGCAGCCAACCGGGCTGCTTCTGTTAAAAAATCGGCGTGGCTGATGGCGACCCAGGCGGCGCCACCGCCGGCTGGATTTAAGTTGGGTGGGGTGTACGCAGAAATAGCTGCGGGGGTCAGCAGGCTGCCGGTTGTTGTGGCGATCATCTGCACTGCGCCACCGTGCGCTCGCCCAATTTTGTAAGTATATTCAAGCGCCCCGGTTGGGCTGATATTGCCGGTCATGTTAATTTGCACCGGCAAATTGGGCTGGCTGATATCCCACACCAGGGCATTCGCCGCGCTGCCCTCAGTAAAACCGGCAACGTGAAATTCGTGCTGCGCGCCGCTGTCCATCTGGTAGATAAGCTGGTTGTCTGTGGCGATCAGTTGGCGCAGATAATCAACGGTGATGCGGTTCAGATAAATTATCTCGCTTGCTGCTGTTGTGCTGGTGGTTGCTGACGTGTAGCGGAAGGTATTGTCGCCGTTGAGCAGCGCCGTGATCGGTACGGTGCCGGTAACGTTGACGTTTCTTTGCACGCGCGGCCACTGTTTTTCGCCAAATGCTGAGTCGTTAATGGCGACACGACCGATGTGATTTTGCTCAATATTGTCAATAACGGGCGTGTCGCGCACGGTAATTTCGGCGACTAGATGCGCATCCGGGCCAGTCGAAGAAGGGTTTGGTAAGTTGATGATATAAGTACGCGCTAAGGTGGGCTGCGTGGTTTTTTGTAAGTGGTCCATATACCAGGCGTCTGGTTCGTTGGGGTAATTGTCCCACAGGTTGGTGCGCGTGTGGAAGTGGTATTGCTCTGGGGTGTCTACGGTAATGGATTCGGGAAAGGTGGTGGTGATGGGATACCCCAAGCCGGCATTGTTGGCGGTGGTGG
>JACSRF010000059.1 GCA_014879875.1 Anaerolinea sp.
TGACCAGAGAGACCACACGCATCACTCGTCACATGTCACGCCGAACCCCATGAAATCCTGTAGAGCCAAGATTATTTCAACAACCAACCAACTATCCAACCAACCAACTATGCCAAACACTCCCCACATTCTGATCATCGGCGGCGGCATTAGCGGCCTCAGCGCCGCCTGGGAATTGCAGCAGCAAGCGGGCGAACGGGTTCGCCTGACGGTGCTGGAGGCCGACGGCCGTTTGGGTGGCAAAGTCCTCACCCAAACCATGCCCGCGCCAAACGGCGGTCAATTCATCGTAGACGCCGGGCCAGAATCGTTTGTGACGCGCAAGCCGGCCGCCTGGCAGTTGACGCGCGAATTGGGCCTGGAAGCCCTGGCGATGAATCCCGGCAACGAGGCCGCGGGGACTTACGTCCTGGATGACGGCCGTCTCCGGCCGCTGCCACTCTCGCCCGGCGCGTTCATCAAAAGCGACCTGCTCACCTGGCGCGGCAAGCTGCGCATGTTGGCCGAGCCATTCATCCCGCCCAAACGAGACGGCGCCGATGAGTCGCTGGCCGATTTTGTGACGCGCCGCCTGGGACGGGAGGCGTTGGAGAAGTTCATCGGGCCGGTGTTGGGCGGTATCTACAACAGCGACCCGGAGACGCAAAGCATTTTAGTGACGTCGCCGATTATGCGCGAGTTGGAGGCGCATGGCAGCCTGGTGCGGGGCAGCATCCGCCACATGCGCGCCCGCCGCCGCGCCGCCCAATCTCCCGCCGCGCCCCCCTTCCGTTTCCTCGGCTTCACGCCAGGGGCGGAAGTGCTGATCACGGCGCTGACGGCCCAGTTGCAGGCTGATTTGCGCCTGAATGCGGTGGTGGTGGGTCTGGAAAGGACAGCAGAGGGAACGGCCGTCCTCCATCTGGCCGGCGGCGAATCCCTCACAGCCGACGCGGTGATCATCACCACCCCAGCCAACGTGGCGGCGAAACTGGTGACGGCCGTTGCCCCCGAAGCCGCCACGCAACTGGCCCAAATTCGCCACGCCCACATCGGTACCATCTCTCTGGCCTACCCGGCCGAAGCGGTCGCCCACACCGCCCCAATTCGCGGCCTGATGATTCCGCGCCGCGAAAAACGGCGCATTGACGCCGTAACCTGGACCTCGGCCAAAGTGCCGGGGCGCGCGCCGGAGGGGTATGCCCTGCTGCGCGTCTTCATCGGCGGCGGTCTGCCGGCGACCGTGACGATGCCGGAGAGTGACTTGCTGCCCATTGTGCAGGAAGAATTGGCCGATTTATTGCAAATCAAGACGGAACCGCTGGATTATCGGCTGGCGCGCTGGCCAGACAGCTATCCGCAGGCGGACGTAGGCCACCTGGCGCGGGTGGCGGCGATTGAACGGCTGCTGCCCGCCCCATTTTACGTCACGGGCAGCGCCTATCGTGGGCTGGCCGTACCGGACTGTATTCAGCAGGCAAGGGAGATGGCCGGGAGGGTGATGACGGCCGTTTGCGATTAAGCGATTGCGTTTCATCTTGCCAGGGCAAACGCCTTTTCTGCCGCTGCTACCGTCGCCGAGATTTCGGCCGGGCCGTGGGCCACACTTAAAAAACCCGCCTCAAACTGTGACGGGGCCACGTAAACCCCATTCGCCAACATCCCCTGGAAATAGCGGGCAAATCGTTTGGTATCCGCTTTGCTCGCCGTCGCCCAATTCGTCACCGGCGCTGCGGCAAAGAAAAGGCCGAACATCGTGCCAATGCGATTTTGCTGGATGGGTACGCCCGCTTTGCTGGCCGCATTTGCCAGCCCGTCCATCAGCTGTGCCCCGGCAGCCTCCAATTTATTCCATACGCCTGGCTGCTGCAATATCTTCAGCGTCTCAATCCCGGCCGTCATCGCCAATGGGTTGCCAGATAAGGTGCCGGCCTGGTACATCGGGCCAAGCGGGGCCACCATCTGCATGATGTCGCGCCGGCCACCATACGCTCCCACCGGTAGCCCGCCGCCTATCACTTTGCCCAGCGCAGTGATGTCTGGCTTGATGCCATACAACGTTTGTGCTCCGCCAGGATGCACGCGGAAGCCGGTCATCACCTCGTCAAAGATGAGCAGCGCCCCATCGCTGGCGGTCACGTCACGCAGCCCGGCCAAGAAGCCATCCAGCGGGGCCACCATGCCCATATTTCCGGCCACCGGTTCCACAATCACGGCCGCAATCTGGCCAGGAAATTGGTCAAACAATTGGCGTACCGCTTCGATGTCGTTGTAGGGGGCGGTGAGGGTATCGGCCGTTGCCGCTGCCGGGACGCCGGGGGAATCGGGCAGCCCCAACGTCGCCACGCCCGACCCGGCCTGCACCAGCAGCATATCGGCGTGCCCGTGATAGTTGCCCTCGAATTTAACAATTTTGCTGCGCCCGGTGCAGGCCCGCGCCAGCCGCAGGGCGCTCATCGTTGCCTCCGTACCGGAATTGACAAAGCGCACCATTTCGATGTTGGGCATAAGGGCCATCACCTGCCGCGCCAGTTCATTCTCTAACGGGCTGGGCGCGCCATAGCTTGTGCCGCGCGCAGCTGCCGCTTGCAGCGCCGCCACCACCTGGGGATGCGCGTGCCCTAAAATCAGCGGCCCCCACGAAAGCACATAATCAATGTAGCGGTTGCCATCCACGTCAAACAGATACGCGCCCGCTGCATGATCAATAAAAATGGGCTGCCCACCCACCGCCCGAAACGCCCGCACCGGCGAATCCACGCCGCCCGGCAGCAGTTCTTGCGCTTCAGCGAATAGTTCTACAGACTTCTGAATGTTCATCTTCGCTCCAATCAACTTTGAGTGCCCTGAAAAAAACGTATCATCTCAATAAATGGGGGTGAGAGGAGTGCGCATCCTCAGATGCGCATCTGAGGATGCGCACTCC